>JACPSF010000331.1 GCA_016193385.1 Deltaproteobacteria bacterium
GCCGTACGATGGAGTTGCCCGAGGAGGTTCAGGCCGATAAGGCTACCTGATTTGTCGGTTGACAGCGGGGACAGGTCGGACCGGCGCGGCACCAAAGGAAAAAACTCATGACTCGACAGAATGTTCCATTAGGCAGGATCATGGGAATCCCAATTGGCTTGGATTATTCCTGGTTCGTGATCTTTGCCCTGCTTACCTGGTCGCTGGCGGCCAGCTACTATCCGGCCGAGTTCAAAAACTGGCCGCCGCTGCTGTATTGGTTCATGGGCGCAGTGACCGCCATCATGCTCTTCGTGAGCGTGCTGCTCCACGAGCTGGGACATTCGGCCGTCGCTTTGCGGTTTAAGGTACCGGTGCGCAGCATCACGCTGTTTATCTTCGGTGGCGTCGCCCAGATTGGGGGGGAACCGCCCAGCGCCACCGCCGAGTTTCTCATCGCGATCGCCGGGCCGATCGTCAGCCTTGCTCTGGGGGTGTTTTTTTCTGTGGCGAAGCCTGTCGTGGCCGGCGTTGAGCCGTTGTGGGGACTAGCCAAATATTTGGCCTACATCAACATGGCTCTGGTGCTGTTTAATCTGATTCCCGGCTACCCGCTCGACGGCGGCCGCGTGTTCCGTGCCGTCGTGTGGGCAGTCACGAAGAACCTGCGACGCGCCACCCTCATCGCCGCCAATGTCGGCCGGTTTTTTGGTTTCCTATTTATCTTTGTGGGCGTGTGGCAGATGTTTGGCGGCAACTTCGGCGGCTTGTGGATCGCCTTTATCGGCTGGTTTCTGGACAGCGCCGCGACCGCCCAAGTGCATCAGGTGATGTTTCAAGGCTTGCTGGCCGGGCACACAGTGGCGCAGGCCATGAGCAGACGGTGTGCTGCCATTCCCGCGGATCTGACGCTGCAACAGTTGGTAGAGGACCACATCCTCCGCAGCGGGCAGCGGTGCTTCCTCGTCAATCGCGGAGAAAACACTGTCGGCCTGATGACTCTGCACCGGATCAAGGAAGTGCCGCGGGGCGAATGGTCGACGACGAGCGCCGCCCGGGTCATGCTCCCGCTGGAGAGATTGAAGCGCATCAGCCCGGACAGCGAACTGTGGACTGCCCTCCAGCAGATGGATCGTGACGGGGTCAACCAACTCCCCGTGATGACCGACAGCCAGGTGGTCGGCATGCTGAGCCGCGAAGACGTCATCACCTTTCTGCGAACCGTGCAGGAACTGGGCACATAGCAGACACCGCGGCAACGGAGGAACGGTCGATGCTGGCATGACTGCGTTGAAGAAAGAAAAAATGACTCGGAGGAACGGACTTATGAACAAACCACTATCCTCTGAACTCCTGCGAAAGATAGACGCCTATTGGCGTGCCGCGAATTACCTGTCCGTCGGTCAAATCTATCTCTACGACAATCCGCTTCTAAGAGAACCGCTGAAGCTGGAACACATAAAGCCAAGACTACTTGGCCATTGGGGTACCACGCCGGGCCTGAACTTCATTTATGTCCATCTCAACCGGATTATCAACAAGTATGACCTGAACGTGATCTATGTCACCGGGCCGGGGCACGGCGGGCCGGGCCTGGTGGCCAACACGTATCTGGAAGGCACTTACAGCGAGCTGTACCCGAGCATCTCCCAGGACGAAGCTGGCATGAAACGGTTGTTCACCCAATTCTCATTTCCCGGCGGCATCCCCAGTCACGTGGCCCCGGAAACGCCAGGTTCCATTAACGAAGGCGGCGAACTCGGCTATTCTCTGGCGCACGCGTACGGCGCCGCGTTCGATAATCCCGACTTGCTGGTCGCGTGTGTCGTTGGCGATGGCGAGGCGGAGACCGGGCCACTCGCAACCAGTTGGCACTCGAACAAATTCCTGAATCCTGTCCACGACGGTGCGGTGCTGCCCATCCTGCACCTCAATGGCTACAAGATCGCCAACCCGACCGTGCTGGCGCGCATCAGCCGGGAAGAATTGGAACAGCTCTTGCGTGGATGTGGTTACAACCCGTATTTCGTTGAGGGAGACGATCCTGATAAAGTTCACCAGGTCATGGCGGGAACACTCGACACGATCGTCGAGGAGATCAGACGGATCCAGTCAGAGGCGCGGAGCAAAGGCTTCAAGAAGCGACCGCAGTGGCCGATGATCATTTTTCGCACGCCCAAAGGGTGGACGGGGCCCAAGGAGGTAGACGGGCTACCCACGGAAGGGTCGTTTCGCTCTCACCAGGTACCGCTTGCGGAAATCGCCACGAAGCCCGAGCACCTGAAGATGCTCGAGCAGTGGTTGAAGAGTTACAGGCCCGAAGAGCTTTTCGACGAGAATGGGGGACTGATCCCTGAACTGGGCGAGCTGGCGCCCAAAGGCGAGCGGCGCATGGGGGCCAACCCCCATGCGAACGGCGGAGTCCTGCTTCGCGAACTAAGAATGCCGGATTTTCGGGATTACGCCGTGGCTGTTCCCCGGCCCGGGACGGTGGTGGCGGAAGCCACCCGGATTATGGGAGCGTTTATTCGAGACGTCATGAAACTGAATTGGGAGCAGCGCAACTTCCGCGTCGTTGGGCCGGATGAGACGGCCTCGAACCGATTGACGCACCTGTTCGACATCACCGACCGTGTTTCGACCGCTGAGATTCTGAAAACCGACGAGCACATCTCGCCGGACGGCCGGGTGATGGAGGTGTTAAGCGAGCATCTGTGCCAGGGTTGGCTGGAAGGCTATCTGCTCACCGGCCGGCACGGTTTGTTCTCCTGCTACGAAGCGTTCATCCATATCGTGGACTCGATGTTCAATCAACACGCGAAATGGCTCAAGGTGACTCGTAACATCCCCTGGCGACGTCCCATTGCGTCGCTGAATTATCTCCTCACCTCGCATGTATGGCGGCAGGATCACAATGGCTTCAGCCATCAGGACCCGGGTTTCATCGATCACGTGGTGAACAAGAAAGCGGATATCATCCGCGTCTATCTGCCTCCCGATGCCAACACATTGCTGTCCGTGACCGACCATTGTTTACGAAGCCGCGACTACGTGAATGTCATCGTCGCGGGCAAACAGCCCGCCCTGCAGTGGCTGGACATGGATGAGGCCGTCAAGCACTGCACCGCCGGTCTCGGCATCTGGGAATGGGCCAGCAACGACGAAGGCGGGGATCCCGATGTGGTGATGACCTGCGCGGGCGATGTGCCCACTCTGGAAACGCTGGCCGCGGTTGAAATGCTCCGGCAGCACTTCCCGGATCTGAAGATCCGAGTCGTGAACGTGGTGAACTTGATGACCCTGCAGCCTCAGAGCGAGCATCCTCACGGACTGAGCGACAAGGACTTCGATGTCCTCTTCACCAAAGACAAACCGATCATCTTCGCCTACCACGGCTATCCCTGGCTGATCCATCGCCTGACCTATCGTCGGACCAACCACAAGAACCTGCACGTCCGCGGTTACAAGGAAGAGGGAACGACTACCACCCCCTTCGACATGGTGGTTCTGAACGATCTCGACCGCTTCCACCTCGTCGGCGACGTGATCGATCGTATGCCGAGCTTGGGCTCGCGGGCCGCTTACGCCAAACAGTTTCTCCGCGACAGGCTGCTCGATCACAAGAGCTACATCCACAAACACGGCGAAGACATGCCGGAAATTCGCAATTGGAGATGGAGTCCGGGCTGAGAGTTGTCACAAATGGTGAAGGCGCTGGATATCGCCGGCCTTGCCGGGCTTTCTGAGCTTGAAGCGGCCAGGAGGCTGCAGGAAGAGGGTTATAACGAACTTCCTTCGGACAGGCGACGCCATAGCCTTGCCATTGTCTTTGAAGTCGTACGCCAGCCCATGTTCCTGCTTCTCGTTGCCGGTGGAGCGATTTATCTCGTATTGGGGGATGTGCGCGAGGCGATCATGCTGCTCGGTTTTGTTTGCGTTGTCATGGGGATCACCGTTTATCAGGAGCGCAAAACGGAGCGTGCTCTGGAAGCGTTGCGGGACTTATCGAGCCCGCGCGCGCTGGTCATTCGAGACGGTCAAGAAAAGCGCATAGCCGGCCGTGAAGTGGCACGTGGCGACATCGTGGTGTTGGCCGAAGGTGATCGGGTGCCGGCCGACGGGCCCCTCCTGTGGGGCGTCAATCTCTCAGTTGACGAATCGTTATTGACCGGCGAGTCCGTGCCGGTGCGCAAGGTTTCTTGGGATGGCGTCAGGAACTGGGAGCGCCCCGGGGGTGACGATCTTCCCTTCGTATATTCCGGAACACTGGTGGTCAAGGGGCAGGGCATCACCCAGGTGCAGGGGACCGGCATTAACACGGAAATTGGCAAGATCGGCAAAGCGCTGCAAGCGGTGGAATCTGAAGAGACCTTGTTGCAGAGGGAAACCGGGCGGCTGGTCCGCAACCTCGCGATTGCCGGGTTGTGCCTTTCCGCCCTGGTGGTGGTCGTCTACGGGGTTACCAGAGGCGATTGGCTCCATGGGCTTCTTTCCGGAATTGCCCTGGCCATGGCCATGCTGCCGGAAGAATTTCCGGTGGTGTTGACGGTCTTTCTCGCTCTGGGTGCCTGGCGCATCGCGCAGAAGCAGGTCCTGACGCGGCGGGTACCGGCCGTCGAAGCCCTGGGCTCAGCCAGAGTCCTATGCGTGGACAAGACCGGTACGCTCACCCTCAATCGAATGTCAGTCGCCAAGATTTTCGCTGCCGGGCAGTTCTACGACCTAACCGAGCGCCCGCAAGAGCCCATTCCAGAAACCTTCCATGAGCTCGCAGAGTTCAGCATTTTGGCCAGTCCGAAAGACCCCTTCGACCCAATGGAAAAAGCTTTAAAGGAACTGGGCGACCGCTACCTTCTGGACACCGAGCACCTCCATGACGATTGGGAGCTGGTTCGTGAATATCCCCTGTCGCGGGCCTTACTGTCCCTCGCACACGTTTGGGAATCGATGAGTCGTGACGAGTTCGTGATCGCCGCCAAGGGCGCGCCGGAAGCGGTTGCTGACCTGTGCCATTTGGATAGCGTTCAGATGCAGGCGCTGGCCGGGCCTATCCACTCGATGGCCGGTGAGGGCCTGCGTGTCCTGGCGGTGGCGAAGGCCTACTTCAATCAGTCGCCTTTGCCCGGCGAGCAGCATGACTTTGAGTTCGAGTTCTTGGGGCTGGTCGGGTTTACCGACCCCGTGCGTCCAACTGTGCCCGACTCGATCAGAGAATGTTACGCGGCGGGGATACGGGTAGTCATGATCACTGGAGACTATCCGGGGACAGCCCAGAGCATCGCGCGGCAGATTGGCCTTTGGCCAAGGGACGAATGGATCACGGGATCCGAACTTGACACCATGGACGACGAAGAACTCCAGCGGCGCATCAAGACAGTGAATATCTTTGCGCGGATGGTGCCGGAGCAGAAACTACGCCTGGTCAACGCCCTGAAGGCCAACGGCGAAATCGTGGCCATGACGGGCGACGGCGTCAATGACGCGCCGGCCTTGAAGGCGGCGCACATAGGCATAGCCATGGGTGGCCGGGGCACCGACGTGGCTCGCGAGTCGGCCTCGCTGGTGCTGCTCGATGACGATTTTTCATCGATCGTCCAGGCGGTCAAACTCGGTCGAAGGATCTTCGACAATCTGAAAAAAGCGACGGCCTACATCTTCGCCATTCATGTTCCCATCGCCGGGATGTCTTTGCTCCCGGTCTTGTTTAAGTGGCCATTGGTTCTATTTCCGGTTCACATTGCGTTCCTGGAATTGATCATTGACCCGGCCTGCTCGATCGTCTTTGAAGCCGAGCCGGAAGAAGCCGACGTGATGAAGCGCCCTCCCCGCGATCCGAAAGAGCCGACGTGTGATCAACGGATCGTCATCCTGAGCCTGATGCAGGGAGCGAGTGTGTTGTTGATTGACCTAGCTGTCTTTCTCTTCGCCCAATATCGTGGGCAAGGCGAAATGGACGCCCGTACCTTGGCCTTTGCCACCCTCGTCGTCGCCAACCTCGGCCTGATCTTTACCAACCGGTCGTGGTCGCGGGCCATCCCGGCAACGTTGAGCTCGCCCAATGCGGCGTTGTGGTGGGTGGTTGCGGGCGCGCTAGCCTTCCTCGGCCTGGCGCTTTATGTTCCGGTTTTGCGAAGCCTGTTCCGTTTTTCCGCGCTGCATCTTCCGGACCTCGCGATCTGCCTATCCGCCGGACTGTTCAGCGTCCTGTGGTTTGAGGGGTTTAAAGTCATAAACGGAACGCGGCAAAAGAAACAAAGTTGACACATTTGGACGTTATCGGATACTCTCTGCCCAAAAACTTTATTAACAACCAAGACAAGAAAGGGGTCAGCCATGCACAAAGTTATCGCGTTTACGGCCGCCGGACTGCTGTCGCTCATCCTGGTCCAGACCAGCGCGTTCGCGCAGGCTGGCGGTCCGGCTTTCGAGAAGAAGAACTACAACTACAACGAATGGGCCAAGGGGCGTTTTTCCGAGGTCGTGACCGTCGTGAATCCGGGCAAATGGATTTTCCTCGGCGGTATCGGGCCGGAGCAGGAAGGCGACGGGAAGATCCTTCACAAGGGGGATTTCCACGGCCAGTGCATGTACGCGTGGCAGAAGATCAAGAAGCTCCTCGGCATGCACGGCGCGACGCTCAACGACATCGTAAAGACGACGATCTACATGACGGACATCCGCCATTTCGCGGAATGGGGCAAGTGCCGCAGCCAGGCGATCCAGGGCGCCGAGGTTCCGGCCTCGACGCTCCTCAACGTCACCCAGCTCGCGTGGCCGGACATGATGATCGAGATCGACGTCATGGCCGTCACGGCGAAGTGACGTCCCGAACGGCACTCGCGTCACGCTGTATCCCCGAAAAACGTAGCGGCAGGTCTCAGACCCGCCCCTACGCGCACGCTTGACGGAACTATGACTATTCGGCTGCGATCGCCAAGCGGACGCCGTTCCACAGCGAAAGCGGCAAAGGCGAGCAGCCCAAGGTGTTCAAGTTCCAGCTTCGCCCCAATCCGCTCGCGAAGTGAACGGATCATGAAAAGCCTGTGACGGGGAATGCACCTTAACTCGCGCTTGAGGTCAGAGTACAATTTCATCATTCATGCTTTGGGTGGTGATTTTCGGCTTCCGCATGTGGCGATTTCGCCTCCAGTTGGGGTAAAAAGAATTTTCTTCCTACTTTTGCGATTAATTGCTTTAGCGCTTCTCATTCCTAAGAAAAACGCCGGTTTTCATTGTCTATGGGGGCGATCTACTATGGCATGGCAATTGCTGCTTAGCTCGTTCCAGAGATCAGCAAGCGGAAACTGGCTCAAAGTCATCTGAAGAGGAGGGTTTCATTGGAAGCGCAAGGGGAAATGAATAAAGAGCGAGGAAAATTTCCCTATCCTGGCATTTCTACCACCGCCGACGGATCGGAGGCCGTGGTGTGGGTGGAGACCCAGATCGGTCAAGGGGCGTGCGCTTATCCGATCACCCCGTCCACGAATATGGGCGGCGGGTATCAGATGGCGGTCGCCAACGGCCAGCGCAACCTCTGGGATGAGCCTCTGGCCTTTCTCGAACTGGAGTCCGAGCACAGCTCGGCGAGCACCTGTGAGGGATTTGCGCTCGCCGGCGGCAGGGTGACGAATTTTACCTCCGGGCAGGGACTGATCCTCATGAAAGAGGTTCTCTATGTCATCGCCGGAAAGCGGCTGCCGGTGGTCTTCCACATCGGCGCGCGGGCGCTGACCTCGCAGGCGCTCAATATCCACGCGGGCCATGACGATGTCATGGGTGTGGCGGACTGCGGATGGGGCATGCTCTTCGCCCGCAACGCCCAGGAGGCGGCGGATCTGGCGCTGATCGCCCGGCGCGTGGCCGAGGAATCGGAGACGCCGTTCTTCAACGTTCAGGATGGATTTCTCACGACCCATACCATTGAAAGCTTGCGCCTGCCCGAACCCGAGCTCATGAAGACGTTTGTCGGCGACCCCAACGCCGAGCACCGGCTGCGCGATTTGATGGATCCCTCGCACCCGATTATGAGCGGCGTGGTGCAGAATCAGGACAGCTACATGAAAGGGAAAATCGCGCAGCGCTTTTTCTATGATCGGCTGCCCCTTATCACGCAGAGCGTTATGGATCGCTTCTACGAGCTGACCGGACGGCGGTATGGCCTGGTGGACTCATACCGTTTAGAAGACGCCGAGTACGCGATCGTCGGCATGGGCAGCTTGCTCGAGACCGCCTCGGCCACGGCCGATTATCTCCGCGATCGTGAGGGGATCAGGGCGGGCACTTTACACATTACTTCTTTCCGTCCCTTTCCCGGGCCGCAGATCGTTGATGCGCTGAAGCATCTTAGGGCCTTTGCCGTCGTCGAGCGGATGGACAATCCCCCGGCCCAGTCCAATCCTTTGACGGCGGAGATCAAGGCGGCCTTCGCCGATGCCCTTGCGGGGGCGCCCGGCTATCCGCGGATCGAGCGGGTGCCCACGATCTATTCGGGTTCGGCGGGCTTGGGAAGCCGGGATATTCGCCCGGGCGATTTCGTGGCCGTAGTGGAGCATTTGCGGCGGGGGGAAAAGCGGCGGTTTTTCGTTCTGGGGGTCAAGCACGATTTGGCCCTGGTCTCCGACCGGGAGCCGGATGTCCGACCGGCGGGCGCGTTTTCCATGCGAGGCCATTCGGTCGGCGGCTACGGATCGGTCACCACCAACAAGATTATCGCGACCATCATCGGCGGTCTCTTTGGCCTTCTGGTTCAGGCCTATCCGAAATACGGGTCGGAGAAAAAAGGCTTGCCGACGACCTATTACTTGACGGTCGCCGAACAGCCTATTCGGGCCCATGCGGAGCTCGAGTACGTCGATTTCGTTCCGCTCAATAACGTGAACTCCTTTTACCTCGGCAATCCTCTCACGGGGCTGGCTCCGGGAGGCACGATCTTTTTGCAGCATCAGAGTTCCGATCCGGCTGAAGTATGGAAGAGCATCCCCCGGCATGCTCAAGATGTCATTCGCCAAAAGCGCATCCGTGTCCTGGCATTAGATGCGGTGAGAATCGCCGCCGAGGTGTCGAGCCGGCCGGAGCTGGTCCAGAGGATGCAGGGGATCGTGTTGTTGGGGGTCTTTTTGCGGGTTGCCCCGTTCATCAAGGAGCGCGGTTTAGGCGAGGAGGAGGTTTACGCCGCGGTCGACAAGTCGATGCGGAAGTTTTTCGGTAAGCGGGGGGAGCAGGTGATTCAGGATAATCTCAGCGCCGTCCGGCGCGGCAGCCGGGAGGTGTTCGAGGTGCCGCGGGAGATCATAGAGCCGGCGGCGTGAGGGTGGCGATGGCGAAAATTCGATGGGAAGGCGAGGGTATCAGGATGACTGAGGAGACCGTGAAGGATTGGATGCACGGGCCGGTGATCAGTTGCCATCCCGAGACTTCGGTGGAAGAGGTGGCCGGGGTGCTGGACGAAAAAGATATCAGCGCGCTCGTGGTGGTGGACAAAACGGGAGACCTGGTGGGCGTTATTTCACGCACCGATCTGGTCAACGCCCGCTTCGTTCAACCTTACCTGAAACACTGGCGGGGGATGACGGCGGAGCACTTGATGAGCCGCCCCGTGATCAGCGTGACGCCGGAAACGCCCGTCAGCGTGGCGGCCCGCCTGCTTCACGCCAAACGAATTCACCGCCTGGTGGTGGTGGAGCAACAAGGACCCCATGTGCGGCCGGTCGGCGTCCTTTCCATGACCGACCTGGCCAGGCACGTGACCGAATGATGACGCCTGCACGGAGGAAGCCTGATGGCAAAGCATGAGGAGATCTTCAGCTCGTTTGAAACAGTGGTTCGAGAGCAGACCGACGTCGGGATCAAAGAGCCGGGCCAATCCAAAGAAGCGCACGAAGCCGGGTTTCTGGAGGCCCACCTCTTCGAGCTCGACCTGGATGCCTACGTGGACGACTTCAACCGGCGCGTGATCGGCGCTTATCAGGACGGCAGCGGCTCCGTCGAGCTCCCTGCCGATGTGGGGATCGCGCGCAGCTTGGTGCCGCCCGGGACCGGCGCCCTGCGTGACTTCAGCTACATCGCCCCGGAGATCCCCGAGTTCATCTGGGAGAAGTGCGTTGGCTGTATGACCTGCGTCGCCGAGTGTCCCGACACGGCTATCCTGGGGAAGGGGATCCCGGCCTCGCGCGTCGAGGAGGCTTTAAGCAAGATCGCGGATGCGGAGGAACGCGATTGGGTGCGCTCCCACTGGGCGCGGACGCGTAAGTACTACGACGTGCCGGAGAAGCGGGGAAAAGAAGGGGCGTTGTTTGGCATCTTCATCGATCCCACCAAGTGCAAAGGTTGCGCCGAGTGTGTCCAGGTCTGCGATGATCTGGGTTATTTCGCGCTCAAGATGGTCAAGAAGGATGAGGGCACTTTGCCGCGCTACCGGCAAGCCTTCGAATTCTTTCGCCGGATCGGACCGACGCCGAAAGAGTACATCAACGAAAAGGCTCTGGCCGACTTCATGTTGAGCGAGGCATCGGCGCTCCTCTATGTGGGGGGAGCGGGCTCCTGCATGGGGTGCGGTGAAGCCACGGCCATCCGCATGATGCTGGCGGCAACCGGGTTTGTCTACGGTCCGGAAAAGATGGCCGTCGTGGCGGCGACGGGCTGCAACACGGTTTACAGCTCGACCTACCCCTATAATCCTTTCCTGGTGCCGTGGACGAACTCCCTCTTCGAGAACGCGCCGGCCGACGCCATGGGGATCCGCGCGCGCTGGGATCAGAGAGGGTGGCGCGATAAGAAGCTGTGGGTTATCGCCGGCGACGGCGCGATGTACGATATCGGCTTTCAGAGCCTGAGCCGGATGCTCGCCAGCGGCATGGACATCAACGTCCTGGTGCTGGACACGCAAGTCTATTCCAACACCGGAGGTCAGGCGTCGACGGCTTCCTACTTGGGGCAGGACGCCAAGATGGCCGCCATCGGCCGGGAAGTCAGGGGAAAGCGCGAGCGCAGAAAAGAGCTTGCCAACATCTGTCTAATGCATCCCGAGGTGTATGTCGCGCAGACGACACCGGCTCACATCAACCACTTCTACAAGGCGATCATGGAGGCGAACGACTATCCCGGCCCTGCGGTCGTCAACGTCTACTCCACCTGCCAACCGGAGCACGGAGTGGCGGATAACATGGCCAGCCAGCATTCCAAGCTGGCGGTGGAATCGCGGGCGTTTCCTCTGTTCATCTTCGATCCCCGCAAAGGGCAGAGGCTTAGGGAGCGTTTGAGCCTGGTCGGTAATCCTTCGCAGAAGGAGGATTGGTGGACTCCACCCAAGAGCGACAAGCCCTTTACCTTCGTTGATTTTGCCCGCACCGAAGGCCGCTTTTCCAAGCAGTTTGACGAGGGTGGAAATCCGTCGGAGGCGCTGCTGCGAGCCCAGGAGGAGCGGCTGCAAGACTGGCGCCAGCTGCAGGAGCTCGCCGGGTCGCGCTGAGGGCAGGGCGGTCCGCCGCGTCCTTCTCGACCCAATGGTCAGCCAGAAATCTCCTATTGAACGAGAGGAAGAATCCGCGCCTTCACGGGGGACCGGTCACTTGACGTTCCAACAATCTTCGCCTACAAAGATCCTATGAAGTCGAGCGTCGTTAGTTCGAATCCGGAAGTCATGGGAGGAACCCCTGTTTTCCGAGGCACCCGTGTTCCCGTCCAAACACTGATTGATTACCTAGAGGCAGGCGAATCGATCTCCGACTTTCTCGATGGATTTCCCACCGTTGCTAAAGAGCAGGTCATAGCCTTCCTGGAGGAAGCCAAGGAGAGGGTGCTTGCCGAGTTTCAAAATTCTCCTGGATGAATGCATTGACCGGCGGCTAGCACGGGAGATTTCCGGCCATCAAGTCAAAACAGCCCCTGAAATGGGCTGGGCGGGTTTAGACAACGGTGAACTCCTCGCCAAGGCAGAAAGCGACTTTGATGTTTTCATCACGGTTGACCGCAATCTGACATTTCAACAAAACATTCCTAAGTTCAATATCGCGGTTTTGGTCTTTCATGCTCGCACCAACCGAGTCCAGGACTTAGTGCCCCTGATCCCGAAAATCCTCGACGCTCTCAACAACCTACAAAGAGGGAAGGCGGTCTCTATCCACAGCTAACGAGGCTGTAGAACAAGTCTCTTTCTGAAAATTTGCCGCTTGAAAACAAAGGGCTTTTTGCCGCGAAAATTCAAAATACTGGGGTTTTCCTACAGCCTCAACGTCACGGATGAGGCGCGAGTATTATGAGTCGCCTCAATCGATTTGTTGGCAAGTCTACTTTTTGCGGAGGCTAATGGCAATCTCGGGAAGTCTCCATATGTCTCTTGCGATCTTGGTCAGCTCAAAATTCCCTGTTTGCCATCCGTCAACTTCAGTTTCCCTATCACCCAACCAACCTATTAGTCCGCCCCTCTTGTCCGGGGAGACTTTTTGAATGGAGCAGTACCTTTCCTGGCATAATGCGGCGTTGGACTCAAAGTAGGGTACCAGATGTACCTTGTAAACTTCCTTTGGATCTTCGTCAGCACTGACCCGCATGATAATGGTTTTTTCATATCTGCCGTAAGAGACTGTTCGTTTCGCCAAATCGCGAAACTTCATCTCTGTATGCAGCTTATCCTTGCCGAAAGCTTCTTCGAAACCGTTAATCACCCATTTTATCAATATGGAAGCGCATTCGAAAGAAATGCTTTCCTTCGTCGACCTTAGGTTGATTGGAATGGGCATGACCAGTTGTGAGTGCCCGAATGTTAGGGGGCGATTCACGAGGAAAATATAAGGGAATTTCTTCCAGTCCCCTGATACGTCCCATCGGCTGGCATTTCCCCTTTCTAACAGAGTATGCCATTCTTCGAAATCGTTTGGGCTTGCCGTGGTCCACCAGAGATCCGGTAGATGCCAAGTTCTCTCAAACATGTCTTTATCGTTCTGTTGTGTCATGTTTTATCTTGCCAACGATTGAGTATCTGGACGGCCAAGTAGCACATCCGAACCTGGTTGCCGAAAACCTCAAAATCTAGAGCACTATCCGCCGCTTACATGGTCTCTGTCAAGTACCGTCGTGCCGTGCAATCCCGCCGGCGGTATCGCACGATACCGGCGCGCGGACGTCGCGTCTGTCTCATTGGGTCAACCATACGGTAGCCGTGAGTCGCGTACGTAAGACGCCGCGCAGAGTGGTGCTCGTCTCAGCCCGTTGTTCGCTGATGTCGAAGGAGATTTCTTCTCAGAGGCCGTATTTTTTCAGCTTGTAGCGCAGGGCCCGCTCGCTGATGCCGAGCAGATCGGCGGCGCGAGCGGTCCGCTTATCGCCAAGCTTGGTTGTCGCTTTTAGGTGATCGGTCTGAAGCGCCAGGCTAGCCTGGACTTGCTTAGGGGGCAAACATTTCCTGTAGCACCGTCAACACAGCTCCCAGAGCGCTGGGAGCCACGCGCCCGAGCCGCCTCACCAGTCGCTCAGTATCAACCGTGCGGAGCTGGTCGACGGCAACGAATCCAGCGCGACCTTGAAAACGACATGGGACGCGCCATGGGTATGCGTGCCCTCCGGTCGTCATCGGCGCAACGATCACCGTCCGCAGATGGTGATTCAACTCGTCTGGGGACACAACCAGGCAGGGCCGTGTCTTACGGATCTCGCTGCCCCGCGTCGGATCAAGCTGTACCAAATAGACCTCACCGCGCGATGCCACTGCTGCTCTACCGCCACTTCCACTCTTTCTGGTCAAACCGCGTGGGTGTTGTTGGATCAAGGAGCTGGTCTTCATCCCGCTCGCGCATTCTCCGAGCCGCAGCCGCCCATCCGGCACGGGGCCGAGCCGCTTTTCGAATCACAATGCGACCCGGTTCGGCCTGAAGTTCGACTTCGTCCGCGAGTTGAGCTTCCTCCAGCAGCACCTTGGGCAGCCGTACGCCCCGTGAATTTCCGATCCGTACGATGTGAGCTTTCATTGCCAACCTCGACCGTTGTTTCTACATTGTAATCACACAATCGGCAGGGGAGCAAGAACTCCGTCGTTGTAGGTTTGTGGGTTAAACAGATACCAGCCCGCGCCGTATAACACGATACCGGCCTGACGATCATCCCTTGTTTTCCAACGAGTCAACCGTGCCGTAGCCGTGAGTCGCGTAGGTAAAACGCCACGGAGAGTGAAGCTGGCCTGCCAACGTGTTGGTTGCTTATGTCGGGCGAGATTTCTTCTCAAAAGGCGTATTTTTTGAGCTTGTAGCGCAGCGCCCGCTCGCTGATCCCGAGAAGTTCGGCCGCCCGCGTCTGAACCCCTCCGGATTGGTGTAATGCCTCCCTGATCATCTGTCGCTCGATCCCCTCCACCGCCGCCGGAAGGCTCGGGTCCTGGGTGTCATCGGTCTCAGGCTCCTGGACGATCAGCGGGAGATCTTCCTTTCCGATCACCTCGTCCCTGGTCAGGACGACCGCTCTTTCGATCAGGTTCTCCAGCTCCCGAACGTTTCCCGGATAGTCGTAGCGGAGCAGCGCCTCGCGGGCCTCGTGCGTGAATCCACGGATCTTCTTGCCGTTCTTTTCAGCGAAGTGGCGCAGGAAATGGTCGATCAGCAACGGTAGATCCTGGCGCCGCTCCCGCAGCGGAGGCAGGACGATCGTCACCACGTTGAGCCGGTAATATAGGTCCTCGCGGAACTGGCCGGTCTTGAGCAGCTCCTCAAGGTCCCTATGGGTGGCGGCCAGAACGCGGACGTTCACGCGGATCGGGCGGCTTGACCCCACCCGTTCAAATTCCCGTTCCTGGAGGACGCGGAGCAGCTTCGCCTGTAAATGCAACGGAAGATCGCCGATCTCATCGAGAAACAGGCTGCCGCCATCGGCGACCTCGAAGCGTCCTTTCCGCGCGGTCACGGCTCCCGTGAAGGCTCCGCGCTCGTGTCCGAAGAGCTCCGATTCCAGCAGCGTTTCGGGTAAAGCCGCGCAGTTCACCCGCACCAGCGGGCCTGAGGCCCTCGGGCTGGCAAAGTGAATGGCCTTGGCGATGAGTTCCTTGCCCGTCCCGCTCTCACCCCGGATCAAAGCCGTGGCCTCGCTGGGGGCCACCCGCCGGACCAGGGAGAGGACCTCCAGCATCTGGCCGCTTTCCCCGATGATCCCTTCGATGCGATGGCGCGCGCTCAACGCCTCGCGCAGCTCTTGGTTTTCGCTGAGGAGGCGGCGGTGTTCCCTGACCTGGTTGATGCGATGCAGCAACTCATCGAGGTTGAGAGGCTTGGTCAGGTAATCCGTCGCTCCTTCCTTGATGGCGGCCACGGCGCTCTCGATGCTTCCGTAGGCAGTCATCAGGATCACAGAAGCCTCCGGGTTCAGGGCACGAATGGCTTTCAGGAGATCGTGGCCGGAGAGTTTCGGCATCCGCTGATCGGTCAAGACCAGGTCAAAGGAGTCCTGATGGAATTTTTCCAGGGCGGTCGTGCTGCTCTCGGCCAGGGCCACCTCGAAGCCCTGCTTTTTGAGAAAGCCGCCGATCAGTTCGAGCTGGGGCGGTTCGTCGTCGACGACGAGGATGCGAAAGGGATCCGTCATTTATGTCTCCGGGCCGTTGAGAGGAAGCGAGACCCGAAATTGGCTGCCCCGATCGGCTTCGCTGCCCACCGAGATCGTTCCGCCGTGGGCTACGACGATCCTGCGCGCGATCGCAAGTCCCAGACCAGATCCATTGGTTTTGGTGGTGAAATAAGGCTCGAAGATGCGCGCGAGAACCTCGGGGGCCATTCCCGTTCCCGTGTCCGCGACGGTGAGCAAGAAATTTTTACCGGAGGTGCGGGCCTCCAGGGTCAAGGTCCCCCCGTCCGGCATGGCCTGGATCCCATTCAGGATCAGGTTCAGGAGCACCTGCTTTAAGTAGTTCCGGTCCGCTCGGAGCGGCGCTAGATTCGGAGGAGTGACGATGCGGATCTCAACCTTTGCGGGATCCGCGTTGTTCTCCGCCAGGAGCGTCAGCTCCTGCAGCAGTTCCTCGACCTGGACGGGCGCGGGTTTGAGGTCCAGCGGTCGCGCCAGCGACAGGAACTCTTCCACGATGGCGTTGAGGCGCTGGACTTCTCCCCGCATGATCTCGATGAAGCGGAGGTACTGGTTTTCATCCTGTGTCGGATGAAACTCCGCTTTCAGGCGCTGTAGTCCCATGGAGATCGAGTTTAGCGGGTTGCGGATTTCATGGGCGACGGTTGCGGCGAGGTTCCCGAGCTGCGAAAGACGCTCCTGCCGCGAGACTTCCGCCTCGAGCGCCTTGATCTCCCGGATGTGCGAGTGCTGATTGTAGAAGATCGCTCCCATCCCCAGGATGCCGAGGGCGAGAATGGCTAGCCCCAAGACAACGATGGACCAGAGGCTCTTGCGCCACGCGGCTTCTGCCGGCTCTAAGGAGAGCCCGATTTTGAGGAACCCCAACAGAGAATTATTCATCCGCACCGGCTTGACCAGTTCATAACGGGGCGGCTGTCCGTCCGGGCGCAGGATACGGGCAACGCTCTGGCCATCGGCGCCGGCCGTTAAGATGAAGGCGTCTTCCTCCCGCTTGCCCACCCGGCTCGGATCCGTATGGGCCACGACGTTAAATTCATTGTCGAGCAGGGCGACATAGTCGATATCAGGCTGGCGGCCCAGATCCTCGATCTGGTGCTGCACGCCGATCTCTTTTTTAAAATTCAGGATGTAATCGGCGTTGGCGTGAACCGCGATGATCCCGGGAAAACTTTGCGCCTGGATGGCGACGCCGAAGAGGCTGCCTTCCCAAAATTTCCGTTCCTTGAGTTGCGGCGGCGGCTCGGCGGGAGGTTTTTCTTCTTCCCAGGGTAACGACCAGCGCCTCCCCCACATGTAGATGATCATGTGTTGGCGTCGGAGCAGGCGATCCTCAGGGAGCGATTCACGCATCCGCGCCATCATTTCGCGCATCCCCTGCAGGACGAAAACCGGCACAGGAAACTTCACCGGCTGACCCTGGGGATCGAGGAACTCCACTTTTTGCAGCCGGTTCATGGTGCTGATCCTTTGAAGGAGATCCTGGTCGAGCGGACGAGTCATGAGGAGTTGGTCAATCAGGCGGGCATTATCGAGCAGGCGCTGGCTCACAAGCTGCTCTAAGAGGGAGTTGCCGAGAATGGCGTTTTTGGCGCTCGTCTCCATGGCTTCGGCCAGGGCCACGCCCTTGGCCTCGGTCTGGCGCAAGAGCTCCTCTCGCAGCCGGCGGCTTTCGGAAAAGACATAAATCGATGCCAGGATGAGGAGCAGAAGCGCCGAAGCGAAGAAATAGCGCGGTAAGAAAGGCCCTTTCATACTATGTCGAAATTATAGTCGCCATTGCGGAGAAATCAAAACGAGTCGCAGAGGGCCGGATGGAATCATCCGGCCCTCTGCGGCAACTGGATCGCTAGTGAGTCAACTACGGCTGGGGCTTGAGGGCCAAAAACAGCGTGCTCTCGCCCCGCCTGACCAAGAACAAAATCCCCTTGCCCCGCTTACTCGCCTCCCCAACTACCTTGCGATACTCCGCCACCGTCTTGACCGGCTTGCGATCCACCTCCAAGATCACATCCCCACGCCTCAGCCCCGCTTCATCCCCAGCACTGCCCGCCTCCACCCCAGTCACC
>JACPSF010000332.1 GCA_016193385.1 Deltaproteobacteria bacterium
CGGGTCAAAGAGTCTAGGGGCACGTAGATAACCGAGACGCCCCATAAGACGATGACGTTGATGGCCAGGCTGATAATCACGGCGGTGACCGGATTGGAATAACGCAGCCCCTTCTTCGTCAGCATGTTGTGAAAGGCAAAAAGGAAGGCGTTGGCGAGTGCGAAAATTTCCGCGGGCATAGATAGCGATTAAAAAAGCTTTCCCTGCCAAGTGTCCAATCGAAAAAAGCCGTGCCAAAAGGGCCCGGTGTGGGGAACCTTATTGCAAAGGCGGGGTGGTTTTGTCAAACTGAAAAAGCCGATGGAAACCAAGACCGCCATTATTTCCGTGATGGATCTCACCTCCGAGGCTATCCCGAAACTGACAGAGGCCTTCAAGGCCGTTCCGGGAGTTCAGAGCGTCGATTTTAGCTTGGAGCGCAGCGTAGCGGTGGTTGAGTTTGACATACAGCAATCGAAACTTGATGACCTGCTACGCGCCGTATTGAAGGCCGGGTATCGGGTATTATAACTTGATCTAGCGCATGGAGGATCGAAGATGGAAGATGGCGAACCTCTATCCTCGATTCTCTATCTTCAACTATCTCGCCCGATCAGTCCCCCGCCACTGTCATACGGGATATTTTCATAGTTGGCGCGGAGATTCTGTCTCGCATCTCAAGATCGTTCCCCACCATCTCGATGTTCTGCAGCATCTCCTTGAGATTCCCGGCGATAGTGACTTCCTCTACCGGATAGGCCAATTCGCCTCGCTCGATCCAGATACCGGCGGCCCCGCGCGAGTAGTCCCCGGTCACGAGGTTGACGCCAAAGCCGATCAGCTCCGTCACGTAAAAACCTTCCTGGACCGAGGCGATGATCTCGTCCGGGCGATGGGAGCCGGGGACAAGGTAAAAATTGGTAGGGGCCACGCCGGGAGGTTCCCCGACCGAACGGGAGGCATTACCGGTGGCGGGAAGGCCTAGTTTTCTGCCGCTGTAGGTGTCGAGCAGATAGCTTTGCAGTACCCCCTTTTCCACGACGGTCTTCTTCCTGGTGGGCAACCCCTCGGCATCGAACGGCTTCGACCCGAGCGCTCCCAGGATCACTCCGTCATCGAGGACCGTCACCTGCTCCGAGGCGATTTTCGCTCCGAGCCTTCCCACTAAAAAGGAGGCTCCCTTGTAAAGCGAATAGCCGGAGAGCGCGGCGGAGAGTTGACGCAGCAGGGAAGCAGCGATCTCCGGCTCGAAGACAACGGGCACCTCACGGGTCTTGATCTTGCGCGCCCCTAACCGCCTCAAAGCGCGCTCGGCCGCCTTTCTCCCGACGCTCTGGGGCGAAGCCAGCCGGGAAAACTTTCGCTCCGAGGAATACCAATAGTCGCGCTGCATCGATCCGTCCCTTACGGCCACTGGGACAACCGATAGACCAAAAGTGGACCCCCGGTACTCGCCGGCAAAATCGTCGCTGTTAGCATAAATGACGCGGCCAAACTGGCTGGAAAACTCCGCCCCTTCGGAGTTGGTCATGCAGGGGTCAAAGTCAAGGGCCGCCCTTTCGGTCGCGAGGGCAAGCCGCGCTTTTTCCTCGACCGAAAGCGAGCGGGCTTCGCCATCGAAGAGGTCAAGGTCAGACAAGGAGACCGCAAGATCCTTCGGCGCCGGCAGACCGCTATACTCGTCGCGCGCTGTCGCGCGCGCCATTTTGCAGGTCGCCTCGATCAGTCGTTCAATGGAGGTCTTGGAAACATCCGAGGTCGATGCCGAAGCGGAGCTCGAGCCAAAAAACAAGCGCAGGCCCAATCTCTTTTCTTGTGCCTGGCTGATCTTTTCGACTTCACTCAGCCGCACCGTGACAAAGAAAGACTCGCCTTCCACCATCATCACATCCCCGGCGGAGGCGCCCTTCGCGCTCGCCTTGGCGAGGATTTCACGGGCGAGGTCTTGGCTCAGTTCTAAGCGCTCCATATCCATATCGCTACTCGTGTTCATGGCTGATGCTCCTTATCAATTACCCGTTCCCGTTCTCCGGTGAAATCCCCCTTTCATCCCCCTTTGGCAAAGGGGGAAAAGAGGGGGATTTGCGGGGACTGATAACTGACCACTTTCCCATGCGATCACGAATCGCGATCACGAAACCGTTCCTCCGACGGTAATTCCATCAATCCTGATCGTGGGAAGCCCAACCCCAACGGGAACCGACTGTCCGTCTTTGCCGCAGGTCCCAATCCCTTCATCCAACTTGAGATCCGTACCGACCATGGAGACGCGCGTTAGGACATCCGGCCCGTTGCCGATGAGGGTGGCGCCTTTGACCGGCCGGGCAACCTTGCCGTCCTCGATCAAGTACGCTTCGCTGGCCGAAAAGACAAACTTCCCGTTGGTGATGTCTACCTGGCCGCCGCCGAAGGCAACCGCGTAGAGCCCTTTTTTTACGGAACGGATGATATCCTCCGCAGGCCTCTCGCCGGCGAGCATGAAAGTGTTGGTCATCCGCGGCATCGGAATATGGGCATAGCTTTCGCGGCGCCCATTGCCCGTAAGCGGCATCTTCATGAGAGCCGCATTCAACCGGTCCTGCAGATATCCCCTGAGAACGCCTTTCTCGATCAAGACTGTCCGGCGAGTCGGGGTTCCTTCATCATCCAAATTGAGCGAGCCGCGGCGCGACGGGATGGTCCCGTCATCGACCACCGTGCAGAGTTCCGAAGCGACCTTTTGCCCGATCCGATCCGTGAAAGCGGAAATCTTTTTCCGATTGAAGTCGGCCTCGAGACCGTGCCCGATGGCCTCGTGGAGTAGAATCCCCGGCCAGCCCGGCCCCAACACCACATCCATCAACCCCGCCGGGGCATCTTCGGCCTCGAGATTCAGAAGCGCTTGGCGCACGGCCTCTCGAGCATATCGCTCGTATGCCTTTGCCGCGGTAAAAAAGTCGAAATCGACCCTCCCCCCACCGCCGAACGTGCCCATCTGCCGGTTCCCCCGCTCCTCCGCGATACAAGTGATATTGAGGCGGCTGAGCGGCTGAATATCGCCGACGACCCACCCCTGCGAAGAAGCGACGAGGACCACTTTGTGCTCGCTGGCTAAGGATACGAAAACTTGCTTGACTCTGGCATCGAGGCTGCGGGCAAACCGGTCCATCTCACACAGGAGCTCAATCTTTTTCTCCAGCGCAACCTCCGTGGCCGAGCTCTTTACGGGATAGAGATCGTGCGCTTCTGACCGCTCCGCGCCTACCGGCACGGGAAGCGGAGATCCCCGATCATGGGCGATATGCTGAGCGGTGCGGGCCGCCAGCTCAAGCTTCTCGATCGTGATATCGTCCGTGTAGGCGTAGCCGGTCTTCGACTGCGCCAGCACCCGGACCCCAACTCCGTTGGCGGTGGACTGAGAGGCGTTCTTGACGATCCCCTCCTCGAGACTGACGGCCTCGTTCACACGGTACTCAAAATAGAGATCCGCGTAATCCGCCTTCTCTTCCAGCGCCCGGTCCAATACCCTGTCCAGATCTCGCGAGGAGATGCCGAACCGGCGATCAAAGAAAGATTCTGCTCGAACGATCTCTTGTGCCATGTCTGGTCCCCAGGTTACCCTTTTGATTTCCCGCGATTTTCTCCTCGCACGCGCCACTGCCGCGAATGTCTTTTTCTCGGATGCGAAATATAGTATACGTAAAATCTCGCTGGAACAACCCGTTCGAGAGAGCACCGAATCCTTACGGAGGTGGAACCATGGGAAAGAAAATTGTTCACGTGGTTGGGACCGGTACCATTGGGGAGCCCTTGATCGGGATGTTGTCCACCTTTCGCGAGCCCTTCGGGATCGACGAGGTCACCTTCCACAAGCGCACCCCTCTGGTCACCGATCGCTCCAAGGTCATCGTCCTGGGCCAAAAAGGCGCCAGGCTCTGCGTCGATAAGGATCGCTGGGAAAAATTCAAAGAGATGGGTATGCCGCCCCACTACGAGGCCGAGCAGGCCATCGAGAGGGCCAACGTGATCATCGACTGCACCCCGGTGGGCAACGACAACAAGGCGAAATACTACCAGCGCTACGCCAAC
>JACPSF010000333.1 GCA_016193385.1 Deltaproteobacteria bacterium
AGTATGCGGATCGCATCGTGGGGCTGAGAGAAGGTCGGGTCTATTTTGATGCTCCCACCGTGCAGTGGACCGAGGAGATGATGGAAAAAATCTATGAGGGATCCGGGTCGGACCTGGTTTGATCTTTACGGCGTCGGAGGCTCATCCGGGAGACTGGCGGTGAAGTAACGCGGTTCGATCTTGAAAAAATCGGGCCCGCGCCGGTCGATAGTGACCTTAACCCAGTTCATGTGCGGGCTACCAAAGCTCTCCAGGCGAGTGAAATTTTCGACCGTGCGGCCATGATCCCGCAGGCGCAGCGGATGATCCACGCGGAAGGTGTGGGTGTCGCCGTGGATCAGCAAGACGGGCTTCTTAAAGGCTGCCACTTCCCGTTCGAGCTCGAGTAAGAAGGAGCGAAGGCCGCTCTTCTCGCCATGTCGCTTTTCGAAGTAGGGGTTGGCGTGCATGATCAGGACCACGCCGTCCAGCTTTTCGCTTCTGGCGAGGGCAAAGGCCTCTCTCATCCAGCGAAGGGTTGCGTCGATGCGCTCCCGATATTCTGCGTCGTCCGCCGGCGTCCGCCCGAGATTGTTATTGGAGCCGACAATGTGGAGGGTGGAAAACACCGTGCCGCCCGCGATCCAACGGGCGTTCTCGCGAAACTTTCCGTGGGCCGGAGTAAGGCTCTGGCGGGTAAGCGGTATGGTTTTCCGCCCGAGACTTTCCTCGCCTGGAAAGAAAATTTCGCGCAGCCTGCTGAGCCTTTCCGATGGGTCATACCCTCCCAGCCCCCACCGGTGGCAGTCGGTCCATTCGTTGTCTCCCGGGGTGTAGATCAAGGGGCGCTGGAAAAGGTCGAACCACTCCCTTACCCGCAGGAACACTTCGTCCGAGCACGGGGTGGTGCCGCCGTTTTTGAAGTCGCCGATGTGGACCACGAGGCTGATTCCCGGATCGCGGTTGATGTCTTCGATAAGGGCGGGAAAATTGGCTTCTTCCCGAGCAGTGTAGGGGGCATCTCCTATCACAGCCAGAGAGAGCGGCGAGAGGCTTGGCTGAGCCTCCAACTGGGAAGCGGTGAACCACAAGGCGAGCAGAATGAGACAGAAAAGGGGTGTCTTGTGCATGGGCATGGACAATATCTCTCGCAGACCAGGCAACGGTTACTCCAACCAAAAACTAAGCCATAGGAGCGGCCTCGTCAACCGTGAGGGCGGTTCTCAGAACAGGCGCGCCGGCCGTGCGATAGCGACGATTCAAAAACACCATAGGATTGAGGAGGGAAATAACCTTGGCACAACCGCCTGAACCCAAATCGAACAGAATCGAGCAAGACATTTTGGATGAGATCGCGCCGCCGCCGAAAAAAGGGCTGCGTTTTTTCCTTTTGCTGGCGGTTTTTCTTCTGGTCCTGGGGTGGGCCTTTGAGGGCGCCAAGCTCAGGCCCGGAGAGCTGTTTTATGGGATACCGGAAATCGGAATCACAATCAGGCGAATGCTGCCTCCGGATTTCACCAAGGTTACCGATCGGGGGAGCTACTATTTCCCCGAGAACCTTTCCCCTGCTGAGTTGCTTCTTCCCCTTTTGCTCTCGGCAGAAAAAGGCAGGATCAAAGACAGATGGTGGGACAATACCTTCCCCCAGACGATCGTAGGGGCGACGATCGAGACCGTCCAGATGGCGCTGGCGGGAACATTTTTGGCTCTTCTGGTGGCGTTTCCGGTTGGCTTTCTTGCCGCGCGAAACACTACACCGCATCCGCTGGTTTATTATGGCACGCGCCTCGCCTTGAATTTTCTACGCACCGTCCCCGATCTTGCCCTGGGGCTTGTCTTTGTGGCCGCCGTAGGTCTCGGTGCCTTCGCCGGCACGCTGGCGCTTTTTGTCCACACGACCACGGTGCTGGGGAAGCTTCTTTCGGAATCCGTCGAGAACATCGATGAAGGGGTGGTCGAGGCGATCCGGGCCACGGGGGCCAGCTACGGGCAAGTACTCACCTTCGCTGTGCTGCCGCAGATCTTGCCGGATCTGATTTCTTTTACCCTCTACCGTTTGGAGACCAATATCCGAGCCGCGTCGGTTCTCGGTTTGATCGGCGCGGGAGGCATCGGGTATCTGATGAATACGAGCTTTAGGACGTTTCAGTATCAGGAAGCTTCGGCCATCGTCCTGGTCCTGATTGTTCTTGTCATGGTGGTGGATTATGCCAGCTACCGCCTGAGACAATTGGTAGTTTAAATGGACAATTTTTCCCCCGTTGTGGTAATGTCACGCCTTGGATTGGGATAGGCGATGATGCGCACGATCGGTCTGGTGGTGAAATACGAGGAGCCCAAGGCGACGGAGATCGCAAGCTGGCTCGTCCCTTGGCTGAAGGAAAAAAAGAAGCAGGTTCTCGTGGAAGCGGGCGTGGGGCGCGTCGGTGGCAGATCCTGCAGCAAGAAGGAGATGGCCCGGAAGACTGACCTGATCATCGTGCTTGGAGGGGATGGCACGCTGCTGAGCGTGGCCCGTTTGGTGGAGCGGCCTGAGATTCCGATTCTCGGCGTGAACATGGGCGGCCTGGGCTTTATCACCGAGGTGGCAGTCGATGAGCTGGAGTCGGTTTTGACGCGGGTCCTCGTGGGGGACTACTCGGTCGAAAAAAGGATGACACTCGAGATCCGGGTTTTCGGCAAAAAGGGACCGCCTAAGAGATTTCGGGTTTTGAACGACGGTGTGATTACGAAAGGGGCGCGCTCGAAAATCATTAGCCTCGAAACTTACGTGGGAAAAGAATATCTCTGCACGTATCGTGCCGACGGGCTGATTATCTCTACTCCGACGGGCTCGACCGCCTATTCGTTGGCTGCCGGCGGGCCGATCATTTTTCCTTCCCTCGGGGCTATCGTTTTGTGCCCGATCTGTCCGCACATGCTGACCAATCGGCCCATCGTTGTTTCGAGCAAGGCCACGATCCGGGTGACTCTGCGCTCAGCGGGAGATACGGTCGTGTTAAGCCCTGACGGGCAGCAAGGCGTGCTTCTGAACGACGGTGACATCGTCGAGGCTCGCGATTATGGTGTGCCGGTATCGCTAGTGAAGGCTCCTTCCCGCAGTTACTTTGAGGTTCTGCGGAGCAAACTTAAATGGGGCGAGAGGTGAGCGGGGTCAGCCATGCTGCGGGAACTGCGGATCAAAAACTTCGCCGTTATTGAGGAGCTTTCCCTGGGACTCGGCACGGGCCTTAACGTCCTAACGGGAGAGACCGGAGCGGGGAAGACCATTGTTCTGAACGCTCTCGGCCTTCTTTCGGGAGGTCGGGTTTCCGCCGACATCATTCGCCATGGGGAAGACGAGGCCAGCGTCGAGGCGCTTTTTTCACCTCTGTCGGCGGCACTTCGGGAGAAAATCAGGGAGGGCGGATACGACGACGAGGAGGAGCTGGTGGTTCGAAGAATTATCAGCCAGACGGGAAGAAACCGGGCCTATCTGAATGGCAGCCTGTGTCCAGCTAGTTTGCTTTCGGAGGTCGGGGCTCATCTCATCCACATTTATGGGCAGCATGAGCACCATGCGCTACTCAAGCCCGAGGCCCACTTGTCTCTTCTGGACGCCTATGGGGGGCTTGGGGAGAAGGTCGAAGAGATGAAAAAGAGGCGCGGGGCCCTCGGGCATGCTTGGGAGTGGTTGAGCGAGGCCAGGGAAAAAGTCCTGAGACGAAAACAGGAGGAAGAATTGCTAAAAGCTCAGGCTGACGAAATCTCGCAGGCAAACTTACGTTCAGGAGAAGAGGAGGAGCTAAGAGAGAGAAAAAATATTTTGCTCCACGCGGAAAAACTTTACCGCGGTTGCAAGGAGGGGGAAGAGATTCTCTATGAGGGTGACCATGCGCTCGCGGGTCGTCTGGGACGCTATGCGCTTCGGCTTCGGGAGCTGGCCAACATCGACGGGAGCCTCAGCGGCGCGGTCGACCTTCTCGAGTCGGCGCTGGCGCAGCTCGAAGAGGCCACCTCGGCCCTTCGGCACTATACGAGCCGGGTCCAGTTCGATCCCGGCGCGTTGGAGCAGCTCGAGGACAGGCTTGCGCAGCTCAACCGGCTGAAGCGCAAATATAACGCGTCCATCGAGGAGATTTTGAAGCTTGGGGCGCAGGCCGCGGAGGGACTTGAGTCTCTGGATCGCCAGGAGGAGAAGCTTCCGCTCCTAGAGAAAGCCTTCGAATCAAGCCGCCAGTCTGCCTGGGAGACGGCTGAGTCCCTGTCCCAGGAGCGCAAGCGCGACGCCAAAAAATTCAAGCGAGAGATGGAGAAAGAACTAGCGAGCCTCGGCGTGCCTCGCACCATCTTTGAAGTGCGTTTTCTAGAGGAAGAGGGCAAGCGGGATGATCCTCCGTTTCTGGTGGGCGGGAAGCGAATGACAGAGAACGGAATCGATCAGATCGAATTTTATTTTTCGCCCAACCCGGGTGAGGCCGTAAAGCCGCTCGCGAAGATCGCTTCCGGAGGGGAGCTTTCCCGGCTCATGCTAGCGATCAAGTCTCTGGTCCTGACTCAGGGAGAGATTCCAACCCTGCTCTTCGACGAAGTAGACGCCGGCATCGGCGGAGCCGTTGCGGAGATCGTGGGGAAAAAACTCAAAAAAGTCGCCTCCTCCCAGCAGGTCATTTGTGTCACCCACCTCCCTCAAATCGCCGCCTTGGCCGATCTCCACTATGCGGTCCGAAAAGAGGTCGTGAAGGGCCGGACCTTTACCGAGGTCAAAAAATTAAGCGAAAAGGAAAGAGTCGGAGAGATCGCGCGTATGCTGGGAGGGGTAAAGATGACGGAAAAGACGATACAGCACGCCGAAGAAATGGTGAAGGGGAGCGGAGACTGAAACCGGCCGCAAAAAGATTTGGTGGAGCCGAGGGGAGTCGAACCCCCGACCTCTTGAATGCCATTCAAGCGCTCTCCCAACTGAGCTACGGCCCCACCTAGCCTGGCGACTGAGCACCCAAGCCCGCTGACGGGCGAATAACGGCTCAGCCCGTGACCTCGTCCAATATCCTGAACTGACCCCAAAAAGTCAAATCCGAAGGAGGATGATTTTATGGATGCTGTTGGCTGGATCTTTTTAATTGCCCTGATTTTGGTTCTCGCTGGCTACGCCTACCACAAGGGAACCTACAATCCCTTCAAGGCCCTTTGGGATGATCTAAGAAAGTCCCGCTAGGCTTCAATTCTGTACCTCTGAGACCGCGCCTTGCGTCTAGCAGCTGCGGAAAAATCCGGTTTCAATGCTAACAATCAGCCAGTACAAAGAAGTCTTTGCCGACAATGATAGCGGCTGGGCCTGATAAACTCCCTCTCAGATTATCCTTTGGAGGTCTCATAGGGGCAAACAGACCGGATCTATGCGTTCGTTTAGGTGACCTCCACAAGGTTTCGCATTCTTACCAGGTTGTAGACAGCCGCCGTGAAGGTAAACATCCACCCGACCCGCAATACCCCGCGGTGCCGCGTTTTCCTCATGAGCCCAATGGTCTTCAACCACCCGAAGATCTCCTCCACCACCTTACGCTTTCTCTGCCTGACCTCATATCCCTGGTGTCGAGTCGTGCGGCCATCCACAGCGCTTCCCCGCTCCTTCTGAGCCACATGCGGGGTCACCTTCATCACTCGCAGCTCCCTGACGAACTCCCGTACATCGTAGTTCTTGTCGCCTGCCAGGGTCACCCGATGACTCCCAGGAATCTCATCCAACATCACCACCGCCGCCTCCCGCTCCGCCGTGCCCGTGGCCTGGCTAAGATAGGTGTCCACCACCAAACCGTTTCGGTTCTCCATCAGCACATGGCCCAGATAGGAAAGCTTGGCCTCCTGCCCCTTGGCCTTCTTGTACAGCCTGGCCTCCGGATCGGTGCTAGACTGATGCGTGGCATTGCTCCTTTTCTCACCCCGAAAGTCCACGGTAGGGTTGCTGCCGGAATCCCCAGAGCGATCTTGTTTGTCTCTGCTCTTAAAGCTCTTCTGCCCGGCCCACGCCTCAATGAGAGTCCCATCCACCGTGAAATGCTCATCGGAGAGAAGCCCCTTCTCGCGTGCCTGCTCATATACTTGCTCAAAGAACTTCTGGGCGATGTCCCCCTCCAAAAGACGCTCCCGGTTCTTGGTGAACACGGTGGCATCCCACACCGCATCATCCATGTTGAGCCCCACAAACCAGCGGAAAAGAAGATTGTAGTCGAGCTGCTCCATCAAAAGCCGCTCGCTCCTCACCGTGTAAAGCACTTGCAAAAGCAGCGCCCGAAGAAGCTTCTCCGGGGCAATCGAAGGCCGCCCCAC
>JACPSF010000342.1 GCA_016193385.1 Deltaproteobacteria bacterium
CCGTGATCTCATCAGAGAGAAACCATGTCGCAGCATCCTCCTCCTAGGAACGCCTCCACGATCATCGTCATTCGCCCCGAACCCACGGGCGGCTTTGAGGTTTTCATGACCCGCCGTCCGCGCGAGATGAGGTTTTTCGGAGGTTTTTTTGTTTTTCCGGGTGGCGCCGTCAAAAAGGACGACTGCTCCGCGGAGATGATCAGCCGCTGCCATGGGCTGTCCCCCGGCGCAGCACAGCAGATTCTGGGTAATCAACTCGGCTCTGAACTCTCGTTCGCCCATTGGGTGGCAGGGATCAGAGAGCTTTTCGAAGAGGTCGGGATCCTCCTTTCGGTCTCGGAAGACGGCGAACCTGTGGACATGAACGATGAGGAGAGGAAAACCCGATTGGCCCAAGAGCGTGCCGCGCTGGTCGAAGGAGCGACGAGTTTTCCGGAGCTTCTAAAGTCCGAAGGGCTCTATTGCGATGTGGGACGTCCCGTCTACTTCTACCACAGAATTACGCCCGAGCATTTTCCCGTTCGCTTCGACACCCGATTCTTCCTCGCCCGCATGCCGGCGGATCAAAGTCCTCTGCTTCGCTCCGAAGAAGTTGCTGAGACCCTGTGGGTCAAGCCCGTGCGGGCTCTGGAAGAGTTCCGCAGCGGCAGCCTCTCTTTGGCGCCCCCCACGCTCACTGTGCTCGAGTCTCTGCTGGCATTTGATTCTTGGCAGTCCTTTTCGACCAAGTATCGATTGAGGTAGGATTTGATCCTAAGCTCTACGACTTGGCGGGAGTGCTTCTTTCCTGGGTGGGGTCAACCGCGGCCAGGTCTGCCATCTGTGCTCTCGGCGTTCTCCCGTTGCGGTGAAAGCCGAGCCAGTTCCATTGCTCGGGATAGCGCCGCACCATGGACTCCAACTGGCGCGCAAACAAGGTAACGTTGGAAACGACATCTTCTTGGAGGTCTCCGGTCTTGGCAAGATCGATTTCCGGCCAGACATGAAGGGTCAGCCGACCCTGTCCGTCCCGCGCCACGAACGTAGGCACGACCGCGGCCCCCGAGCGCATGGCCAAGGTGACGGGCCCGCGGGGAGCCGGGGCCGTCCGGCCCAGAAACTCCACTTCCACTCCCCCCGATTTGAACTCATCGGCGATCATGAGAACGATTTCGTTCTTCCGCAAAGCTTTAAGGATCTGCCGGGCTGCCTCGCGGCGGGGCCTGGCCGAAATGGTCTTGTTCCCCACCTTCGCCCGAAAGTGATCCGTCAACTTGGCCAGACCTTCGTCCCGCGGCCGTTTCACCACCACACTGAAGGGGTATCCCGCAGCCGCAAGGCGGGCGCCGATCAAGGGAAAGCCGCTCAGATGAGCGCTGAGGGCGATCACTCCCCTGCCCTTCTCCAGCGCCCGCTTGAGATATTCTTCCCCTTCGACGGCAATGGTGGAACGGATCGTCGCTGGCGAGCTGTGAATGACAGTGATCGTCTCATATACTCCCCGGGCCAAATGATCCCAGGCCGAGCGCACCAACCGCCTTCTGTCTTGAGGAGTTCGAAACGCCTCAGCCATGCTCGCAGCCACGTTTTCCTCCATGCGCCTGCGGTATTTCCACAGGAGCGCGAAGGTAAGCCGGGAGGCGATGGCTGTAAATGCTAGCGTCAGCCAGCCCGGTACCCAGGGGAAGATCCGGACGAATCCTCTGAGAAAATATTCACCTACGCGGTATCGGAGCCAATACCAGAAGCCGCGCGCAAACAAGCCCGGTTTCATCTTCGATTCGCAACCAACCTAACGGCCCACTGCCTTAAGCCATTTTTGCCCTGAACGGCTGGGATCCGTCTCCCTGCTTTTTCCCCTTCGGCGCTTGGGAGTCAACCGATAAACCTTGGCTTTGGGGCGTCCCGCCAGCCTGTTTTCCTTCCAGCGCATCAGCCCCAGACGGACATACTGGGGGTCAAACCCCAAAACCTCACATATGTTATTGAAGGAAAAGAGCCAATCCCTTTCCTCTTCCAAAATCCACTCCTCCGCGTCGCGAAACATCGCTTTCCCCTTACCGTCGCGGACTGAGGCATACTTCTGGAAGCAGGCCACCGCATCCTCCAACACCGCCAACATGAGCCTCTTTTCCGGCTCTAAGTGGGCCTTGCGGCGAAAGGTCTCAAAATACTGAGCTGGAAGAAGGGTATCCGGCTGAAACAGCGAGGTTACCTTTTCCTCCAAGCTCAGACCTGTCTCATAACTCATAACCATCACCTCCCTATCGAGTGCGGCCTGCATGCGCTCCGACAGCGTGAACGAACCAACTCATGCCGCACTCGAAAGAGAAGAGGAGGGCAACCGGGTCTGACACGAGGGACGCGCGAGGTCCGACAGAGTCGTCCGGGTCAAAACCTCCATGATTCTGCGCTGGACCTCGTCCCATACTCCCCTCATGGTGCACCTCGGAAGATGATCGCACCGTGAATGCCCATCCATGCACACGTTGACCGCGATCGGACCGTCCAGGGTTTCAATTACGTCCTGAAACGAAATCTCGCCAGGGGCCCGCGCCAAGGCGTAGCCCCCATCCGGGCCTCGCTTTGATTTCACCAACCCGCCGCGAGTGAGGTCCTGGATGATTTTTTCCAGGAACTTCCGGGGTATCTTTTGCTGCTCCGCGATCTCGGCCAGGCAACAACTCTTTCCCGAATCCTGGCTCGACAGATAGATCACCGCCCGCAGACCGTAATCGACCCTGCGCGAAACGTGCATCAGGCCCATCGCTCTACCTCCTTGCCCCGATTTTCCCTACCGCCCGCTGGTCGCTGGGCTGCAACTTTTCCCGATCCGCCAGCTTGCCAAGGGCCGAAAGACCGCGCAGTCGCTGAACGACCAAAGGCACCTTTTCCGCCACAAATCGAACTTCCGCCCCGGTATTATAACGGCTCAGACTGAAACGCACCGCCCCCTGAAGCCAATTGGCCGGCACCCCCATCGCCCGCAGCACGTGGGAGGGTTCGACCGACCCCGCCGTGCAGGCCGATCCGGTGGAGGCGCATATCCCGTACTGATCCAGAAGCACCAGGATCGCCTCGCCCTCAAGATACTCGAAACTCACGTTCAGAGTATTCGGGATACGCTTCCCGCGGTGCCCGTTAACGCGCATCCCCGGACAGGAGTCGAGCAAAGATCGCTCCAGGCGATCGCGCAACGCCCGCACCTGGCTTCGTTCCTCCTCCAGATGCCGGACGGAAACCTGCGCCGCCTTGCCCATACCCACGATGCCGGCGGCATTTTCAGTTCCGGCCCGGCGGTTGCGCTCCTGATGACCGCCCACGATGAAGGGGCGAAACGTGATCCCTCTCCTTACATAGAGCGCCCCAATACCCTTGGGTGCGTGAAACTTATGTCCCGAGATCGTGAGCAGGTCGATCGGGCTCCTTTTCAGATGGAGCGGGATTTTCCCCGCCACCTGGACCGCATCCACGTGAAAAGGAATCCCCCGGGACTTGACGATCTCTCCGATCTGATCGATGGGAAAGATGACTCCGGTCTCGTTATTTGCGTACATGATGGAGACCAGGGCCGTGTCATCCGTCAGGGAATCCCTAAGCTCGCCCAGATCCAGCATTCCGTCCGCGTCCACCCCTAGCCAGGTCACCCGGTACCCTTTTTTCTCTAAATGCTGGCATAGCCCCGAGACGGCCGGATGTTCCACCTGGGTGGTCACGAGATGCCGCTTGTCCGGACTCGCCTCAAGCATTCCCCGGATCGCAGCGTTGTCCGCCTCAGTACCGGAGCTGGTAAAGATGATCTCGACGGGATCGGAGGCGCCGAGAAGGGCGGCGACCTCCTCCCGAGCCTGCTGCATCTTCTGCGCCACCTGGCTGCCGAAATGATGGATGCTGGAGGGGTTCCCGTAGAGTTCGGTCAAATAAGGATGCATGGCCTCCAGCACCTCGGGTGCGATCCGCGTCGTGGCGTTGTTATCAAAGTAAACTATTGAATCCACTGTAAAGTTCCTTAGCGGCTTGAACGGCTTAAACAGTTTGAACGGTTCAAAGCGTTATCCGACGCTCCCCTCGAGGCTGACACCCAGGAGCTTCTGCGCCTCCACGGCAAACTCCATCGGCAGCTCTCTGAAAACCTCCTTGCAGAATCCGTTCACGATCAGGGAAACCGCGTCCTCCGCCGAGATCCCCCGCTGCCGGCAGTAAAATAGTTGATCCTCCCCGATCTTTGAGGTCGAGGCCTCGTGCTCCACCTGGGCGCTGGAGTTCATTACTTCCAGGTAAGGAAACGTATGCGCCCCGCACTGCTCCCCCAGCAGCAACGAATCACACTGCGAATAGTTACGCGCCCCCTCGGCGCCCTTCATGATCTTCACCAGGCCGCGGTACGTGTTCTGCCCGTGGCCCGCAGAGATCCCCTTGGAGACAACCGTGCTCCGAGTGTTCTTGCCCATATGGATCATCTTCGTGCCCGTATCCGCTTGCTGGTAGTTGTTGGTCAACGCCACCGAGTAAAACTCCCCGACGGAATTATCGCCCTGCAAAATACAGCCCGGGTACTTCCACGTGATCGCCGAGCCGGTCTCCACCTGCGTCCACGAGATCTTAGAGTTCTTTCCCGAACACTTCCCCCGTTTGGTCACGAAATTGTAAATCCCCCCGCGACCTTCCTTGTCCCCGGGATACCAGTTCTGCACGGTCGAATATTTGATCTGGGCGTTGTCCAAGGCGACCAGCTCCACCACCGCCGCATGGAGCTGATTGACATCCCGCATGGGCGCCGTGCACCCCTCCAGATAGCTCACGTAGCTCCCCTCATCGGCGATGATCAACGTGCGCTCAAACTGGCCCGTCTCGGCGGCATTGATACGAAAATAGGTCGAAAGCTCCATCGGGCAACGCACCCCTTTCGGGATATAACAGAACGACCCGTCACTGAAGACCGCAGAATTGAGCGTGGCAAAGAAATTATCCGTGTAGGGAACCACCGACCCCAAATACTTCCGCACCAGCTCCGGATGATCGCGCACCGCTTCGGAGAAGGAACAAAAGATCACCCCCAACTTGCCGAGTTTCTCCTTGAAGGTAGTCGCCACAGAAACGCTGTCAAAAACCGCGTCCACCGCCACCCCGGCCAGCCGCTCCTGCTCCTTAAGCGGAATGCCCAGCTTCTCATAGGTGGCCAGCAGACCCGGGTCCACCTCCTCGAGACTCTTCGGCCCCGCCCCCTTCGACTTCGGCGCCGAGTAATAGCTGATCTTCTGATAATCGATCGGCGGATAGTGCACGTTCGCCCACTTCGGCTCCGCCTGGGACGCCTCCAGCTTCGCCCAGAAGCGGTAGGCCTTGAGCCGCCACTCCAACATCCACCCCGGCTCGTCCTTCTTGGCCGAAATCACGCGGATGATATCCTCGTTCAGACCGGGGGGAACCGTATCCGCTTCGATCTCGGTGACAAACCCGTACTTGTACTCCTGGTTGGTAAGAATCTCGACGTTTTGTGCTGACTTGCTCATCGCTAAACCGTAAAAGAAGTCCCACAGCCACAAGAGCGTTTCACATTCGGGTTCTGGAAGACGAATCCCGACGCCATCAGCTCTTCTTTATAATCCAACTCGGTGCCGTTCAGATAAAGCAGGCTCTTCATGTCCACCAAGACCTTGGCCCCGTCCTTCTCAAACACCCGGTCGCCGCTTTTCGGCATGTCGAAATCGATTTTGTACTGGAGCCCCGAGCAGCCGCCTCCGACCACCTTCAGACGCATACCTTGCCCCTCTCTCTTTTCCGCGGCCGTGAGCTCCTTGATCTTTTCCGCAGCGCGTTCCGTAATCGTGATGCCAACTGCCATACGCAACACCCCCGATGCGCATCGTGTTTTAAGAAAGCCTCCCCGGGACCTTCCATTCGCCTTCCGGCCGCTTTTGCGACTTCGCTCTCGCAACGTAAAGCGCAGAGAGGGAGCGCAAGCGCCGGGCTTCTTCGACCACGCGACGGGCCACAAAATCGATCTCCTCCGCGGTATTGAAACGTCCGAGGCCAAAGCGGATCGCGGCGTGGGCCAAATTTTCCGCCACCCCTATGGCGCGCAACACATGGGAAGGCTCCAAAGCAGCCGAGGTGCAAGCCGAGCCCGACGAGACGGCGATCTCTTTAAGTCCCATCAACAGCGACTCTCCCTCGACAAAAGCGAAGCTGACATTGAGGTTCCCCGGAAGACGCAGCGTCGGGTGCCCGTTGAGATAAACCTCATCGAGATGGCGGAAAATACCCTCCTTGAGCCTCTCCCTCAGCCCGATGAGGCGCTTGGCCTCCTCCTGCATCTCTGCCGCCGCAATCTGGCACGCTTTACCAAACCCGACGATTCCCGAGACATTGAGAGTGCCCGCTCGCATCCCCCACTCATGGCCGCCGCCATCGATGATCGGGCGGAGCCGCACCTTCGGTCTCTTTGAACGAACATAAAGGGCGCCTACCCCTTTGGGGCCGTACATCTTGTGCGCCGTCATGGAAAGAAGATCAATGCCCATCTCCTCGACATCCACCGGAACTCTTCCTACCGCCTGCGTGGCATCGGAATGAAAGATAATCCCCCTTTCCTTGGCGACACGGCCGATCTCGATGACCGGATGTAAGGTGCCGATCTCGTTGTTCGCCGCCATGAGAGAAATGAGAATTGTCCTCTCCGTAATCGCGGCGCGCACCTGATCCGGACTAAGCAGGCCGTGGGCATCCACAGGCAGATACGTGATGCTCAATCCTTGTCGCTCGAGCGTCTTGCAGCAGTCCAGGACCGCTTTGTGCTCGGTGACGCAGGTGATGATATGATTTCCTTTCTCCCTGTAGGCATCCGCCACGCCTTTGATGGCAAGATTATCGGACTCGGTCGCACCGCTGGTGAAGATGATCTCTTTGGGAGAAGAAGCATGGATCAAACGGGCGACTTGTTCCCGCGCCTCGTCAACGGCGGCTTCAGCCTCCCAGCCGAAAGCATGACGACTCGCAGCATTGCCGAACTTTTCACCAAAATAGGGCAGCATGGTCTCTAACACCCTGGGATCCACGGGAGTAGTCGCATGGTTATCTATATACACCGGAACCTTCATAGCTTATGCTCACAGGTAGCTTAACTCAGTACCTGCCATAGATCCAGACCAAATTGGTCTAGATTCAACATAACCCACAACCTAAGACCTGTCAAGGCCTCCCTTTCTACCAAGTGGCCCACTTTTTACTCGAATAATTAGTTAGAAATCAAGACTGTTCTAAAAGCCAGAACAATATTTTCACGCAGCCTCATTTGCCAGGATTCCGTTCAAGTACTGACCGGTATGAGACCTACCCACCAGGGCCACTTCCTCAGGGGTGCCGCAAGCAACCACCTCGCCCCCTAGCTCACCGCCTTCCGGACCTAGATCGATGACGTGATCGGCGCACTTGATAACTTCGAGGTTATGCTCGATGATGATAATAGTATTGCCTGCGTCAATTAGACGGTTGAGCACAACCAAAAGTTTCTTGATGTCGTCAAAGTGCAGCCCGGTCGTCGGCTCATCGAGGATATAAAGGGAGCGGCCGCTCGACCTTTTTGATAACTCCCGGGCCAGTTTAATCCGCTGAGCCTCCCCGCCAGACAGGGTCGGTCCCGCCTGGCCAAGATGGAGATAGCCCAGGCCGACTTCCCTTAGGACCCTCAATTTTTCCAGGATAGGGGGGACGTTGCCCAGGACCTCGAGCGCTTGATTGACCGTCAGATCCAAGACTTCTGCGATGCTTCTCCCTTTGTATAAAACCTCCAGAGTTTCCCGGTTATAGCGGCGGCCGGCGCAGACCTCACAGGTAACAAAAACATCGGGCAAAAAATGCATGGCAATCCGCATCGTCCCATCGCCTGCGCACGCCTCACAGCGTCCGCCCTTTACATTAAAGGAAAACCTTCCGGGTCGATACCCTCGCACTCTGGCTTCAGGAAGCTGCGCGAAAAGATCTCGGACATGGTCAAACAGCCCGGTGTAAGTAGCCGGATTTGAGCGGGGAGTGCGGCCAATCGGAGACTGATCAATCTCTATGACCTTGTCGAAGCGCTCCCAACCTTCTATTCCATCGAAGCGTCCCGCTCTGACACGGGAGCGATGCAGCCGCCGGACCATGGCGGGGAACAGCGTATCGACCACAAGACTGCTCTTACCCGAGCCGGAAACACCGGTGACGCAAGTCATGGCGCCGATCGGAAATCGCGCTGTAATTCCCTTCAGGTTGTTGTGTCGCGCGCCTCTCAAGACCAGGACTTCACCGCTGCCCTGGCGCCGCTGGGACGGTACGGGGACTTCCATGCGACCAGCCAGGTACTGCCCCGTCAGAGAGCGCTCTGCGGCCATAATGTCTCGCGGCGCTCCCTGTGCCACGACCTCACCTCCATGAACGCCAGCCCCCGGCCCCATATCGATAACGTGATCCGCCTCAAGAATCGTCTCGCGGTCATGCTCGACCACCAACACGGTGTTGCCCAAATTCCGCAGCTCCCGCAGGATGGCTAAAAGTCGGGCGTTATCTCTCTGGTGCAGGCCGACGCTCGGCTCATCCAGAATATAGAGCACGCCGGCCAGGCTCGAACCGATTTGGGTTGCCAGGCGAATCCGTTGGGCCTCGCCTCCAGAGAGCGTCGCCGAAGGCCGATCCAGGCTGAGGTAGTCGAGCCCCACCTGAACCAGGAACTGCAAACGGCTCGAGATCTCCTTCAGCACCCGCTGGGCAATCGTCTTCTCCTTCTCGCTAAGATCGAGCCCAGCAATAAATTGAAGTGTCTCCTTGACCGGAAGGCTGGTAACCCCCGCGATGTTCTTTCCTCCGACCCTTACGTGCAGGCTCTCCTTTTTTAGCCGCATCCCGTGGCACGCTTTGCATTGAGGAGCGCTCGTCACGCCCCCTAAACCATAGGCCATCAGCCCGTCCGAAGAGGACTCAGTCCCCAGGCCGCCGCAGGACGCACAGGCTCCGTAAGGGCTGTTGAAGGAAAACAGCCGAGGGGTCAATTCGGGATAAGAGATGCCGCACTGGACACAGGCAAACTTCAGGCTGAAGACGATCGGGTCGCCGCGATCCCAGGCCTCCGGGGAAAGGATCTCGACCTTGATCACCTCCTTGCCGAAGCGGGCCGCCACTTCAAGCGAATCGGCCAAACGCTTTTCGACTCCCTCCCTAACCGCCAGCCGATCCACGACCAGATCGATCTCGTGACACAGGGTCTTTGATAAAAAAATCTCCTCCCCGAGGTCGTAAAGCTCCCCATCAATTCGGACGCGGGCAAAACCAGCCTGGGCGAGAGCCTTCAGCTCCTTTCGGTATTCGCCTTTCCGGCCCGTCACAATCGGCGCTAAGATGTGGATGCGGGTCTGCGGCGAAAGGGAGAAGAGCTGGTCGACGATCTGCTGGATGGTCTGCGCCGAGATTTCCCGCCCGCAGACAAAGCAGTGGGGCTTCCCAATCCGGGCATACAGCAGCCTCAGGTAATCGTAAATCTCCGTAACCGTTCCGACCGTGGAGCGAGGGTTGGGCGCGGGGCTTCTCTGCTCGATCGAAATCGCCGGCGAGAGTCCTTCGATGGAGTCCACGTCGGGCCTCTGCATCTGCTCGAGAAACTGGCGGGCGTAGGCCGAGAGAGACTCCACGTAGCGTCGCTGTCCCTCGGCGTAGAGGGTATCGAAGGCGAGCGAGGACTTCCCGGAGCCGGAGACCCCGGTGATAACCACGAGCTGATCGCGCGGAATTTCCAACTCGAGATTCTTGAGATTGTGCTCGCGCGCTCCCTTGATAACGATCTTACCGGGCATCCTCGCTTTCGCCGCCTCGAAGCTCCTTGAGCTTCGCCTCCACGACAGCTCGATACTCGTTAAGCTTCACGGCGTCCTTCGCCTCAAACCGCAGGACCAACGCGGGCTGGGTGTTGGAAGCGCGGACCAGACCCCACCCCTCAGGGAACTGGATGCGCACTCCGTCCACATCGATGATGGGATAGTGCTGGCGAAAGTATTGCTTGGCCTTCTCCGTGATGGCGAACTTCTGCTCGTCCGGACACTCCACCCGGATCTCCGGGGTGGAGACGGTTTTGTCAAGATCGCTGAGCAGGGCGGAGAGGGGCCGCCCCACACGGGCAACGAGCTCTAGCAGACGAACCGAAGCATAGATGGCATCGTCATAGCCGAAATAACGATCCGCGAAAAACATGTGCCCGCTCATCTCCCCGGCCAGGAGCGCATGGGTCTCCTTCATCTTGGCCTTGAGGAGCGAATGGCCCGCCTTCCACATAATCGGCACTCCGCCGTGCAGCCTGATCTGGTCAAACAGCCGCTGAGAACACTTGACCTCCGAGATAATCACGGCCCCGGGATGCTGCTTCAGGACATCGCGCGCGAACAGGATCAACAGCTCGTCGCCCCAAAGGATGTTTCCCCGATCGTCGACCACACCGATGCGGTCTCCGTCTCCGTCATAAGCGATTCCCAAATCGGCCCGCTCCTCTTTCACCTGCCGGATCAACTGTTCGAGGTTCTCCGGAACCGTGGGATCGGGATGATGGATCGGGAACGATCCGTCGGGAACGCAGGCGATCTCCCAGACCGCGCAGCCAAGCCGGCGGAAAATCGGCGGAGCCACCGGGCCGGCCACGCCGCTGCCCGCGTCCACCACGACCTTAAGCGGTCGAGCTAGCGCTGGCACGTCGCGCTTTAAGTGGTCCTCGTAAGGCGGCACGATCGCATAACCCGCACGCTTTCCTCCCGCTCGCTCCGTGAAGCGCTTCTCTTCGATCAGGCGTCTCAGGTTCTGGATCTGCGACCCGTAGAGCGTCTCTTTTCCCATGCACACTTTGAAACCGTTATATTCGGACGGGTTGTGGCTTGCGGTAACCTGGATGCCGCCGTCCAGATCGAGGTGAAAAAGGGAGAAATAGAGAAGCGGCGTGGGACAAACACCGATATCGATCACCTCCAGACCGGCGGAGACAAAACCCTCGATCACCGCCTGCGCGTACGTTTCAGAGGTGAAGCGGCAGTCCCGCCCGACTGAAACCCGCTTTCCCCCCTTCTCGCCGACGAGAGTCCCATGCACCTTTCCGAGATGGCGGGCAAAATCAGCGTCAAAATCCTTTTCCGCCAATCCCCGAATATCGTATTCGCGAAAGATCGCTGGGTTCATGATTTCCTCCATCTCCCCTGCCGCGCGGCCAGCCGGGCTGCCAAAAGGATCGCCTCCCTCATGCTCGACGGATCCGCTCGGTCTTTTCCGGCGATATCGTAGGCCGTGCCATGGTCCACCGATGTCCGAATGATGGGAAGGCCGAGCGTCAAGGCTGCCCCGTCGAAAAAATGAAGCAGCTTGAGCGGGATCAGCCCCTGGTCGTGATACATGCAGACCACGGCGTCGAAATCCCCCCGCGCCGCCCGATGAAAAAGGCTGTCGGCCGGAAAGGGGCCCGCAGCGCAAATACCTTCGCGAGCGGCTTCCTTAACGGCCGGGAGGATCACTTTTTTTTCCTCCAGTCCGAAGATCCCTTCTTCCCCGCCGTGGGGATTCAAAGCCGCGACGGCAAGCCGAGGGCGCCGGACACCAAAATATTTCCTGAGCGCGTGGTGGCCAAGCTCCAAGGTTACCCGGATGCGCCTGCGCGTGAGCTCGCGGGCAACCCGCATGAGCGGGAGGTGAACCGTAACGAGAATCACCTTAAGCCGCTCTCCCAAAAGCATCATCCGAACCTCCCTGGTCCGGGTGAGCTCGGCAAGCAGTTCCGTATGGCCGGGATAGCGGTAGCCGGCGAGCTGAAGCACGCTCTTGTTGATCGGCGCTGTGGCCATGGCGTCGGCCACTCCGCCCAGCACCAACTCAGCGCCTCGCTTAATATAGCGATAAGCCGCTTCACCACAAGCCGCAGTAGGCCGGCCTGGCTGCGCCTGGGGCGGGGTAAGCCGCGACAGGGAGTAAACCACAACGCCATCATCGCCCGAACCAATCGGCTGCCCAGCCTCCCATGAGATAAGCTTGGGAAAACGCCTCCTCCCCGCTCGCATTTTACGGAGCAAGTCGAGATCGCCCAGAACCAAGGGACGGCAGGCTCGCCGCACGACAGAATCCGCTAATGCCTTGAGGACCACTTCGGGCCCCACGCCAGCGGGATCGCCCATGGTGATTGCTAGGATAGGTCTGGCCACCTTCCTCCCTCGATCGAGGCAAAACATCTATCTGTCAATCGGCCTCGCGGTTGAGCTGAGGGCCGCAGGCCAGTCTGCTCTAGCCGCGACCGTTGCGCACCTATTAATTCTAATTATGTCAGACGGGCGGGGCGTGACAAGCGATTAGCGATCGCTCTAGAAAGGATTCAGAGTCTTCCACACGGAAGAAAAGAAACCGCCCGACTCCTTTTGCTCGGGCTTTGGGGTTGCTTTCTCCGCTCTTTCCACGGGCGCCAAGGGATCCCCTGGCACATCGTCAACCGATTCCTTGGTGAAAAGGGGGATGCCGAAGATGCTGACGATATTACGATCGCTCGCCTGCCCCTGGTCCTCGTCCCCCTCGATAGGGGTCTCTTTGACGATATAAGAGAGGGGGTTGAGGTAGCTCAAGAACCCGCCCTCCTCTCGCTTGCTCCGCCTCGACGCGGAGGCCAAGAGAGAGTCCACGGTCCCCTCTTTCGTCTCCTCCGGGCGGAAGACAACTCCCGGAAGCTTGACATCCACCCGGTGGTTTTTTCTCAGGTCGGTTTTGAGCCACTTTTGATAACGCTCTTCCAGGGCGGTGGCATATAGCTCTTCACGGATTTTTCCACGAACCTCGGAGAGGGGGAGAAGCCGCCCCGGATCCTTTTCCTCCAGTTTGATGAGATGAATCCCGAGGCTGGTTTGCAGCGGCTCACTCACTTCGCCGACGGACAATTTCTGGAAGGCCGCCTCCTCGATCTCTTTGAGCAAGCTACCTCGCTTCACCCAACCGATATCCCCACCCTCCGCGGCACCCGCACCTTCGGAATAGGCGCGAGCCAGCTGCGCAAACTCTTCTCCAGCCAGGGCCCGCTTGCGGATCTCCTGGACCTGGAGCGAGACCTCCTTTTGACGCTCCGCCGGAGCGTCTTGCGCCAGTGAAAGGAGGATATGGCGCAGCCGGACCCTCTCCTCAGTGGTGAACTTTTTTGAATTTAACCGATAGTAGCGTTCGATGTCTTCCGGCGTGATGTTGACCCGCTTGCGCACCTGTCGGTTGATGATCTCGCTCTTTTCAATTTCAGCCCGTATCGACGCCCGGTATTTCTCAGTGCTCACGCCTTCCCGACTGAGCGCCGCCTTCAGCTCCTCGTCGCTGATCCGGTTCCGTTGCTTAATCTGCTCGATGTACTGGTCGACATCCTGCTCGCTCACTCTTATTCCCCCCACCTTCACCTCCTCCGCGAGGAGCTTCTCCGTGATGAACTGCTCCAGCACCTCCCGATCCTGATCCTTAATGGAGTTTAAATCTCCAGCGGGAAACTCGTGGCCCATCCTGGTCTTGGCATACTCTTTGAGGTCGGTAAGGGTATAGGGCTCTCGGTCGACCACCACGACCACCTGCTCAATAACGTTAGCGCTCAGCGAGAGCGGAAGCAGAAAGCAGAGCAGCGCGATGAAGAGCGAGGCCAGATAGATCGTTTGCCTTGACATCGGCGGGGCCAACCTAAACCGTTCTTTGTCCAAACTCCGCGACGATACTGCCTATCACATCCGTGGGAAAAAACCAACCATCCGTAGCTTTTTAAAGGGCCCTGCCGAGGCCGCAGCGGCCGGTGTTTTCTCAGTCCTACCAGCCAATGGCCCAAACCCCGCCCCGGCTCCTTTTTCCCTTCTTACTTTCACCTTGCTTGACTTTTTACGGTTCGAAAAGGCCGAGTTGAGAGCCGGGAGGGCGGCGGAAGTGTTCAGTGGAAAGAGGAGGGCGCTGGTTCTGAATTCCCGCTTTCTTACACGCCAGCCGGAAAAGCTCCGCCAACTGTTCGGCAAAAATCCCCTCCCCTTTCATCCGGCTGTGAAAATTGGGGTCGTTGAGCTTTCCGCCGCGAACCGCGCGAATGCGATTGAGAATCTTGTCTTTTTTCTCCGGATAGTGGTGCTCAAGCCAGCTTTCGAAAAGCTCCTTCACGCCGTAGGGAAGACGCAGCGGAGCGTATCCGCCAAAGCGCGCCCCGGCTCGGGCTGCGGCTTGCGCAATCTGAGGCGCCTCGGCGTCAGTCAGGGCCGGGATCATCGGCGCGAGCAGGAATCCTACAGGAACCCCGGCTTTCGAGACGGCCTCGATGGCGGCAAGACGCCGGGCTGGCCGCGAGGCGCGCGGCTCCATCGCCGCAGAAAGCTCGGGATCCAGGGTCGTGAGCGAGATGAGCACCGCGGCGCACCGGTAGTGCGCCATCTCGGATAGCAAATCAACATCCCGGGTCACGAGAAAGTTTTTGGTCACAACCACTACCGGATTGAGAAACTCTCGCAACACCTCCAGGCAGCGGCGCGTTAGCTCGAGCCTTTTTTCCACCGGCTGATAGCAGTCGGTGACGCCGCTCATCGCCAGGACTCTCGGCTTCCATCCGGGACCGGACAATTCGCGCCGCAGGAGCTCCGGTGCCTCCTCTTTAACCATGATCTTGGTCTCGAAATCGAGCCCGGCCGAAAAGCCCAGATACTCGTGCGTCGGGCGCGCGTAGCAGTACACACACCCATGCTCGCAGCCACGATAGGGGTTGATGCTCGCGTCAAAGCCGACATCGGGACTGTCGTTGTAGGCGATGATGCTTTTGGAAGAATCGGCCAGGAACTCAGTGGTCGGAGAGGAGCGCTCGCCGATGTCACCCGGCTCCGGGACCAGTTCCACGCTTTCAAAGCGGTTCCTCGGATTCGAGGCGGAGCCGCGGCCGCGCAAGGCAGACGAGCTTTTCATAGCGGAGTTTACCCGGAGGTGGCCGGAGCACTCGCGCCAGCCGGAGCGCTCGCCTGCGGCGCCTCCTTGGGACCCGCCTTGTGCGCTAGCTGCCGAGTGCGACGCTTCAGTTTCTTGATTTTTCTTCGTATCCTGTGAACCTTAGCGTGATCTTTCGACGAGGCGTGAATCTCCTCCACCTGCTTTTTTAACGCTCGAATTTCGTGCTTCACGGAGCTGATGGTGGTTACATCCTTCGGAGGAGCCTCATACGCGATCCCCTCCGCCTTGGCAATGGCTTCGATCAAAGCCTCTTTCTCCATGCCCCCGACGCCCTGAAGGTCCGTCACCTGCTTGGCCCGCTCCCGAAGCTTCGGTACCGTCATTTTTCTCAGCTCTTTGATATCCATCACTACTCTCCCTTTGACATCTTTCTCACATTCGTATCATACTCTGCGCGGAAGGAAAATGGCTCGCCGCGCCGGCAGTAAAACCGAGTCCCAACCAGCCAAAGAGCGGCTGAAAAAGATTCTTCAGCGGCTGGAGCGGTTGCATCCAGACGCCAAACTTGACCTTAACTTTTCCACCCCGCTCGAGCTCCTGACCGCTCTCATCCTGGCG
>JACPSF010000343.1 GCA_016193385.1 Deltaproteobacteria bacterium
ACTCTTCGACCATTCAAGTTTCCCCCGACCCTCGATCCCCCTGAGTGCCACGCCAGGCTTGGACGGTATTTTTCCCCCCGCATGGCCCGCCGCAAGTGTTTCAGTTTGCCGCTGCCCGTGCATGCCGATAGACCATTTTGAGACCCAGCTAACCTGAATCCCGCGAAAAATTGGTGGCTCCTCTAGAGTAGGGTTTTAGAGAAGTCTGAGAAGCTGAGAGCCGTATCGGAGGCGACGGTTGAGGTAATGCTATTTTTGAATTAGACAGATACCATGATCACCGTCCGCGCGGATGTAGTCGGCAGTTTGCTGAGACCGCCGGAGCTGCTTGAGGCTCAAAAGCAACTAGCCACCGGCATCCTCAGCCCCGACCGATTCAAAGAGATCGAAGACCGAGCTGTGGACCAGGCGATTGCGCTGCAGGAATCGGTTGGGCTGGAGATAGTCACCGACGGCGAGATGCGCCGGGAGTCTTTTCAAAGCCAGATGACCGCCGCGGTCAGCGGCTTCGGGGAGTTTACTCTGGATGCGTTCCTCTGGGGAGATTGGCACGACGAGCAGGGGGCGCATAAAAAAGCGCGGCCCCGCGGTTTGGGAGCCGTAGAAAAATTGCAGCGCCGCCGCTACCTCTCGGTTTCCGAACTCACCTACCTGAAAGGCAAAACCACGCGCATACCCAAGATCACTCTTCCCAGCCCGGGACTCTGGGCGAACTTCTACTCGCCCGAACGCTCCCGCGAAGCCTATCCGACGCTCGATGCCTTCTTCGCCGATATCGTTGAGATCCTGCATGACGAGGTGAGGGAGCTTGTTCGCCTGGGAGCGACCTATATTCAGTTTGACGCGCCCCACTACGGGCTCCTCCTCGATCCCAAAACCCGGGCCTTTTACGAGCGGCAGGGTTGGAGTCTAGAGCAATGGCTGAGCGCGGGTATCGAACTCGACAACGCGGTCATGGGAGGCTTCCCCGACGTGACTTTCGGATTTCACGTCTGACGCGGCAACCAGGGGAGCCGGTGGCTCTCGGAAGGAGGGTATGACGCCATTAGTCGGAAGCTCTTTCGATCCATCAACGCGAGCCGTCTCCTGCTAGAATACGACGATCGCCGCTCTGGCTCATTTGACCCGCTCAAGGATGTCCCCGAGGACAAATTCGTGGTTTTGGGGCTCGTCACCACCAAGAGGCCTCGCCTGGAGAGCGCAGAGGAACTAAAGCAGCGTATCCATCAGGCCGGCCGGCATGTTCCGCTTCAAAGGTTGGGGCTAAGTCCCCAGTGCGGCTTTTCCTCCTCGACGCTCGGCAACAAAATCTCCTTTGAGGATCAATGCCGCAAGCTCGATCTCGTGGTCCGTACGGCCGAGGAGGTCTGGGGGAAGAGCTAGCAACCTCGCGGCCCTAGAGTAGAGAGCGGATGATCAGAGTGACACCAATAACGAAAAGGAAGCTCAGCAGCCCGCGGTTGAAGGTTTTCTGGTTCACCCGATCCTGGGTCTTTAGGCCGGCGTAGAATCCCGCCAAAATGAAAACCGTGACCTCGAGCGACAAAAGCAGCCTCGCAGGCGTGAAGAGGTTCCAGGTCGAGATCGCGACGAGCTGCGACATCTTGGTGACGATAAAGATCGTGGCAATGGATTTGATGAAATCCTTTTTTGGTAGCTTAAGGCTGTAGAGGTAGATGGCCAGCGCAGGGCCGGCGGCGTTGGTCATTCCGTTTAAGAAGCCACCGATCACCCCGACAACCGGTGAGAGAGCGCCCTCTAAGCGGGGAGGGATGTGAAAGTTCAGGCGGAGCAGATTGGATGCCACAAAGGCCAACACCATGATCCCCAGGCTCAGGTTGAGGGCCCACAGCGGAAGAATGACGAGGAGCCTGGTCCCTAAAAAGACCCCAATGATGGTCAACAAAATGAGCCACGCGAAGCGCCTCAGGACCGCCGTTGGAAAGCTCCCGCGCAAGGCCTGCGTGATGTCCATCACGATATTGGGGATAAGGAGGATGGTAACGGCGGTGCGGATATCGAGCAAAAGCGCCACCGTGGGTGTGGCGATCATCGGGAAGCCGAGCCCCGTGGTTCCTTTGACGAAAGCGGCGATGAGCAGCGAGACGCCCACCCACAACGTTGTCGCGTCCAATGGCATGGCGGGAGGTTTTAACGAGTGTGCAGATCTGCTAAGGTTTTGTCAATCGTATGGCCGACGAAAAACAGCCGCCCTTCGCTGAGCCCGTCGTCGTTCCCATCGAGGACTCCATCGATCTCCACGCTTTCGCTCCCGAGGATATACCGGGGGTTGTCGAAGAGTACCTCGATCAGTGCAGACGGGCCGGCCTTTATGTCGTGCAGCTGATCCATGGACGCGGGAAAGGCATCCAGCGACGCATCGTCCGCTCGATCCTGGAAAAACACCCCTGGGTTAGCGGCTTTGAAGATGCCCCTCTCGAATCAGGCGGGTGGGGCGCTACCATAGTCGAACTGAAGCGCCATTGAGGAACCAGGAGGCAGGAAGCAGGACGTAGTCTACCTTCCTGCCCAGTGCGGACTGCCTTCTGTCCGCTCTCTTCCTTGACATGGCCGGATAATTCTGGTACCCGAGCGCCGATAGCGATGAAGCCTGCGCCGTTTGAATATTTTGCGCCGCAAGAGGTTGGAGAAGCCCTGGAACTCCTCCAACGCTACGGTGAGGAGGCCAAGATCCTGGCAGGGGGGCAAAGCCTCATGCCGCTTCTGAGCCTGCGCCTGGCCCGGCCCGCCGTGCTCATCGACATCAACCGCCTTCGCGACCTGGCTTTTATCCGATCCGGACCCGATGGGGGGCTCTCCATCGGCGCGCTCACGCGCCAGCGCGCTCTGGAGCGCTCGGGACAAGTTGCGGCGCAATGCCCGCTGATTGCCGGCGCCATCCCAATGATCGGTCATTTCCAGATCCGCAACCGCGGCACCATCGGTGGGAGCCTGGCTCACGCCGACCCGGCCGCCGAGCTTCCCGCCGTTGCCTTGGCTCTTGGCGCCGAATTCCTCGTGCACAGCGCGCGGGGCCAGCGCACCATCGGGGCTGAAGATTTCTTTCTCGGCTACATGACCACGGCAATCGAGCCGAGCGAGCTCCTGACCGAGATTCGTATTCCGGGCACGCGACCCCAAGTGGGCTGGGCGATTGAGGAGGTAGCCCGGCGCAGGGGAGATTTCGCCACGGTGGGCGTGGTCACGCTGGTGGAACTGAACGGGAACCACACCTGCCAGAATGCCCGGATCGTGGTATTCGGCGTCGGGGAAAAACCGGAGCGTGTGGCGCGGGCCGAGCGGCTGCCCTGTGGCAAGAGACCGGATGAGCACCCTCTCGCGGAGGCCGCCAAGGCGGTCACGGAGGATCTCGATCCTGTCTCGGATGTCCACGCTTCGGCCGAGTACCGTAAAGAGGTGGGAGGTGTCCTCGCCCGCCGGGCCCTGCAGAGCGCCTTCAAACGTGCACAAAAGGAAACGGCATGAGCTCCAAACACACGATCAAGGTGACCGTCAACGGGAAGAGTTACGAGCGTCTGGTCGAGGCCAGAGTGACGCTCGCCGATTTTCTACGCAACGAACTTGACCTTACGGGAACCCATCTCGGGTGCGAGCACGGGGTGTGCGGGGCCTGCACGATCCTCCTGAACGGGGAGGCCGTGCGCTCGTGCTCGCTCCTGGCCGTGCAGGCGGATGGGGCGGAGCTGCTCACCGTGGAGGGTCTGGCCCGGGGAGCGGACCTGCATCCCCTGCAGCAGGCCTTTCAGGACCAACATGCCCTTCAGTGCGGTTTTTGCACGCCGGGATTTCTCATGACCGCCTACGCCTTCCTCGAGGAAAGGCCGAAGCCCACCGAGACAGAAGTGCGCGAGGCCATCTCCGGCAACCTGTGCCGCTGCACAGGATACCTGCCCATCGTCAAAGCAATCCTGCAAGCCGCGGGGAAGACCACAACGTAGTGGGGACCGAGGGGAGCGCGAGCGAGGATGCGGACGTCCGATTACAAACGGCACGACTCATGGCCCGAACCCATCGGCCACAGCCGAGAGCATGCTTCCCGAGGGAGCTCAGTCCATCGGCCGCCCTTCGATTTTACTCAGGGTGGTGAGTTTATCGAACCACGGCCTGATGGCTCGGACCCCGGGTAGCTTTCGAGGGAATCGAATTAGCGACGGAGAAGCTATGGCAAAAACCTACATCGGCGCTCCTATCAAACGGCGGGAAGACATCCGATTTATCACCGGCAAAGGCACCTATGCCGACGACATAAAACTCCCCGGAATGCTGCACGCCGCCGTCCTGCGCAGCCCGCGTGCCCACGCTCGAATCCGCTCGATCGACACGGCGAAAGCCGGGGCCATCCCCGGCGTCGCGTGGATTTTTACCTTAAAAGACATTGGAGAGATGGCCGTGCCCGTCCCCATGCGCATGTACAAAGTCCCAGGTCTGGAGCGCTACCTGCAACCCCTGCTTGCCCGCGATAAGGTCCGCTACATGGGCGAGCCAGTAGCCGTGGTAGTGGCGGAAAGCCGCTACCTCGCCGAGGACGCGCTCGATGCCATCGAAGTCGAGTACGAGGACTTACCCGAGGTGCTCGAACTCCGTGCCGCTATGCGCAACGAGATCCTCGTCCATGATGAAAACGGGACAAATCTTGCGGCGGTCCATCAAATCTCGATCGGCGATGCGGCCCGGGCGTTCGAAAAAGCGGACTACGTGCGCCGAGAAGAATTTCGGGTCCATCGCCACACGGGCAATCCGATGGAGACGCGGGGCCTGGTGGCGAACTTTGACGTGGGCAAAAGAGAGCTGACGGCCTATGGGATGACCAAACTGCTGCACTACAACCGCCAGGTCATCGCCTCCTTTCTCAAACTCCCCGAGCACAATCTCCATTTCATCGAGAACGACATTGGCGGAGGCTTCGGCATCCGCGGCGAGCTTTACCCCGAGGATTTCTTGATCCCCTTCGCCTCGATGCGGCTCGGAAGGCCGGTCAAGTGGATTGAGGACCGCCGCGAGCATCTCATGGCCGCGAACCATTCGCGCGAGGTGACCTGCGAGCTCGAGATCGCTGCGCAAAGAGACGGAACGCTGCTGGCGCTGCGGGCCGAGATCTACGGCAACATGGGTGCCTATGTCCGCACGCATGGCGGGCTGGTTCCATGCTCCACTGCGGCGCTTTTGCCCGGGCCTTACCGGATCCCCAATTACCAGTGCAAGGTTCATTGCGTCATGACCAACAAGACCGGCATGGGAACCCTCCGAGCACCGGGACGCTATGAGTCCTGCTTCTTCCGCGAGCGTATGCTCGATATGGTGGCAGCGGACTTAAAGATCGATCCCATCGAGCTCAGGCGCAAAAATCTGATCCAGCCCGAAGAGATTCCTTATGAGATCGGCATAACCCGCCCGGGTAAGAACCCGACGGTCCTCGACAGCGGGAACTATCCCAGCGCGCTCAACCGGGCGCTCAAGGAGTTCGATTACGAAAAACTCAAACCGCTGCAAGGCCGACTCGAAAGCGGCCGATATCACGGCGTCGGTCTGGCCTATTTCGTCAAGAACACGGGCGGTCTGGAGCCCTACGAAGGTGCGCGGGTGGTGCTCCGCGACGGGCCCAGCGTCGCCGTCTACCTCAGTATCAATGTCCTAGGGCAGGGGCATGAGACCGCGATGGCGCAGATCTGCGCGGATGCCTTGGGCGTGCCGATCGAGTGGATCTCGGTTTTTCACGGCAATACCGACCTGGTGCCTTTCGGCTGGGGAACTTTTGCCAGCCGGGGCACGGTCATGGGCGGCAATGCGCTCTATCTGGCGGCGCAGCAGCTGAAGCAAAAACTCTTGACGATCGCCGGCGAACGATTGGGGGTGGACCCCGCCGAGCTGGAGCTACAAGAGGGGAAAATCCATCAGAAAGGCGCCGAATCCCCGGCACTGGATCTTAAAGACCTCGTCTCCTTCATGCGGGAGTCCATAAGGCAAAACCTGGGCCAGCCGGAATTGGAGGAGACGGCCTACTTTAACTCCAACAAAATGACTCACTCCTACGGAGTTCACCTCGCCCACGTGGCCGTCGATCCCGAAACCGGAATGGTGGAAATCCTGAAATATATGGTGGTCGAAGATGTCGGCCGATGCATCAACCCGCTACTCGTGCATGGGCAGGCGGTCGGCGCCGCGGTTCAGGGTATCGGCGGAACGCTGCTAGAAGAGTTGGTCTACGGCGAAAACGGCCAACTGCTGACCACAACGTTCAGGGATTACGTCCTGCCCTCGAGCACGGATGTCCCAGCCATAGAAAGCGTTGTTCTAGAAGAGGTTCCGTCACCGCTCAATCCCCTCGGCGTCAAGGGCGCAGGCGAGGGGGGTATTGTCGGGACCGGGGCAGTTCTTGCCAATGCGGTAAGCTACGCGCTCTCCTCGCTCGGCGTGGAGATTAAAGAGCTGCCGCTCTCCCCCGACAGAGTAAGAGCGCTGATCCGCCGCCGTTCCGCCGAGCAAGCCCGCTAGAAGCTTTTTTACTCCGCCGGAAAGCTTCGAAGCTTAACGCACCCCGAGGCTTTTGCGGATCTGTCTGACGTAGGAGATAAATTTAGGTTCGTCCCGCAGCGCGGTCGTGCGCGGGCGAGGAAGATCGATGTTGACGATTTCCGAAACTTTTCCCGGCCTGGGTGTCATGACGATCACGCGATCTCCGAGAAAGACCGCTTCGGGAATGCTGTGGGTGATAAACAGGACCGTCTTTTGGGCCTCATTCCAGATCCGCAAAAGCTCGATGTTCATCTCGTCGCGGGTGATGGCGTCCAAAGCGCCAAAGGGCTCGTCCATCAACAAGAGCGGCGGATCGTGAATCAGCGCGCGGCTGATAGACACCCTTTGCTGCATCCCCCCTGAAAGCTCGCTCGGGTAGCGCTCCTCGAAACCCTTAAGTCCGGTGAGATCAAGCAGTTCTAAAGCCCGCTTTCGGTAGTTCTCAACCCTGAGTTTCCTCGCCTCGACCTGGAGCAGGACATTATCGATCGCCTTACGCCACGCCAACAGTACAGGCGCTTGAAAGACGATCCCGACATTGGTGAGGGGCCCCCTGACGGGAGCCCCTGCCACCTGAACCGCCCCCCCCGAGGGTTGTAGCAGCCCAGCGGTGAGCTTTAAGAGCGTCGTCTTGCCGCACCCACTCCGTCCGACGACGGTAACAAACTCGCCCTCGCCGACGCCGAACGATACCTCTTGAAGAGCGACTACCTCATCGTGGCCGGAATTGTAGATTTTCCGGACCTTGTCGTACTGAATGACGCTGGTCAAAGATGCTCTCTACATTCGTGGAGTCTTTCTGACGAATTGATTCGTATAGGTGATCTTGTAATCGACAGATGGAGAAAGCTCGAGGTACTTGTTCGCTACCTCCACCGAAGCTTTCACCTTTGCCTCTTCGAAATAGCC
>JACPSF010000107.1:0-8889 GCA_016193385.1 Deltaproteobacteria bacterium
AAACTTCCAGTAAAAGTTATCGCTGGCCGGAAAAGTCACAGGGCGAGGAATTTCTTTCGTAATCGTTTCAAAGTCGAGACCTCCCCCGGGAAAGGCCCAAGAAGCCGCCTTCAACTATAGTGACGGAACTAGATAAGTTGACATCAAATCCCCTCTTGCTCTCCTAAATCCCCCTCTATCCCCCTTTACCAAAGGGGGATAGAGGGGGATTTGAGGGAGGATAGGGGGATTATGGTAATTTTCTTTTTTCCTTCACTATACGTAAACACCGGGGACAGGGCATTTATTCCAGGCAAATCTTAAAAACAGGGGGGTCTTCTGTCAACTCCCCAAACGGGTAATCTTGTGTCCACCTATACGGGACGGCTATCCAATGACCTCTCTAACGGCGAGGACTGCCGCCTCGGTACGGTTCTTGACCTGAAGTTTGCGAAAGAGTGCTTTCAGGTGCATCTTGATGGTCTCCCGCGAGAGGTTGATCATCCGGCTCATCTCTTCGTTGCTCAGTCCCTCGGCGAGGAGGTGGAGGATCTTGAGTTCCTGGTCCGTAAGGTTGTATTTCTGAGCGAACTGTTTCTTTCTGTCCTCTTCAGAGAGTTTGTTCTGGCCGGCCCCGCCTTTGATGGTCAGGTGCGCCAAATAAGGCGAGGTGTGGGGCTTGCCAAGGAAAGTTTGGCGTATGATCTCGAGAAAATCCTTCTGGTCGGCGTCCTTGAGGATATAACCGCTCGCCCCAGCCCTTAAGGCCGAAATGATCTTTTCATCATCGTCATAGATGGAGAGCATGAGGACCTTGGTCTTAGGGACGAGGCTCGAGATGAGCTTGGCCGCTTTGATCCCGTCCATTTTCGGCATCCTCACGTCGAGCAAAGCTATGTCCGGCTCTTTCTCTTGCGCTTTGAGGACAGCCTCATGACCGTCTCCCGCCTCGGCAACGACTTTGAGATCTCTGGTGCCTTCCAGCAACTTCCTCAGGCTTTGGCGGAAAAGCCTCTCGTCATCCGCGATCAGCAACCTAAGTGGCATAGGCCCTCGATGCCCCGCCGGTATTGAGCGGCAAGAGCACGGATACCGCAAAGCCTCCGGCGCCTCGGCTTTCGGCCCATATTTTCCCGCCGTGAGCCTCGGCGACAAGCTTGCAATAGGGAAGGCCTAGCCCCGTGCCGGTGTCTATCCTGCCCTGGTCCCGCGAGTAAAACAGGTCGAAGATCTTGGAAAGATCCTGCTCAGTGAGGCCCGCTCCTTCGTCTTCTACTCGCAGCAGCACCTGGGGCGCAATTTTTACACCGTCTTCCCGCAGCGAAGCAGAAACAGTGATCTGCCCGTTCTCGGATGAAAATTTAATAGCGTTGCTGAGAAGATTGATGAGCAGGCGGGTCAGCCTCCTCTTATCGGCAACCAGGGAAATATTGGGCGGGCCCAAACGGCTGACGACCTTGATCCCTTTCTCATCGAGCTCCGGTGCCAGGATTCGCAGGCACGTTTGGATCGGCTCGTCGATGGGAAAAGGGCTGAGCGACAGGGGAAGCTCGCCGAAATCGGAGCGATAGAGATCGAGCATCTCGTTGACCATGCCGATCACCAGATCGCTGGCGCTCAAAAGCTCCTGCACGAGCCGCCTCCTCTGCTCCACGGTGGTCTCGGCGCGGGTCTGTTCCAGGCGCTCGAGCGTCTTTTTAATGCCGAGAAGCGGATTTTTGAGATCATGCGCGACCATGTGGGCCATGGCCGCTCTCTTCTTTTCAGTTTCCGCCAGCTCTTTACCCCGCTCGACGAATTTCCTTTCCAGCTCCAAGCGGTAGCCTTCCGCCTCCGCCTTGGATCGACGGAGCTCTTCCAGCATGCGGTTGAAGGAGGCTGCCAAGGTGCCGATTTCATCCTGTGACTTCGGCCTCACCTCGGTGGCATAGTTCCCTGCGGCAACCTGTTCGGTTCCCCGGGCGAGCTCTTTTAAAGGCCGAGTGAATCGCCTGCTCAAAATCCAGGAAATCATAAAGGCCAGGGCGATGCCCAAAAGGGCGACGAAAAAGAGAGTCACGCGGAGCGCGGTAATTGCGGTCCTCAGCTCCAGGGTCGGAAAAAAGAGAGCGAGAACTCCTTCCGTTCCACGGTCCGTTTCTAACGGCAGGCGAATCTCCAGCGATGGCGCCGGGCCGTCTCGATGCCATTGGGCGGCTCCGCTTTGAATACCTTCCGATGGCGCAAGGGTTTTGTGCTCGACCGCTGGCTCGACTTGGGTCGCGTTATACTGGCGGTCGCCGATGGTGATGACGATCCTGCTCCCGGATAACCTTTCCAGCTTGTGGATAAAATCGCGGTTGAGCGCGTAGCCGACGCTCACCACACCCACGACCCCTTCTCCCTCGACGGTCTCGGAGGCGCGAAGATAGGCTTTGCCGTCGCGCGCTTCGACTCCGTAAGCGGCAAAATCGCGCACCCCATGGAGGAGATCTTGCACGTCGCTAGCCAGATTCGGGCGGTCCCCGTAACGGGACGGGTCGTGGACGCGCAAGAAGATATTACCCTCCGGCTCAAGGATTTCGATGAAGTCCACCTCGATGGAGCCGACCACGGGCAGGAGCTGTTGAAAGAGGCCGTCGCGGTCGTCTTGCTCGAGGGCTTTTTTCACTCCCGGCATCTCGGCGATCCAGTGGACGAGCCCCGTTGCCGTTTCCCGCTTTTCGCCCAGCAAGAGCTTGACCTGCTCTGTGTGGGCACTCGACTTTTCTACGAAGAGCACTTCAAGGAGCGAAGACAGGGTTTTGGAGGTCCAGAGGATGGCAAGCCCCATGGGCAGAAAAATGATGAGCAAAGAGGAGAGAAGAAGTTTATGAAGCAGACTTCTCATCGCCCGCTTTTCGAGTCGCCGGCCTGATTGGCGAACTTGGCAAAGCCCGCCATCCACTTTTGCGCCGCTTCCTTCGGGGCGCCCTTGAGGATCAAAAGCTGCGGCCGTGTAAAAGGATACAGGCCGTCATGAATGGTTTGCGGTGTGGGCAACCTCCCGTCGACTTGAAGGACTTTGACACCCTGAAGCTGGGCTTCTTCCAGGCGAACGATACCGTACCCCAGGGCACCCTCGACTCTTTTTATGGTCCTTAAGATTTTCTCCTTGCTGGCCCGGATCGTGAATGCTTTCTCTCTACCGTCGAAGCCCAGACCAAAGAGACGCTCTAAAAAGTTCATCCTCAGAGCGGAACCCGTCTCCCGCGTTAGGGCCACGACACCTTTGTCTTCACCCCCGACTTCACGCCAGTTGGCAATCTTTCCGAGATAGATTCCGCGGAGCTGTTCCAAAGTCAAACCGAGAGCCAAGTTGCCCGGATAAGTGAGAAAAATGATGGCATCATGGCCCAAAGATTGGGTTCGGAATTCGGCCTGCTCGGCGGGGTCGAGATTGCGGGTGACGAGCCCTCCGTCTATCTGTCCGAGCCTGACGGCACGGACGGCGTAGTTGGAGCCCCCGCCGCGAATTTCGATTTCAGTGGCCGGATGCTCCTTTCGGTATTGGGCCGTAAAGCGTTCCGCTAATGGGATAAGAGACGGGGCCCCCGCGATGATGATTTTATCGCCGCTATCTTCGGCTTGAACCGGGCGTGCGGCTGTGAATGCGAAAAAGATGAAGAGAACGGCTAACAGAGCTCCGGCCATAGAGTTTAACCCCGGGCGCGCACAGAGCCTAATATGGCATCCGGCCCGAAAGTGTCAAGACGCGGGTTTGTGGGGAACGAAAGTCATGTGCGGCCACTCCCGCATCTCTTCTTCGCGGTAGAACAGCCGCAGGTAATCTCCGCGTCGCCATAATTCCGTCTGGTCTCCGTAATGAAGTGAGGAAAAGTGTCCGGATTGTCCCGCGGGAAGGATGAACTGGCAGTTTTCCCACTCCCCGACCGGAAGGATCATCCTCAACGAAGGCCCTACGATATGCGAAAAAGGATCGGAGTAACGGTAGAAGCCCATGTTGATCGTTACCCCGTCGCCCGCGGCGGGAAACGGGCCGAGAGAAAAGATGCGGCCAAGGATTTTGCTTCGGCTAAAGGGGTGGGTGAGCGTTAGCGCATGGAGCTTGCCCCAGCCCCATTGTTCCATGTCTCGGCCTAGCCGGCGAGTGAGCTCGGCGCAAGCCTCACGCAGGCACCGCCGCAACAAGGTCTGCCGCGGCAGAGTTTCGAACCACGCCGATTGAGAATCGCTCAAAATCTTTGCCAGCGGTTGCAGCGGCTGATTCATGATCTCCAAATAGGCCAGAGTGAGCTCTTCCCCCAGGTCCGGGACAAGGAGATTGCGCGCCAGACGCAGATGAAAAACATGGAACAACGTTGCCTCGACGCTCCCTGCTGAGCAAGAGCCATCCCAGCGGAGAAGCTTTCCCGCCGCTTCCCGAAGGGAGGGATCTTCGCGGGAGGTCGCTTCCAGGTCGGTTCTGAGGCGGTCAATGATTTCCCTGGCGTGCAGGGAGACGACGTCTTGCTGGATCTTCGCCATGTCCTCTCTCGTGAGGTGGGGTTTTTTCTCTAAAAGGCTCTTGATGCGTCGGATTCGATAGGGAGGCTCAAAGAGATCTGAGAGATAGTGGGGATAACCGGGCCCGGCAACGCGGTTGTTGGCCGTGGCGATGACACCTTCGGGTGGGTTAAAGAGACGGGGAAGTTCGCTGAAGGGAACATAGCCCTTCCAGTCGAATTCTCCGCTCCAGCCAGGGAGGGGAAAAAAGGAGTGGGGTCGCGGCCGCCGGGGAATTTTCCCCGCGAGACAGTAGCCGATATTTCCTCGCGTGTCGGCGTAAACATAATTGAGCGTGGGGGCCACCTGGTGGGAGAGACTCTGAAGGAACTCCTCCCAGTGTCTTGCCCGGTTGAGGCCGTAGACGACGCGGAACTCCTCGCTCGGTTCGTGGGCGCTCCATCGGAGGGCTAGGACCTCACCATTTGAGAGGCCCGTCAGGAAATCGCTGATGACCGGTCCGTGGCGCGTCCAGCGAATGATTTTCTTGACCTCTCTCCCGCGGCGGATGCGGATCCTTTCTTCGGCGCAATCCATCCTTAACCATTCGTTCCCGGCGAGGTAGAGGTCGGGCTCCGATGGATGAATCTTCTCCCGGAAAAGATCCGCATCGTCGCACAGCCCCGCCGTAACCCCCCAAGCGATATGGCGGTTGTGACCGAGATGGACACATGGAGATCCGGGAATGGAGCCACCCCAGACCTCGAAATCGTCCGTGGTTTTCTCCGCCTTGGAGCATTGAAGATGCACCAGGTACCAGATGCATGGAAGCGTCAGCCGCAGATGGGGGTCATTGCAGAGTATCGGCTTTCCGGTGGCGGAGCGCTCGGGCCCGACAACCCAGTTGTTGCTCCCTTGCCCTCCCCCCGACCAACCCTGCGCGCGAAAAGTACCGTTGATAAACCCCAGCAGTTCCTGGGCTGCGTCGAAAGCGGGCCGGGTAATCGAGGGTTCGTACTCGGGGTAGGTTGGAAACAGCGATTGCAGTTTGGCCGGTTGGCCCTTGAGTTTTTCTCCGATCGCGCTGAGCGTCATGCGGGTCAGGAAAGAGGTGGAGAGAAAAAAGGCGAACCCCTTACCGATGGTCAGGCTATCTTCGGCCTGCCACGGCTCGGGGTCATAGCGGAGGAGGCGGAATTCTACGGGAAGCTGTTTGAGGTGGCTTGCGATATAACGGTTGACGCCTTCACTGTAGGCGGTCAGCTTCTGAACATGCTCTTCCGGTAGAAGCCGCAACGACGCGGATGCAGCCCTGCGAAGCCCCATGAGCCGGGTAAAGTGATCAAGATCGGCGATACTCATGTTGCGAAAATGGGCCGAGAGCTCCTTCCAAGGGATTCGGCTCGCGCCAAAGAGCTCAGCCAGCCGGCCACTGAGCGAGCGGCGGCTCACCTCCATCTGCCAGAGCCTTTCCTGGGCATGGACATAGCCCTGGGCCATGAAAAGATCCCGTTCACTGGCGGCAAAGATATGGGGGACGGCGTGCGGGCCCCAGAGAACTTTAACGGTGCTCTCCAGGCCGGGGATCGGGATCTCTCCCTCTGTTTGTGGTCTAGCTTGTCGGCTCCAACGGTGGAGAAGAGGCCGCAGGAGGAAGGAAATCAAACTCGAGACCGACAAATTGAGATTGACTCCTCCGGCGCTTTTGGAAGAGGTCGTCTGGCCGGCTGAGATCAAAGGCGGCGCTTGAGGGTGCTACATAATGGCCCGCACCGAGGGCCGTTGCTTCATTCGCTCGAGCCATTTTCCCAGGCGCGGCAGGGAGGGATCCGGCAGGACCCCAAAGCCCTCCAGTCGCAGGAAGCGCGGCGCGAGGTCGGCATCTAGGATAGAAAACTCGCCCGCGAGATACGGCTGATCCCCGATCTCACGCTCAAGTCGCTGGAGCTGGTTTCTAAGCTCGCGCTTTGCCCCCTCGAGGGTCTCCTGGTTTCTTTCCTTCTCCGCTTTCGTCAGCTCCAGGCGGATTTTCTGATAGGCGGAATCGAGGTGGTTCAGTCCGTAATCGATGAGGATACGGATTCTGGCTCTCTTGGCGGGGTCCTTGGGCAGAAGCGGCGGCTCGGGGTATTTATCTTCGAGGTACTCATTGATGATGCAAGATTCGTACAGAACCGTTTCCCCGTCGATGATCACCGGCACTTTGCCGTAAGGGTTGAGTTTGAGAAAGTCAGCCTTTTTCTGCTCGCCTCCCCTCAGGTCGACCGGGACGGTTTCGTAGGGAAGCTTTTTCTCTTCCAGGACCACCTTCACTCGCTGGCAATTGGGAGAAGCTTTAAAATCGTAGAGTTTGATTCGTTTCTCGGCGCTCATGATGTCCCTCCTTCGAACCCTCTTTAGCCCAGCTTCCCGGCAAAGGCAAGAGCCTCGCTCGACCCCGCGGACTCGAACCTGTCTCTCGCCCCTTTTCCTCATCCTTGATCTACCCGGTATTTAGTGTTATTCGGGATATCCGTCGAGTCACTTGCCCCCGTAGCGCGACTTGTTTCCCGGGTTGAAGCCATCGGTTGGGGAGTCTTCCGGAGCGTTCTCCGTATCCTCGTAACTCGATCGGGGGGTCTATGGTCTTTGCCTATCTTTCGCTGGAGCGACGGTTTCTGTCCTGGTTCTATGCCACGGGTGGAAGGGGGGGGAGGAAGAGGGTGGCGGTATTTAGGGCGCTTAAATTTTAGGGGAGGACACACATTGACCAACGCCGAGGAACCAAGGATGATCCTACAAGCGATGAAGGAAGCCGGCATTAACTTCGTGACCTCGTTGCCTGACTATAACATCGCCAAGCTTCTGGAGCTGGTGGATGCTGACCGGGATATCAAGCACGTGCCGTTGTGCAGGGAGGAAGAGGGAATTGGTATCTGTACCGGCGCTTACATGGGGGGCAAGACGACGGCCATCATCATGCAAAACGGAGGTTTCTTAAACAGCTGTAATGCCCTGACCACCACCGCGCTGAATTTCAATATTCCGATCGTGCTCTTCATCTATTATGCGGGCGATATCGGGGATGAAGGATTTTCGACGCTGGGGAGCGTGACGGAGCCAGTCCTCGTGGGATTGGGAATTCGCTATTACGTCCTGAGGAAGGTGGAAGACATCAAACCGACCATCAAGGGTGCGACCACGCTGGCTGTCGATTCTAGAAGGCCCGTGGCGGTCCTTCTAACTAAGGATGTTTTAGGAACGCGAAGATGAAGCGGTTTGAGTGTCTTCAGGCGATAGCCCCTGAGGTCGGTGATGCCCTGGTGATTTGCACCATCGGCGGTGCCGCGGCAGAGTGGAATGCGATCAGACCGGGAGATGGCAATCTGAGATGCCGGACCCTGGGGCTGGTCTCTTCCATAGCCATGGGGCTGGCCTTGGCGTTGCCTCAACGCCAGGTGGTGGCGATCGATGGGGATGGCGCTCTGCTCATGAATGCCTGCGGCCTGCCCACGCTGGCCTGGCAGAGACCCGACAACTTGATCCATCTGGTCTTTGATAACGGTATCTATGAGGCCTCCGGTCTTAGACCGACGGCGAGCAGTACTGGGACTGACCTGGCGGAGATGGCAAGAGGTGCCGGGGTCAAACATGCCTGCTGGGTCTCCTCGGTGGAAAATTTCGCGTCGGAGTTTAAAAAGGCCAAAGAGCGGAAAGTTTTTTCCATAATTGCGGCAAAGGTGGAAGCTGGAGCCGACTACCTCATGAGCTGGCAAAAACTGCCCGCGTTCGCGTATGGGGAAGTGGAAAATACTTATCGCTTTATGAGACATATCGAGAAGACCGAAGGGGTCAAAGTCGTGCCTCTCCCAGGGCCCAGGCACTGAATTGAGCGGGACGTTGCAGGAGAGTGGCAGGATGAAGAGATTTGATTGTCTCAAAGCGATAGCCCCTGAGGTCGGCGATGCCCTCGTGATCACGATCGGAGGCGGTGGCTCCACGGAATGGACTTCCTTGCGACCTAGTGAAGGGAACCTGCGGGTGAGGACGCTTGGGCTGGTCCAGTCGATTGCCTTGGGCCTGGCTCTGGCGTTGCCGCGCCGCCAGATCTTGGCCATAGACGGCGACGGCGCCCTTCTGATGAACCTCTGTGGCCTACCTACCCTAGCCCGGGAAAAGCCCGCTAACCTGGTCTATATGGTGTTCGACAATGGGCTGTATGAAGCTTCGGGGTTGCTCAAAACGGCAACCGCCGTGGGCGCCGATCTGATCGCTGTGGCTAAAGGGGCCGGGATTAGCGAGGCAGTCTGGGCTGCGTCTCCCGAGGACTTTAAGAATCGGGTGCTCAGTTCCGTCAAGCAGCGAAGGTTTGGGTTCATCGGAGCCAGAGTCGAGTCCGGCCCTGAGTATATAAAAATGTTCAAGGCCCTTCCCCGTTTCGATGTTTCCGAAGTAGAAAGCGTCTAT
>JACPSF010000107.1:8901-16550 GCA_016193385.1 Deltaproteobacteria bacterium
TCGAATGATGCGCTATATCGAAAAGCTCGAGGGCATGAGGGTCGTTCCTCTTCCCGGCCCAAGACACTGAACTGTAGGTTTTGTTATCCTGGAAAATCGAGATGGCTCAAGCGGGGAGTGTGTGACCCGAAAAAGCGGATTTGTCGATTTCCCTTACCGGGACCGTTGGGTATGCGGGAGCTTCTCGCTTCAAGATTGAGCCAAGTAAGGAGCAGGGATGCAGATCGATATAGAGTTTAATTCCGGAGCCCGACTACCGATGGATGCGATCCCGCAGCTTGCTAGGCTCGCGGAGAAGCATGGCTTCGGCTGCGCTTGGGGTGGGGAAGCCAATAATAAAGATCCCACGGTAATGCTCGCGGCAATCGCGGCTGTCACCAATCGCATGCAGATTGGCTCTGCGGTGTATCACATCCTGGGTCGGACGCCCGCGACCCTCGCGCTTCAGTCGGTTGGACTCGATGAACTCTCGCGAGGCCGATTCCTTTTGGGCATTGGTTCCTCCAATCCGACGATCGCCAAGTGGCATGGTCTTCCGTTCGATCGTCCTCTGAGCCGCGTCAGGGAGTATATCGAAATCGTGCGAGCGGCCATGAGGGGAGAAAAACTCCAGTTTGACGGGCAATTTTTCTCCTCTCAGGGTTTCAAGCTGGCCTTTAAGCCTTCTTCCAGAACGATTCCGATCTACCTTGCGGCCTTTGGTCCCAAGATGAGTCGGATGGCCGGATGGCTTACTGACGGAGTCTTGATTAATATGGCCAACCCCACGGAGATCCGCCGTATTGTTGGCGAGGTTAAGCGAGGAGCTGAGGAGGCGGGAAAGGACCCCAATAGCCTGGAAATCATTTGTAAAATTCGCTGCTCGGTGGCGCAAAAATTTGAGCAGGCTCGGGAGGCGCTCAGCCACACGCTTACTTTCTATGCCCTGGCCGATTACTACCGGGATCTTCTAAGTCGAATGGGATTCGCCGCTGAGGCTGAGGCGATGAGGGCCGCGTGGAAGTCGGGGGGCTTTCATGCCGCTAGGGCATTGATCACTGATCGGCTGTTCGCCGGTGTCCCGTTTATCGCCGCGACCTCTGTCAGAGAAATTCGCGAAAAAATTCAGCCCTACTGGGAGGCCGGGGCAACGCGGATAATCCTACCGTACGTGCCGGCTTCGGAGGATGTCGTAGGGGAAATGGAAAAATTCATCTCTTCCTGGGAATCTCCTGAGAAATAGGAGGGAAACGAAATGCCGTTCGAGCTGTTGAATCCAACGGGGTTGGAGAATCCCGTAGGCTACTCGCATGTGGCGAAGATCTCATCGGGAAAGATTGTGTATGTCGCAGGTCAGGCCCCCTTCGACGCTAGCGGAGCTGTGGTCGGGAAGGGCGACTTTGTCGCCCAGTTTCGCCAGGTGGTGCAGAATCTGAAAGCGGCCATCGAAGGGGCGGGGGGCAAGCCTCACCAGTATGCCGTGCTGACGATGTATATTACCGATCTAGAGGCCTATTTGACCAACAAAAAGGCGCTTGGCACGGCTTACAAGCAGGTCTTCGGCAACTATTTCCCGGCTATCACGTTAGTCGAGGTAAAGAGCTTGTATAATCCTGATTGCATGGTAGAAATTTCCGGGGTGGGTGTCATCGACTGATCAACCGCCTTTTCCCAATACACCGCTGTCGCAAATTCGCATTTCTGGACAATTTTTACCTAAAAGTGGCGTTATTTATCACTCTCTAAATTTAGGAACGTCATTATTTCGGGTAGTTAGGAGTCTGGCACGACGATTGCTGCCAACGGTTTCGCAGCTAGTGTCATCTTGGCCTATGAGATACAACCAAGTCATAGTTAAAGCACCTGAACAGGATGCCGATCCCTGGAACGCCATTGTCACCGGGATAGCCTTGGATATGGCCTTCTCGCGGAGCCGAAGTTTAAGCCGGGCTGAACATTAGAGAGCTGTCTCTCGATTCCCTGTATATCGCCGTCTATCTCGTCTCCTAACGCCGCGAAAGCTGCCTCGGCGTGGTTTTGCCATCCCCGAGCCAAGCGTTTCAGCCAAAACCATGCAGGGTCAACTCTGAGAACCGGGGCGAGAATTTGTCTTGTCAATAAAGATGGGCTTGCGGATCGGCGCGGGCGATGAGGTCTAGAAGCTTTTCTTTGTGAGGCGCTTGCCTGATCACAATCTCCCTGAGGAAATGGCTAATCTCCGGCCGCTCCTCGGCAATAAAGTTTGCCAACTGGAGGAAATTCTCCTCGAAAACCTTTTGATCCTCTAAATCTTGAACCATCCTTTCCCAGTGGTTTTTGCCTGTGCTGATCGCCAGGTGAGGCACCTCAGTCTCCTGTAAAGCTGGTATTTTTTCTTTCAACGCGTTGGCGCTTGCCTGTTTCTCCCGGGCCATTTGTCGGAGAATCTCCGCCACATGGGGATACGGAGCTCTTTCCGCGTGGGACTCAATCTGTTTGGCAAGCTGCAGTAAGTCGCGATAATTGATTTTGAGTGCGGCCGACGGATCGACTGACTTGAGCCTGCCATCTTCTGTGGACCCGAACTTAAGCTTGGCGCGCAGTTTCTTGAGCAATTCCCGGATCATTTTTTCATGCCCCGATAATAAAAGCTTAGGGTTGGCACGGCACCTTGTCAAGACTGTTTGGTCGAGGGGTTAGCTCTGAAGCCACTCTTTCTAGGGTTGGCACTCCGATTTGCGGGTCTGCGCGCTCATTGTCCCCTTGCTGGGAATAACCAATGAGCCTCTAAAGATTTTCGTGAAAGGCTTGGAGCGGTTGACTGGAAAGAGCGAATCTGCTTGAATAGGCGACAATTACTCAGTTGAGGAGAGGTCGGTGGCGCGCGTTACAGTTGAAGATTGTCTCCAGAAGATTCCGAACCGCTTTGAGTTGGTTATGCTCGCCTCGAGAAGGGCGAGGCAGCTCTTCAAGGGGGCAAAACCCCTTGTCAATGCGGATAATCGTGAGGTGGTTATTGCCTTGAGAGAGGTGGCAGCCGGGCTTGTCAGGAAGGCCACCGGCGCGACGGAATCCGCCTAGAAATATTCTATCATTTCGGCTCACATCCTTTTGACCTTGCCATTCTCATCTGCCCGGGTCGGTCCAACCTGGAGCTTGTTGAAAAGGTGTCCAAAAGGATCTAGATTTTTTAATCATACAGGTTGAACATCGCATGGCTGACGAGCATTCGGATCCCCGTGACGAGCCGACCATGGGAGAGATCGATCTATTTGATGATCGGGTCGACCCCAAAGAGGAGGCTGAGGCCTTTGAAAAGGCTCTCGTCCCATACGATCCGCTGCAGCGCTATCTCATGGAGATCCGGCGCTATCCCCTGTTGACGCGAGAGGAAGAGCACCGCCTGGCGGTCGAATATAAACAGTTTGGCAACATCGAGGCCGCCTACAAGCTGGTCACTTCCAACCTTCGGTTGGTCGTCATGATCGCCCGGGAATACCAAAAGGCCTTCAGGAATCTCCTGGATCTCATTCAAGAGGGGAACATCGGTGTTATGGAGGCGGTAAAGAATTTCGATCCTTACCGGGGTATCCGCTTCCCCTCTTACGCGGTCTGGTGGATACGGGCTTATATCATCCGTTACATCATGAACGACTGGCGCATGGTTAAGATCGGCACCACACAGGCGCAACGAAAGCTTTTTTTTAATTTGCAAAAAGAAAAGCAGAAGCTCGAGGCGGAGGGCTTCACGCCCGGGCCAAAACTCTTAGCGCAGCGTCTTAACGTCAGGGAAGGTGAAGTTGTGGAGATGGAGCAGCGCCTCGCTAATCGGGACCTTTCCACCGACGTGCCTCTTGGCGATGACGAAGAGGTCACGCTGCTCGATTTCTTGGCCGACAATAAACAGACTCCGGAGGAGCGGCTGGCGGAGGCTGAATACCGGCAGGTCCTGAGCGAGAAGATGGAAGCGTTCGCTCGCGGATTAAAGGATAAGGAACTGGTCATTTTCCGGGAGCGTTTGCTCAACGAGGCCCCGCTTACCCTGAGGGAGATCGGCGAGAAGTATGAAATCAGCCGCGAGCGGGTGCGCCAGATTGAGGAGCGAGTGAAGAAAAAGCTCAAAGATTATCTCAACAAAGAGTTTAAGGACGTCAAGGACACGCTGGCCGGGGCCGATTAGGCCCGGCCCATCCTTGGAGGCTTCCTTGATGAAAGGGGGATATCTTGCAGTTTGAGAAAGAAGTGGAAATTCTTGCATCCAAGGAAAAAGTCTGGCAGTTCCTGTGGGACGTTGACCGCTTCATCACTTGCGTGCCGGGATGCAAGGAGGCCAAGACGGTCGAGCCAAGAAAGCAGTACACGGCTTTACTGGTGGAAAAGGTCGGCCCCTTCCGGGTGGAATTTCCCATGCGGATCGAGGTCCTTGGGAGCGACGATTTGTCATACATCAAAGCCCAGGCGACCGGGGCGGATAACCGCGTGGGGAGCCGCATGAAAGTGGACCTAGAGGCGCGCCTGAAAGGGGACGGCGATAAGACCCTTCTGTCCTTTGTGGCATCGGTGGATATCCTGGGAAAACTGGCTACCTTGGGGCACAGCATCATCAAGCGCAAGGCGGACCAGGCCATGGAAGAGTTCGCCCAAGCGGTAAAGAAGCGGCTCGAAGGGAATGCGTAAAGGCCAAGAAGGATCCAAATCCACCAGTTCAAAACTTAGCTGGTTCAACCCTACTCAAGGCCGGTTTGACGCCTCGCCGGGCCGGGCTCATCAGGCGCGGATTTCGGCGCGCATGAACTTGATATAAGAGATACCGAAGCACACACCGACCAAGGCGAATAAGGTCGCGATGTGCGGAAAAATAAGAAGGAGACTCTGGCCCAGGGCCAGGGGGGTGGGTAAAATCCCTGTCAATTGCTCTTGGAGGACAGGTCCAAAGGCCCGTGCGATGGGGTTCAGTAAGATATGAACGGTCTCGGAATAGAGCGTACTGGGAGAGAAGCGACTAACAACAGTGTCAATATTTGTTTGCTGGACTAATTGCTCCGGTGTTGATGGATTTGGGACGATCACATCGGACGCCACCTTGGCAATCATCGACACAAAGATGGCTAGGAACAGCCAAACTGCAAGAGAGCCAAGAGCCGCGGTGACCGTTCTCTGGAAAAGGATCGAGAAAAGCAGCGCTAAGGCTAGCCAGAACCCTACATAAGTAATCCCGACGAACGTAAAGATGAGCATGCGCCAAAGCTCTTCAGCATTTGGCGGAAAACCAAGCAAGCTCATCCCGAGACCGATGACGAGGATGAGAATGGAAGCCCAGAAGATGGCCACAGTGGCGAGACCGGCAAGAAATTTCCCATTAATCAGGCTGTCCCTATAGATAGGTTGGGACAGGACACGGCTTAGAGTTCCGCGTGCGTATTCTCCACTGATCGCGTCGAAGCCGAGTGTAATCCCCACCAGTGGGCCAAGGAAGGCGAGAAACGTCGCCAGGGGAAAGAGGGCACCGGACTGAGAGGTGAGCAACAGTAGGAAGACATATTCTGTGGGCATATTTTCCGCGTCCTGGCGAATCGTTTGCCCAGCCGAATAAGTGGCCCACATTCCAGTCAGCACAATGATAGTCAGCAGAATGATAAACCGGCGGCTGCTAAACTGATCTGCAAGCTCCTTCCAAAATACTACATCCATAATTTAAGCCTCACGGAAGTATTTAAGATAGATCTCCTCCAGGGTAGGATCCTCAGAGCGGAGTTGGAGCAGGCCGATCCCCTTCTGGGTTATGAGTGCGACCACTTCGCGCCGTACGTCCTTGGTGCAGCGAAGTAGCCACCCTCGGTTGCGTTGCTCGATTCCCGCGACGCCTGAGAGCGAACGCAGTTCCCCCTCCAGTCCATCTGTTTTTCCGTCCACCTCGACCAGGAAATTCCACTGCCGCTCTTTGAGAATAGCGGTGCCGAGCTTGTCAACCTCACCCTGAACAATCAATTTCCCTTTAACGATAATGCCGATTCGGCGGCACATCTGTTGCACCTGGTGCAGTAGGTGGGAACAGAGGAGGGCGGTAAGGCCTCGCTCATGGCTCAACTGTGTGATCAGTTCCAGAATGCGAACCGCTCCATCAGGATCTAAGCCCAACGTGGGCTCGTCGAGAATGAGCACCTGAGGCTCCTTGACCAACACCTCTGCGATTCCAAGCCTTTGCTTCATTCCCCGCGAGAATTCTCTTACGGGACGGTCCGCATCCCGTCCAAGTCCCACCTGTTCAAATAAGCGTGTAATTCTACGGTCAGACTCTCCCTCGGAGATGCGATTTAACCGAGCGAGGTAGCATAGATTCTCCCGTGCGCTCAGGTCTTCATAGAAGCCCGGGTTCTCCGGCAGGTAACCAACCCGTTTCTTGACTTCAAGGGGTTGGCTTGTCGGGTCGAATCCGCATACCGATGCCTGTCCGGACGTCGGCTCGGTCAGTCCAAGGAGCATCAAGATGGTTGTAGTCTTTCCGGCCCCGTTAGGACCAAGAAAGCCAAAAATCTCTCCCGGCTCCACCTTTAGGGTGAGGTCATTGACTGCAACCAAGTCACGGTAACGCTTGGTTAGGTTGTGGGTTTCAATAACAGCGCTCATCTTCTGCCCAAGCGGACGAAAACCACCCCTAACCCTAGGACCACCGCAGCGACAATTGCTACTCCAAGCCAACCCCACAAGGTGGGTGTTGAGACTGTGACCCTGAACTCGACGGGTTTCGCTGCGGTATCGGGGCTATTAGGAGTAAACGAGAGGAGATAATCACCCGCTATGCTTCTCGCCGGGGGGAGGATTTCCATTTTTATCTCGCGGACCTCACCTGGATTAATCACGTCGATTTTGTCCGGCTTAAATTCAACCGTCCATTTCTCTGGCTTCTTCGAAGCGATAAATGTAAGATTACGGACCGGAGCGCTTCCCGCGTTTCCCACGAGAATTTCTACCGGCGTTCTCTTTCCGGCGGTAAGAGAGGTGTTCAGCGTTTCGGCCCTGGTCCCAATCCTCAAATCGGGAGTGCCTCTGAGTGTAACTTTTAGATTCGTGGAGGCCTCAAAGGCTCCCGCACGTGCTCTCACAGTTACTGGGTATTCCCCTGCCTTGGCCTGCACTGGAGAGTCGATTTCGACGCTCAAGGTTTCGGTACCGCTTTCCTTCAGGGCGAGAGATGATATTACCGTGTCACCATATTGGGGCTTGAAGCGGACCACCCAGCCCTCTGGTGCTTGCGCTACAAGGGATGCCGTGAGCGGCTTGTTGATTTCATTTTTGAGATCCACGGTGAACTTGAGGATTTGTCCTGTGGGAGTGGTTAAGACCGGGTATTGGCTCGTGAGCTTAAGTCCTCCTGTCTCAACTTTCTTGGAGGTTACCCGGTATGTCACCTTTTCGACTTGGCTTGTGGTACCAGCCTCGTCTTTGGCGGCGACCTTCACCTCATAATTTCCCGGCTTGGTCTTTTCGGGAACCTTGGTCTTGAACTCAACCGTCGTTGATTTCTCTCCCTGAATCATCACAGAGCGCACGGGGTAACTCGGGTAGCGAGAATTGAACCCCACCTCCCATCCCTGGGGGACTCCTTCGAGGGTAATGCCGACCTGGACGGGATTTTTGGTTCGGTTGACGAACTCCGCATCCATGGTCACGTCTTGACCCTGTCCCACCGT
>JACPSF010000107.1:16588-59554 GCA_016193385.1 Deltaproteobacteria bacterium
TAGGGAAGGATCAGATTGAAGGACTCCTTAGGTTCGGCAGAACTCTTTGGTTCCGCTTTCACGGCCGAATTCAAAAAACTTCCGTTGGTTGAAAACAGAAGGAAAAGCCCCAGAAGCCACCCCAGGTGCTGTCCCGTCGTCGAAAACCATCCCCGCATGGCAACCCCCCTTGATCTAAGGATTTCGCTTGTAGCTTAAATAACCATATTCCGTTGTGGCGTCAACCCCCTTTAGACCTTCCCAAGTTGCCTTAACGCTTCATAGAGGACAATAGAAACGGCATTAGACAGATTAAGACTCCGCACTTCTTGGCTCATCATGGGGATCCGATAGGACCGTTCCCGGTGGGCGTTGAGGAGTTCCTGAGGTAGGCCCCGGGTCTCCGGTCCAAAAACCAGGAAGTCCTCTTCGTGATAAGCCGCCCGGGTATACGATTGCGCAGCCTTTTTGGAAAATAGTAAGAGCCTCTTACCATTCTCCTCCTTTAGGAACTCCTCCCAGGAGGCGTGGAGCCGGACCTCGACGTACGGCCAGTAATCTAATCCTGCGCGCTTCAATTGTTTGTCATTGATGCTAAAGCCCAGCGGCGCGATTAAATGCAAGGGAGTACAAGTCGCGGCGCATAAGCGCGCAACGCTTCCCGTATTAGGAGGGATTTCGGGTTGGTAGAGCACGACGTGCATGACAATGGCCAATGGCGGATAGCGAATGGCGAAATGGCGAGAACAAATCGGCTTGAAAACTATTCGCAATTCGCAATTCGCTATTTTTAGGGGCTCTCCAGTATCAAAGTTACCGGTCCGTCGTTGATGGTCCGAACGTCCATCTTGGCTTGAAATCTGCCCGTGACCACTTTAAAACCGAGGTCTTTAACTTTTTGCACAAAATAGGAATAGAGCTTCTGTGCCTCTTCGGGTGGCGCGGCTTGGCCAAAGGAGGGTCTCCGCCCTCGGGTGCAGTCGCCGTAAAGGGTGAACTCGGAGACGATCAGAATTTCCCCGTTCACGTCTTTGAGAGAGCGGTTCATCTTTCCCGTTTGATCTTCAAAGACTCTAAGTTGGGTCACCTTTTCTACCAGCTCATCAGCGTCTCTTTCGGTGTCTTCTTTGGCGATGCCGAGGAAGAGACAAAGTCCCGGTCCGGTTTCACCTATAGGCTCTCCTTCAATCGTTACCCTGCCTTCTCTAATCCTCTGCAGGAGAATTTTCATCTTAAGGTCTATTAAAATGATTTTCTTACGGATACAAGAGGGAAAAACCTGAACCCAACTCCTCGGGAAGGCCCAAATAACCAGAATAAATCCCCGCAGCGACTCCTTGGGTAATGGCATTTTTTTTGGTACCCTAGAAACATTTCCAAGCCTGTGAGGTGCTCGGGTGTATCCAGTCCTCTTGAAGATCGGTCCGCTGACCATATACAGCTTTGGCACATTGATAGCCTTGGCCGCGCTCGGTGCCGGTTGGGTTATCTGGCTTGAGCTCAAACGATATCGTTATAACCCGGAACTTGCCCCGACGATGATTTTCGCCGCGGCGCTTGGCGGCTTCGCAGGTGCGAGGGTGCTTTTCATTATCGAGGACTGGAGCGCCTTCGTGCGCTCTCCCTGGGAGTATATCTTTAGCGGTGCCGGCTTTACCTGGTATGGAGGATTGGTTGGGGGCGCGTTAGCGGTTACCTGGGTGGTTCGGCGTGAACACATTCCCTGGTTCCGGGGTGCGGATATCTTCGCTCCGGCCCTGGCCGTGGCGTATGGCATCGGGCGCCTGGGTTGCCATGTCGCCGGAGATGGGGACTGGGGAACCGTCACGGGTCTTCCCTGGGGTGTCGCCTATACCAATGCGATCATCGGCTGGGTTCATCCTCTGACCGGTGTTCCCTACCCCGCGGGAGTTAAGGTTCATCCCACGTCGATTTACGAGTTCATTCAGTCGATGATCGTTCTTGCCATCCTCTGGCCGCTGCGGAAAAAGGGTTATCCCGAGGGTACGATGTTTTCGCTTTACCTCGTTCTGGCGGGCCTGGCGCGTTTTACGGTGGAATTCTGGCGTGTGAATCCGGTGATCGGGCTGGGATTGACTGAGGCTCAATGGTTCAGCCTGGCGCTGATCTTTCTCGGAGGCTACCTCATTTACTTTCGGTCAGGATGGGCTAGGCAAACCAACATATAAGTGAGATGACCCCTGCGACCCCTGGTTTTCTTTTTCCTGTTTTGCCGGAAGTGTGTCCTCCGGGCTCACCCCGTCCACGCCTCATACATGAGCTCGGAGATGCGCCGGTAGGTTTCCGTCTGGTAGAGACCCAGCCTATGTAGATATTCACGACAGATCTGGTGATAAAAAGCTTCGACAGCTTGGGCAATGATCATCCCCTTGCCATTGAGTGTCTTATGGCCGCTCAGTCTGCCATGGCGGAGGAAAACCGTCTCGGCAGGGAAGTAGATTAGGTCACAGAACCCGACGTGCGGCGGTATGGTGAGGGCAAGGTTCAACGAGGCTCGGTTGTTGGCCTCGATGTCGCTGAGCGAGGCGCTCAGCCAGGCGCGGTAAAACCCGGGCTTTCCGTAATCGCCTTCGGGAAAAACGGCGGGCTTCGCGGGTGCCAGCGCGGAATAAGGTTCAAGGAGGGTAATTCTTCCGTCCGAAAGGCGGCGTATCCCGCCCTGACCTTTGGTCGTGCAATTGACGACCAATCCCACCTTTGGTGCCCATCGCTCAATTTCGGTCTCTTCAATGGCGGCGGCATTGCCAAAGAGGTCATTAACCTCCGTGGCTAAGTCGCGAGCCGCTTCCGGCGTCCGGTTGCAGATCAGGAGTTGGCCCCTTTGGACCGCTTCCCCTAGGTGAAAAGCGACTGCGCGGGCCGAACCTCCAGACCCGATAATGAGAACGTCGATGCCTCGAAGAGAGTCTACAAAGGGACTCTTTTCTCCCGGTTGAGGGAGCGTAAGGCTGTCGATAAACCCCCTGCCGTCTGTATTGGTGCCGTGCAGGCGTCCTTCCCGAGTACGGATGATGGTATTGACGGCTTTGATCCGCTTGGCTTGCTCGTCGATGTCGTCCAGGTAGTCGATAATCTTGACCTTATATGGAACCGTGACGTTCGCCCCCATGACGCGGTCACATGCTTTGAGCGCTTGGACGAAATCTGCGAGGCGCGCCTCATCGACATCGAAGGGCAGGTAGACAGCCTCCATGTTGAGAGCGTGGAAGACTTTGTTCCAGAGCGGCGGGCTTTTGGAGTAGTGAGAAGGGGCATCGCCGATGATCCCGGCGACCAAATGCTTCTCTACGGCCTTTCGATCCAGAATGTTCCGAATGCAGGCCTGGATGGCTCTGAGTTCATTGGGAGTGCTCACGACGCGCCTCGTTGGCCAGGCGCCGCTCGCTTACGGTCCAGCGCTTTGGCGGTTCCGTTGCGCCGCGATCTTCCGGTTCGGTTACGGCATGGCGTAGGCACCATATTGCAGCCCAGGACGAATCGCAACGGCGCTGAACGGGGTGCGGATCAATGAAAGGGTTTGATTCCGAGCTTGTCATTGGCAAACCAGAGGAGCGATTTCTTATCGTTGATCATGGTCTCCAACGCCACTTCCCGTCCCCACAACTGATGCAAATACTGCATGGTCTTTTCGGCGTATTCTAACTGAAGATCTCTGCCGTCGTGGTAGTGTTTGAGAAAGAGCACGCGGTTGCTGTTGTAATCCGCATCCTCAATCTTAATGACAGGGACTGTTCCCATGCCCACATTTCGGATCAGGGTTTCCTTAATCTCACGCCAGTTTTCCGCGTCGGCCACCCGACTGACGACCTTTTCACCTCCGCGGCTCTGGTATTCAAAGAGGTTGAGATCGCGGACTAATTCTTCGGTCAGGTAGCGACGAAGAAAAGAGCTGTCCCGCTCAACCTCGCGGACTTCGAAAACTTTCTCCTTGCCGCTCTTTTTTCTCGGGCCGTGCTCCTTCTCTTTTTCGGCTGAAGGCTGATCCCAGCGCGTTTCGATGTCCTCCCATATTTTGGTGCCCAGATGGTAAGGGTTGATCCCGCCGGGGATTGGGCTCAGGACTTGGTTATGCCGCACTATGAACTCGAGCTGCATGCCCTGGGGCAGGTCGAGACTTTCCAGGATGCGTTTATGCCAGACGCTGGCCCAACCCTCATTCATGATTTTGGTTTCCATTTGCGGAATGAAATACTGGGTTTCCTCGTGGGCAATCGTGAGGAGGTCTTTTTCCCAGTTACTGAAGTGCGGGTTGTGGTCACGGATGAAGATCAGGAGATCCTCGTCTGGATAAAGCGGCATTCGGTTCAGATCCGGGGCGGTATATTCTTTGCGCCGATGGATGGTTTGAAAAGGGTCGGTTGACGGCTGGGCTTCCTCGAGCCGTCGCTCCTCCTGCTCCTCCGGCGTCTCTTTCCGAATAGCCAGGTTGCGCCGGCATTGAAGGCCCAGGGCGTGGGCCGCATCGAGAATCCGCTCCACTTTTTCCAGCCCAATACTGGGGTCCTCCGCATAGCGGCGAACGCGGTCGGCGTGGGCTTTAAAGGTCTCGAGGGTGAACTCTGAGCGATTGGTTTTGAAAGTGAAATTGTTCTTGAAGAAGTCGTTGTGGCCGTACACGTGGGCCATCGTAAGGATCTGGAGCAGCAGAGAATTGTCCCGCATCAAGTATGCGATGCAGGGGTCAGAGTTGATCACCATCTCGTAGGGAAGTCCACTAACGCCGTAATCGTAGAGGGTTTTCAGCTTTTCGTAGCCTTTACCGTAAGACCAGTGGGGGTAATGGGACGGCATGCCGGAATAGACCGTGTAGCTCAGCATCTGTTCGTGGTCGCAGATCTCGAACTCCTGGGGATAAGTGTCCAGGCCGAATTTCTCTGCCTGGCCTAGGATCCGATCGTTCCAGGCTTTTAATTCCTCAATGGTATACGGTGCAGTCATGGCGCTCTAGTGAATGGCGAATGGCCAATAGCGAATAGTTAAAAGTAAATAGTCAGCACTGTACAGTCACTTCTCAACCGTCGCATCCATCCTTTGACCATTGACTATTGACGATCGACGATTTGCCATTCACTGATTACTGTTCACCGTTCACTGTTTACTGCGAGACGGCATCTTCGCGGGCGCGATCCTTACTCAGGAAAGCCTTAAAGGAAGGCCAGATGTCTTCCCTGCGCTGGATCTGGACGGTCTGGAAGTTATCCGCTTGCAGCTGCGAGAAAAATTGGATCATGCTGTTGCCGTAATAGCCGGAGCCCAACGGCTTGATTTCGCCGTAGCCGAAAAGGTTGGCGATCTCGGCGATCTGCTTGGCGCCTTGTAGAGCCGCGGGATTGTCGGATTCGAAGTTGTCGCCGTCGGAGCAATGAAAGACGTAGACATTCCAGAGGGTGGGGTGGAATCTCTGGTGAATGATCTCCAGGGCCTTGTCGTAACCCGAAGAGATGAAGGTCCCACCGGATTCCCCTTTATGAAAAAATTCCTCTTCGGTGACCTCGCGCGCCTCGGTGTGGTGAGCGATGAACACGATCTCGACGTTTTGATATTTGGTGCAAAGGAACTGGTAGAGGAGAAAAAAGAAACTCCGCGCCAGGTATTTCTTCATGGTGTCCATGGAGCCGGAGGTGTCCATGACGCAAAGGACCACCGCATTGGACTCGCGCCGAATGTCGCTCACGGTATGCCGGTAGGTGAGATCGTCCTGGTGAAAAGGAAAGCGGCGGGATTGAAAGGAGATGATTTCTTCTCGCTGGGTGGCCTTCCTGCGCTTGACCCGTGAGCGGGCCGTGCGCCTCTTGTCGAGGCGGACCCGGATCCCTTTTTTCCGGTAGCCCTTGCGTTTGTATTGCTGCTCGACTTCGATTTCCCGCAGGTGTTTCCTCTCCAGATAGGGCAGTTGGAGATCCTCGAACATGATCTCGATGAGTTCTTCCAGGGTGACGTCGGTCTCATAATAATCCACCCCGGGCTGATCCCCGGCACGGCGGTCTTGCCCAGCCTCTTTGCCTTTGCCGATGACCTGACCGGGTTGTGCTTCCTCGCCGCCACCTTGCCCGACACCGGGCACGTTCTCCCCGTAGATGAAGCGGTACTCTTTCACTCCACGGATAGGGACTTTGATGATGCGGTTACGGTCCTTGCCGATGATCGACTCCTCGGCGATGATGTCCGCGATATTCTGCCGGATAGCTTCGTAGACCTTTTGGCGGTGGCGCAGGCGATCTCCCGCGCTGTGGTCGCTCCGTTGGGCGGAGGAGGAATCGTAGGAACGGAAAATGGTCTCCATGGTTTAAGCTAAAAGGTTAGCAAGCTTGGAAGCTTTCTAGCATTCCAGCTTTCTGGCCTCCCAGCTTACAATCAATCCTTCCACAGATTGTTGGCCGCATATTTGAGAACGACATCCACACAGCTCGAACAATATCCGTTGTCGAGGAGGTTTTTTACCATGGTGTTGTACTTTTCGCTTTGTTCCTCATCCCGTGTCCTGGCCTTGGTGATGATGCGGCTCAGATCGCGCACCGAGGTCATCAGTTTCTTCTCGATGGCCTCTTTCAAAGGTTCATAGCTGCCGTAATCGATTTTTTCCCCTCTACGATTGGCGGCCCACAGATAGGCGATGACCTCCTGGCGGAAACCGTCGGCCGCCGAGCCGATGATGGCGATCTGCTCCTCAATCGATTTCATAAAGCCCTCGTCGGGTGAGAGTTCCTCCTTGGTGTTTCTATCCTTGACCTTGCTCTTGTTGACGTAGGCCTCAGCGTGGTCCAGATAGTTCTGGAAGAGGGCCTCGGCCTGCTCCTGATACGAATAAACGAATGCCCGGGTGATCTCTTTTTCCAGGAACTCGAGGTACTCCTTGTGCAGGGTGTCCTGGAGAAACTCCAGATATATTTTGCGCGTGTCGTCGGGTAGATCGGCCTCCTTCACCATGTTGATCAGCGCCTCCCGGACATTGATGGGGTTGATGCAGTTGCCTGCTGTGTTGTCCGAAAGGGCGTTGTCGAGCGCCATCATGATGAAACGGGTCGAGATACCCGTCATGCCCTCGCGCTTGGCCGCTTCGCGGAGTTCCTGAACATCGGCCTTCTTGGTCCTTCCCTTTTCAACGACCTCTTCCCCGTTGTAGAGCTTGACTTTCGTCATTAGGTCGCACTTGTTGGTCGGCTCCAGGCGGGAAAGGATGGCGAACATGGAAGCGATCTCCAAAGTGTGCGGGGCCACATGGGCGTGAAAATCGGAATGGCGAATGATTTTCTGGTAGATTTTGACTTCCTCGGAAAGCCGGAGGTTATAGGGAACCTTGATCACCACGATCCGGTCCAGGATCGCCTCATTGGTATGGTCGGCTTTAAACTTCTGCCACTCAGCTTCATTGGAGTGGGCCACGATCACCGTATCGACATACACCAGCCCGTGGCGGCCTGGTGCCGGGATCACCTTTTCTTGAGTCGCGGTGATCATACAGTGGAGATATTCGATTTCGTTTTTGAAGACCTCGATAAATTCGACCATCCCACGATTGCCAATATTGAGCGCCCCGTTAAGTTCTAGGACGCGTGGATCTCCTTCGGAGTAGAGGTCGAGCTTGGAGATATCTTCGCTGCCGATGAGAACCGAGGTGTCCTGGTTGTTAGGGTCGACCGGCGGCACGACGCCGACGCCGACCCGGGCTCGCTTGGAAAACTCCACGGTGCACACCGGAAACTCCTCATAGCGCCCATGGAATTCTTCCTTCAGTCGGTAGCGGCAAACCGGACAGAGATCTCCTTCGACGTGAACGCCTAGCATCTTTTCGAATTCTTTACGCAGGTGGCGCGGGATGAGATGGATGGGCTCCTCGAACATGGGGCAGCCCTCAATGGCGAAGATGGGGTCACTTTGCTCCAAGCCGCGGTGGAGTTTCTCGATCAGGGAGCTTTTCCCTGAGCCTACAGGCCCCATCAGATAGAGGACCTGGCGACTTTCCTCGCCTTTTAACGAGGCCGCGTGGAAATAGCGGACGATCTGCGCGATGGCTTTCTCTATCCCGAAGAATTCATCGGTAAAGAAGTTGTAGACCTTGACCGACTCGTCTTTGTAAAGGCGCTTGATCCGAGGATCCTCGATTTCTTGAATGTCCCGCACACCGCCCTTCATGACGATGTCATAGATCCGGGCGTGGGCCAGTTTCGTGACGGAGGCATCCTCCTTGAGCTTGTCGAGGTAGCCCAGCAGGTTGCCTCGCCAAGATTTCACCTTCCGCGCGTCCCGGTCCTTTCGGATTAGCGTTCCGAAATCCTTATTATTATTCATCCCCGTGACTCCCCCTTTCGGAGTTGATCCTGTTTAAGAAAAAAGGTTGAGTGTCTCTTCTGAACCGGTTTGATTTTCGATGGGCCGCAAATGGTCGTGTTACCCATGCAGAGCTTGAGAGGTACTCCCGCAGATTTGAGTGCTTTCTATAGGGGCTGGGACAAAAGAAAAAAAAGGGGCTCGGTTTGGTTGGGGGGGAGACCAGAAGCTCGTTAGGGTCAGCACGAAACCTCCTTTCCCTAAGGATCCCGGTCGGCTTTTACTGGGGTTTCAACTTCCATGACCCCTATGTATCGTCATTGAACCTCTATTTTGGCCCAATGTCAAGGAAATTTCTTGTTCGTCGTCGGGTCTTTGGTTTTCTTGCCAGGTTTTGGGTCGGTCCCGCTCGCTAAACCTTATAAAGGGTCGGACCTTTACTTTTCGGGGTCAGACTTTTGGCGGGATAGGGTCGGACCTTCAATTTTTTTCTTGCAGTTTGTCATGAGTTGGGATATTTAGTCACTCGTTTTGTTCGGAAGTCTCTTCAATGGCCAGGCCGCTTAGAATCCAATACGCAGGAGCCTTATGTCACTTAACCGTCCGCGCGTACCATCGTCAGCCGTTGTTCCGCGACGACCATGATAGACAACGCTACCTCGACCTCCTCAGCCACTACCAAGACCGGTTCGGCTGCACGATTTATGCTTACGTTCTATTAAAACGAGTGGTCCATCTCCTCCTCGAAACTCCCCAGGGGAATATAAGTAAAATGATGCAGTGCCTGGGGACGAGCTATACCCAATATTTCAACCGGCGGCACGGACGGCGAGGGACGCTTTTCGAGGGACGATACAGGAGCTATCTCATTCACAAGGAAACCCGGCTGGCCGAAATTACCCGCTATATTCATCGAGCCCATTTCGACCGAGGATTGAAAAAACGAAAGCAAAGGGACTACCCATGGAGCAGTTACCGTATCTATCTGGGTCGCAGTGATTCGGGCCTGGTCGAGGTCGAGACCGTTCTAAACTGGTTTGGCACCGGCCTGGAGCAGCAACGGAAATATTATATGGAATTTGTTGAAAACGGGAGCCTGAGGGAAAACACTTACCCCCGTGTTATATCTCAGCAAATCGTGGGTCCCGCCAATTTTGTCGAAAAGGTCTTCGCAGAATTTCAGAATTTTCAGCTTCACGCAGAGAGCTCCTCACTCAAGAAGGCGGAGAGAATCCTAAGGGCCGTCAGCCTGATGCTCGACCGCGATGATATTTTAGGTTTTGAGGAGAAAAGGAGAAAATCGCTGGCAAGGCATATAGCCATGTATCTTATCAGACGCCAAACAGCGCTTCCTCTGCGTTCCATCGGAGCCATGCTTGGGGTGAAGGCTTCGGCGGTGGCTCTGGCCATCAGAGGAATTGAAAAGTTGCTTAAACAGGAGGATTCCCCCATCAAAGTGAAGGACTTTTTAAAGCTCCGTGTGCCTCTACTGCCGGAATGGTTCGGCGATCAACCTGCCGTCGGAGAGAATGCCAGTGGTTCAGCCGACTCTTGAACTTGAAGGGGGGCTTCGCTGGTATGCCCTCCGGACAAAGCCTAGGAAGGAGCCTGAAGTTGAAAAGAGGCTTAGCAACTTCAGGCTTGAGGTTTTCCTACCTTGGCTGCAGTCGCGTCCCCCGGCTACCTGTTTTGCCGTCTCGATGTGTTCGTGTCAGGGAAAGCAGCCAGGTACGCGCCCGGGGTAGTCGATTTTGTAAAGTTCGGCAATCGGATTGGTGAAGTGCGCATTGACGTGATCCAGGGGCTGCGGGAAAGATGCCCGAACGGGATAGCCCAGATTCAGCCGCGGACTTACAAAGCGGGAGAGCCCGTGATGGTTAGGGAAGGGCCTTTTTCCGGGCTGGAGGCGGTCTTCGAGCGTGAGCTCAAAAAGTCGGAGCGGGTAGCAATCCTTTTGGAAATTCTAGGCCGGCAAACCCGTCTGGTTCTCTCGAGCGAGATGATCGGCCGGCCCTGAGGTTGGACAGATTCGCCGATGAACAACCCGTTGGCGGATTCGTACTGACACCTTCGGTTGATACAGAGCTGCTCGGATTTTACTAAGCATCTCTGAGACATAATGGGGGTTCTTTCTCCACTAGCGAAAAAGACCCGCAGCTCGGCTACCCCGGGCTATGCAGGGATGGCGGAAGCCTGCCCGGGAGGGGACGTTCGAGAATCGAGAGTTCAGAGCTTTTCGCCGTACTCTGAGAGGTGGATCTTAGCTCTGGGCTCTTAGCTTTTGACTATGTCCGCAATTCTTGTCACCGGCACCGCCGGCTTCATCGGCTCGAAGGTTTCTGAACTTTTACTCGCCGAAGGTCACGAAGTCGTGGCCATCGACAATCTCAACGATGCATATGATGTCCGGCTTAAGGAGTGGCGGCTGGCTCAACTGGAAGGCAAGCCTGGGTTTAACTACCACCGTCTAGACATTTGTGACCGGGAGGGGCTACGCAAGTTGTTCCATGAAAAATTTGAAGCGGTCATTAACCTAGCGGCTCGTGCGGGAGTTCGTCAGTCGGTGGAGAACCCCTGGGTCTATCTTGATACCAACGTGACCGGCACACTGAATCTCCTGGAGCTTTGCAGAGACTTTGGAATAAAGAAGTTCGTCCTCGCCTCCACTTCTAGCCTCTACGGGGCAAACAATCCTCTGCCCTTTCGCGAGGATGCTAGGACCGATGGTCCCCTTTCGCCTTATGCAGCTTCCAAAAAGGCAGCGGAAGTGCTTTGCCACACCTACCATTATCTTTACGGAGTTGACGTGAGCGTACCGCGGTTTTTCACCGTTTATGGACCAGCCGGACGCCCGGACATGAGTCTTTTCCGATTTGTCCAACGGATCAGCGAAGGATTACCGGTAACCGTTTACGGTGACGGCATGCAGTCACGTGATTTTACTTATGTGGACGACATCGCGAGGGGTACATTGGCGGCCCTTAAGCCTCTCGGATACGAGATAATTAACCTGGGCTCCGATCAGCCTGTTGTCCTCCGGGATGCTATCCAATTGATAGAGCGCTTGGTTGATCGGAAGGCACGGACGGAGTTTAAGCCCCGCCATCCGGCCGATGTCCTAGCGACTTGGGCGGATATCAGCAAGGCCAAGAGCCTCTTAGGGTGGCGGCCTCAAACGAAATTGGAGCAAGGCGTTCGTCAATTAGTAGATTGGTACCGACAGAACCGAGCATGGGCCAAGGAAATCAGCACGGACTAAGCTTGGCCTAACTTTTTTCAATTCGTGGGTGTTTAACTCCCCGACTTTGCAGTTGTCGTTTTCCGGCTTTCTCTGTCTCCCAAAGCCAGCTTGGACCCACGATGGTGTTGACGCATGGATGATATGCGTGTCCTTTTAATCGGCTTAGGAAGCTTTGGGTGCAATCACCTGAGGGCCTGGCACGAGCTGGGCCTTGGCCGGAATCTCTACGTCGCAGAGATCGATCCGAAACGGCACTCTGAGTGTGAAATTTACAGGTTGAGCTCTGATCGCATAACGGCTGATTATCATTATTTTCTGGACTCGGTGAATGTTGTGGACATTGTGACCCCGTCAACGAGCCACTTTGCCCTCTGTTCGGAGGCTCTGCGGGCGGGAAAAGACGTCTTTATAGAGAAACCCATGACCATGACATCGGAGGAGGCGTCGGAGCTGGCGGCCTTGGTTCGAAAGACAGGACGGGTGCTCCAGGTGGGTTACTATTATCGTTTTCATCCCATTTCACGTTCCCTCAAGACACAAATGCGGGCGCAGGGTCTGGGAGAGCTTAGGTATTTGTCCGGGAATTTTATGGGCTTTAAACGGGCCCGCACCGATGTGGGAGTCACTCACACGGACGCTATTCATTTCCTCGATCTATTCAATTGGTTTGTGGCAAGACCTCCCAACGAAGTCTATGCGGTAACACGTGATCATTTCGGACGAGGGATGGAGGACCTCTCTTTGGCAGTGCTTGAGTATCCAAACGGGATATTAGCAAAGGTAGAATCGGGTTATATTCAGCCCGGGAGATGGCGCGATAAAGTAGTGCCCGATGCCTTTACTTCCAAGGAAATCTTTGTGGCCGGCAGTCGCGCGACCGTAGAAGCAGATTTTGAGACGGAGCAAATGGTCGTTCATAACGTGCACCAGGAATTCCGTGATGGTACATGGTGGCCGGTCTTGGGCGGGTTTCAGGTCCCCTATTTGGGGACGGCCAGTCCCGTCCAGATGATCTGTGCTGAGTTGTCGGCGTTCCTTGAATGCGTGCGGAGACGCGGGCGGCCTGGTGCCAATGTTGTGGGAAGCGGCGTGGTTCTAGCTAAACTTATGGAGGCGATCTACGGCTCGGCTCGACAAAACGTTCCCGTCGAGCTTCGCTGGAGTCCAGACGAGATTGAGAGCTTGGAAACGGGGAGCGAGACGTGAAGGACCTAAGCGAGAGCGATCTTAAAGAACGTATTCCCTTAGCGGCAAAAACGTCGCAGAGGCAGAAGTCCGCTGTCCGTGTAGGCGATGTAAGCATTGGCGGTGAGAAGATAGTGGTGATGGCAGGCCCTTGCGCGGTGGAAAACCTAGAGCAGGTGATCGATATAGCGCACCGTGTGAAGGCTGCCGGGGCTGCTGTTTTACGTGGAGGCGCTTATAAACCACTGACCTTCCCTTACCGAAGTGATAGTGTTTTCGAATTGCGTGAAACGGGACTTAAGTACCTTGCTGCGGCGGGGAGGGCGGCTGGGCTACCCGTAGTGACGGAGGTCATGGATCAGCGCCTCGTGGAGACGGTAGCGAAGTACGCGGATATCTTGCAGATCGGCGCTCGAAATATGCAGAATTTTCCGCTTTTGGAGGAAGTGGCAAAAACTCGTAAGCCGGTCTTACTAAAGCGGCATTTTGGCTGCAGCCTACGCGATTGGCTCGGCGCGGCCGAGTATTTGCTTTACGGTGGAAATTCCAACGTCGTGCTTTGCGAACGCGGGGTTGTGGCGCCGCATACGCACGAGGTGAACTCCAGATTTATCGTAGACATCCAGGCCATACCCGCAATTAGGGAGTATTCACATCTTCCGATCGTTGTGGATCCCAGTCACGCCACGTTCAAGAGAGACTATGTTGGTCCCGTGGCTCGGGCTGCTATTGCGGCCGGGGCTGATGGCATCCTTATAGATGTTCACCCCGTACCGGAAAAGGCGGCGGTGGACCCCCTGCAAGCGCTGTCCTATAGCTGTTTTGAAAGCTTGATGCGGGAGCTTCGGGGGATCGCACAGGTCCTGGGTCGTACCCTTTAGTCTCGCCGCTTCGATGACCGTTACCTGCTCAGTTCAGCAGCTTCAACCCATCGTCACAAATCGACTCGATCCTGCTGCGGGCGATTGGTCCTGCCTTGCCGGGATCATTGGCGATCGGCCATCCCAGTATGCGAAGAGCCCTTCCCTATGGAATGCCGCGTTTCGCGCTGTGGGCCTCGATGCTATTTACCTGCCTTTGGATGTCGAGGCTCATAATCTAGCTGCTCTTGTGGCCGTCCTTCGTGAAAGCAGGCAGGTGGCGGGTTTTAACGTGACCGTCCCGTACAAGGTGGCGGTGATGGAACTGCTCGATGATTTGGATCCCAAAGCTCGTCAGATCGGTGCTGTCAACACCGTGGCGCGCACGAAAGACGGAAAACTGGTCGGACACAATACGGATGGCCAAGGGTTCATCGACATGCTTACCAGAGAGTTGCCCGGGCAAGCGCAAGCCTTCCTTCCAGAACTCAACGGAATTAAAGTTTTGCTCATCGGTTCTGGGGGGGCAGCCCGGGCAGTGGCCTTCTACTTGGCTGACGCCATTGGGGCAAACGGCCACTTAACCATTGTGAGTCGGAGTCAAGAGAAGGCTCATGCATTAGCGAGCGCCGTGGACCGGATTTATGGAAATGCTTACGGCACCCGTGAGAACGAGGTGGCATCCGTGGCACCCAAAGTCGATCTTGTCGTCAATGCATCCACCAAAGGTCAACAGGGTGTGCGAAAGGTGCCGAATCATCGGATCACGTGCCTTGAGCCTTATTCGGCCTTAAGCCCAGCCCGACCCGCGGAGTATCCTGAGGGCAGCTTTTCTAGCGAGGCCGCCTTCTATGCCACATGGTACCGCGAGTCCTTTGCGGAAATTTGCTCCAACCTTCGATTGTCCGGAGAAATAGTGATGCATGTTGCGGAGACGGCAGCGTTTGTAGACTTGATCTATGCGCCTCTAGAGTCGGTTACGTTGTGCCAGGCGAGATGGACAGGGCATCGGGTTCTGAATGGAAAGGGGATGAATATCGCTCAGGCGAGCGATGCCTTTGTAAACCGAATCATGCAGCCGTATTTAGCTACCGCAGAGGAAGAATTGGGATCTATCTACCAGCGTGTTTTTCGGACTATGGCAGAGGTGTGGTGACGGAGAGATGGTGACGGAGGGAAGGAAGCCCGTTGAGTCTTTGAGGAGTTAGAGGTTCTTTTGACCCTTCCAGCCCATAAGGTTCTTGTCGTTGGCGCGGGCTCCGTCGGGTCTCGGCATATACGAAACCTCTTGGCCTTGGGAGCGCAAGTCTCTGTGTATCGATACCGCCAGCATAGCAATGCCCGCCTGCGAGAGCTGGGGGAAGGGATACGGGTTTTTCAGTCCCTCGAAGAAGCTTTGTCTTCGGATGTCAAAGCCGTGGTGGTGGCTAACCGAACCGACCAGCACGTCGCCGTAGCCCTCGCCGCTGCGGAGCGAGGTCTCCATTTATTCATCGAGAAGCCGCTCTCGCACAGCATGGAAGGGCTGGAAAGACTTTTAATGCTGGTAGGCGAACGCAATTTGGTCGTTGAAGTGGGCTGCATGATGCGGTTTCATCCCAATCTTCTCTGGATTCGGAACGCTCTTCGCGACGGGCTCATAGGTGATGTCTACTTCGCTCGAGCCGTGGTAGGACAGTACCTGCCGGATTGGCGTCCGGGGCAGGATTACCGGCTCTCCTACAGTGCTCGGGTTGATCAGGGCGGCGGGGCCGTGCTCGACCTCGTGCACGAGCTGGATTATCTGACTTGGTGGTTTGGCGACGTGGAGGAGGTGGCTGCGCTACTCGGCCACGTCTCTAAGCTGGAAATCACTTCGGAGGACGTAGCGCAGATCTTGCTTCTCTTCCGCAGCGGGGTGATGGCCGAAGTGCACGTGGACTATGTACGGCCCACCTACCGCCGCAGCGTTGAGGTCGTCGGAAGTCGTGGTGTCCTTAGCTGGAATGATCCCGGAGGAACCGTCACGCTGGAGGGTCCTGGTGGAGAGACGGTAACGCACAGGGTGCCGGTTGATTTCGAACGTAACCAAATGTTCCTTGAGCACATGCGTTGGTTTCTGGATCGTTTGATTTCGCAAAAAGAAGCGGTTGTCCCGATCTACGAAGGGGTTCGTGCACTGCAGGTCGCCCTGGCGGCCCGTATTTCCTCTAAAAACCGGACCTTTGTTCAGCCGGCCTCTCTACAGTAACGGCGGGAGATAAGCGAGCGGACGCACGGGGGTAAGCCAAGTGAGTATTCTCTGCGTCATCGGGGCCCGCGGAGATTCCAAAGGCCTTCCCGGGAAAAACATCCGACTGCTTCTGGGCAAGCCACTCATCGTTTGGTCTGTAGAACAGGCTCTCTGCTGTCCGGAAATCACCCGGGTCGTGGTGTCCACCAACTCTGAAGAAATCGTTGCGATCGCACGAAAGGCGGGTGCGGAAGCACCGTTTCTCCGTCCCTGGGGACTCGCCACGGACAGGGCCGGGAAATTCCAAGTGTGGCAGCATGCTTTGGTGGAGTGCGAAAGATACTACGGAGAGAAGTATGAGTGTTTTGTCGATCTGGATTGTACGAATCCTCTGCGAGACGTTGCGGACATCTCATCGGCCGTCCAACAATTCAGGGAAAGCCGCAAGCGAGGCGTGGACGCTGTCTTGTCCGTGTGTCTGGCTCGAAAAAATCCTTATTTTAACATGTTGGAAGTCAATCCCAATGGAGCGCTTAGAGTTTGTAAGGATTCGCCCAAGCCGATCGTCCGCCGCCAGGATGCGCCCACGGTATACGACCACGTTGCGAGCATTTATGTTTTGGACCCGGCCTATCTCCGGAGGGCGAGCTGCCTGCTGGAGGGTCATGTGGAGGGGTATGATATCGGCGCGGCCAAGAGTTTCGATGTAGACTCTGAGCTTGATTTCCGCATCATCGAAATGCTGATGAAAGACAAATTCTCAACGGCCTCTTGAATAAGATAGACACATTCGACATCTCGCAAAAAAGGGTTCTTCTGGTGGGGGGCACCGGGGTCTTGGGTCGTGTTTACGCCAAGGCCTTAGCGTCGCGGGGTTCTCTTCTGGTCATCGGCGACCGTCCCGGATCAGACGTCCTCCACATGGCGTCGCAGTTGCCGGGGAACGTGAAGGGCGTGGAAGTGGACGTGACGGATGAATCATCGGTCTGTCAAGGAGTAAAAGAAGCCGTTGAATTTCTTGGCGGACTCGATGCGGTCATCAACAACGCCGCGCTTACAGGGGAAAGTCTGTTGGCCCAGAGGGATGTCTTCGCTCCTTTCGAGGAGTATCCTCTTTCTGCCTTTCGGGCCGTCCTTGACGTGAATCTCACAGGCACTTTTCTTGTCGCAAGAGAAGCGGGTCGAGTGATGAAGAAGGCAGGGTCAGGCAGTCTCATCAACGTTTCTAGCATTTATGGAATCGTGGGCCCTGATCACCGCATCTACGAAGGACAATCCTTTAAATCCATGCCTGGGTATTCGGCGAGTAAAGCGGGTGTCATTGGACTAACTCGGTGGTTAGCCACATGGTGGGGTCAGGACGGAATCCGGGTCAATTGTGTTGTCCCTGGCGGAGTTTACAACAACCATAGCGAAAGCTTTGTGCGGGCCTATGGTAGCCGAACCCCCCTGGGGCGCATGGCGGACCGGGAGGAATTGACGGGTATTATCATCTATCTCGTCGCCGATGCGTCCAGTTATTGCACCGGACAGAGTTTTATCATCGATGGTGGGTTCACGGCCTGGTAGGGCATGCTCTGTTGGGAAAGGCGCCGGTATCGGGGTCATAGGTTTCCTTTTGGGAGGAGCTGATGGCAGAGTTCGAAATTGGTGATCGAAGGATCGGAGAAGAATATCCGCCATTTGTCGTAGCGGAAGCAGGCATCAACCACGAGGGAGACTATAACAAGGCGGTCCAAATGGTGGATGCTGCGGTTGCGGCCCGTGCGGACTGCGTCAAGTTTCAGTGCCACATCACGGAAGAGGAGATGGTTCCCACTGACATGAAGCCTGGAAAGATTTCCGATGAACGGCTCTGGGACATTATAAAGCGTTGCGAGCTTACGGAGGACGAAGAACACCGAGTCCAGGCCTATTGCGAAGAAAAGGGGATCCTTTACCTCTGTACTCCGTTCTCCCGAGCCGCTGCCGACCGGCTCTATAAAATGGGAGTACCGGCATTCAAAATTGGTTCCGGAGAGTGCAACAACCTTCCCCTGATCGATCACGTGGCCGGAATGGGCAAGCCGGTCATCCTGTCCACAGGGATGAACGATGTGGAATCTATCCGCCACTCTGTTGCCCTTTTTCGTAAAAGGAACTGTCCCGTCATGCTCATGCACTGTACCTCGATGTATCCAACCCCCTACGGGAAGGTGAGGCTGGGCGCTATCCAAGAGCTGAAGAGAGAATTTGCCCTGCCTGTGGGACTGAGCGACCATTCCTTGGGAATCTACGCGTGTTTGGGAGCCGTCGCACTCGGAGCTTGCGCTCTGGAAAAGCACTTCACGATCAGTCGGGGTTGGCCAGGACCTGACGTTCCGATTTCCATTGAGCCTGGGGAGTTGGCTGAAATGGTTAAAGGCGCCCGGGCCATCTGGGAAGCTCGTGGGGGCAGGAAGACCATCTTACCGGAAGAGCAACCGGTCATCGACTTCGCCTACGCCACGGTAGTGACGATCCGTCCCGTCAAACAGGGGGAGGTTTTCACGCGAGAGAACACATGGGTCAAACGGCCGGGTACTGGGCCCATACTGGCTCGGGATTTTGAGCGGGTACTGAAAAAAAAGGCCAAGAGGGCTCTTCCAGCTGACGTTCACGTGTCGCCCAATGACGTTGAAAGCTACTGAGGCCTCGCGTTGGCGCGTCCTGGTCACCGGCGCCGGTGGTTTTTTGGGAAGGCGGCTTGCTCCCGAGATGGCCCGGCTCGGCATCCTGGTGGTGGCGACAGGACGGCAGATCCCTAAGGAAGTGGAGGCCGCAGCCGAGATCGTTATTCGCGGCAATCTAGGAAGCCCCAGAGTATTGACCAAGGCTTTAGAGGCATTGGTGGGTCGAGGCGAGCCAGGCCAGTTCAGAGGAGTTATACATCTCGCGGGTCTGAGCGATGCTGAGCTAGCGCGCGCTGATCCGCTAGCTGCGTTTGAGGAGAATGTCCTTAGGACCTACGAGCTACTCGAAGCATGTCGGGGATTCAAAGTCCGCCGATTTTTGTTTCCCTCCACCGGGCTGGTTTACGGAAAGCAATGCCGGAAGCTATTCACCGAGGATTCGCCTCTAAGACCGGGGTCATTTTATGCGGCGACCAAATTAGCTGCGGAGGCCCTGATTCAAGGCTATGCCGAGGACTACGGCTTCTCCTGCGATATTGTCCGCCTGAGCAACATCTACGGGCCCGGAAGCCCCGACAACACTGTATTCGGGCAAATCCTTCGACGGATTCGTGCCAAGAAAGAGGTCCGGCTCCGTTCCCTCTCTCCTGTCCGAGATTTTATTTATGTGGACGATGTGGTGACGGGCTTCATTCGTTTGCTCCAGACCGGAGGCGAGCAAGGATACAGGGTGGTGAACCTATCGAGTGGAGTGGGGACTGCTATTGGAAAATTGGCGAGAACCGCCCTGATAGCGGCGGGCCACAACCGCAGGGATCGGATGTCTAGCTTCGGGCGTACCGAGGACGTAATGATTCTATCAAATGAACGCCTGGAGGCGATTACCGGCTGGAAACCATCGCGGACATTGTTCGAAGGGTTAAGGAAAAGCATCCTTTGAGAACAGCCAGTGCAGCACAGAAAGAGAAAGATAGCCGTTTTCACCGGAAACCGCGCGGAATACGGGCTCCAATACCCCATCCTCAAGGCCATCGATAAGGAGCCGGCCTTAGAATATTACCTTTTGGTATCCGGGGCGCATTTGGACGAGGACTTCGGGCGGACGGTTACGGAGATAGCGCGGGACGGGTTTCGTATTTTCCGGGAGGTGAAGCTGGAAATGACCCGGGACACCCTGTACGCGACGGCGCAGGCCATTGCTACGGGGATTTTAAGCCTGAGCGCTACGCTTGATGAACTCAAGCCCGATGTTTTGCTGGTCTACGCGGACCGCTTTGAAGGCTTCTCTGCCGTGATCACGGGAAGCCAAATGGGCATACCCACCGCCCACGTGGAGGGCGGCGACATCACCGAAGGAGGAGCCCTGGACGATTCCGTCCGCCACGCCATGACCAAATTGGCTCATCTCCATTTTACTACCAATGAGGACGCGGCAAGGAGAATCAAGGCCATGGGCGAGGAGGATTGGAGAGTCTTTAATGTAGGATTCCCCGCCATTGACCTTATAGCCGCTGGGGAGTACGCGACGCCAGAGGAGATTGCGCGGAAATATGGGGTCGACCCGAAAAGAGCGCTGGTTGTTTTCACTCAACATTCCGTGGCCACGGAGTTTGAAAAGGCCGACGCTCAGATCCGGCCTTCGCTGGAGGCGATGGAGATTCTAGCCGGGAAGGGCTGCCAAGTGATGATCACCTACCCCAACAACGATGCGGGCGGAAGGCGGATCATCCGGGAGATTCAGTCGTTCGCTCAACGCAGGATCCCTGGGATTCAGTTTCATAGAAGTCTCGGAAGGTTTGACTACCACGGACTGCTAAATATCTGCGGCCGCATCGGACGCGGTGTATGCGTAGGCAACTCCTCCAGCGGAATCAAAGAAACACCTGCATTAGGGTGCCCGACGGTCAATATCGGGTCGCGTCAAAAGGGCCGACTTCGCGCGACCAACATCCTGGACGTGGGGTACGATCGGGAAGCGATCGCTGCGGCTGTCCTGCACAGCCTTGAGGATGAAGGCTTCCGCGCCCGGTGCCGCGATTGCCAAAATCCCTACGGGGTTGGCAATGCCGGCCCAAAAATCGCCGGCGTGCTTAGCTCCATTGAGCTAGGCCCGCGCTTGATTCAGAAACGGATGGTTATCTAGCCTTCTCCTTTGTCTTCGAGCTTCCACGCCGTGCCTCCGAATATATCCAACTATTTGATTGCGGATACCGCGTCGATTCGACAGGTCACTGAGATCGTGAATAAGAATCGCGTGGGTATCGTTCTCGTCGTCGACAATGACGGGGTCCTTCTGGGAACGATTACGGATGGCGATATCCGAAGGGCGATTCTAGCGGGCGTTGACTTCGGCGGGAAAGCGACAAAGATCATGTGTGATAAGCCGGTCGTCGCGCGCGCAGGAGTGAGGCCAGAGATGATTCGCACCATGATGGAAGAGTACCGCTTGCATCATATTCCCATTGTTGATGAGCGAAGGCGTCCCGTAGAGCTGTGCCATGTCGAGCAATTTTTGGAAAGGCCGAGGGGTTTCTCTATGGCCGTGGTCATGGCCGGCGGAGACGGGGAGCGGCTTAGACCCATCACGGACTCTATCCCAAAGCCGATGGTTCGCGTGGGAGATCGTCCTGTTCTGGAGCACATTCTGAGGAGCCTGGTAGAGTCGGGGGTCCGAAAGTTTTACTTCTCCGTCAATTATAAGGCCGAAGTCATCGACCGCTATTTTGGCGACGGTCAGGCCTTCGGCGTGGCGATCGAATACCTCCGGGAGAGCCAGAAGCTTGGGACTGCGGGCAGTCTAAAGTTATTGCCCGAGACACCCAACGGGCCCTTTCTCGTGATCAACGGTGACGTGCTCACTACCGCAGATTTTCGCAGCCTCTTTTCATTCCACACCTCGCACCGGAGCGTCCTGACCGTCGCGGCGGCGGAGTACCGCTTGCAGATCCCTTACGCGACCCTAAAGCTGGGCAACCACTATCTCCTGGGGATGGAGGAGAAGCCGGAAGTTCGATTCCACTGCAACGCGGGGATCTACGCCGTGGATCCTGAAGTTTTGCGTTTTATCCCTGAGGGGTCGTCCAGCGACATGACCACTGTGGTCGATGAATTGTTACGCAACGGTCTGCCAGTCAGCGTGTTTCCGATTTACGAATTTTGGGTGGATATCGGAAATCCCGAGGATCTGAAACGGGCCAGGCAAGACCTGCCCATCAGTTTTAGCGGTAAGGAAAAGGTTAACAAGGAATGAGCGGTGATTTTGCCGGGAAGTCCGTGCTAGTGACAGGGGCGGATGGGTTTATCGGGAGCCATCTGGTGGAACGGCTCCTGGCCGAAGGCGCCCGGATCCGTGCGTTTGTCTTCTATAACTCCTTTGGGCGTTGGGGATGGCTAGATGACTGTCCCGCGGATCTCAGGGACCATCTGGAGATCTTCCCCGGAGATATCCGGGACCCCTTGCGAGTGAGAGAAGCGGTAAAGGGTCAAGAGATAGTTTTTCATCTGGCCAGTCTTATCGCGATCCCTTACAGCTACCACGCGCCGGCGAGCTACGTAGAGACCAACGTGTTGGGGGTCCTCAATGTGCTGAACGCGTGCAGAGAGGTGTCGTGCCGGCGGATGGTACACACGTCAACCAGCGAGGTCTACGGAACGGCACGTTATGTTCCCATTGACGAGCAACACCCGCTCCAGGCTCAGTCTCCCTATTCCGCCTCCAAGATCGGGGCGGATATGCTGGCAGAGAGTTTCTATCGTTCATTTGGACTTCCCGTCGCTACCATCCGGCCATTTAACACGTACGGCCCGAGGCAATCCGCGCGAGCGGTGATTCCGACGATCATCACTCAATTATCGGGTGGCGTTAAGACGCTCCGTCTGGGCGCGCTGACGCCGACGAGGGATTTCAATTACGTGAAGGATACGGTGAGCGGGTTTCTGGCCGTCTCGCGGGCAGACGGGGCCATCGGCCGGGTCATCAATGTAGGCTCCGGGCGAGAGGTGGCTGTCGGCGACCTAGCACGGACCGTCATGGGCATAATCGGCCGCAAGGCGGAAATTGTCTGCGAGGAGGAACGCCTTCGGCCGGAGCAAAGCGAGGTACAGCGCCTCGTCTGCAACAATGCTCTAGCCAGGGAATTGACCGGCTGGGGCCCCCAGCATTCTTTAGAGCAGGGCCTTCAGGAAACATGCGCCTGGGTCAAAGACCATCTGGACCATTACCGCCCGGGGGAATACCTGTTGTAGCGTAATTCCGGATGAACGTCTTCTTTCTCACTCAGAGTCTCTCGCTTCCGGTTTTCTATGAGATAACCCAGTGCTTCGCTGAGCGAAAGGCGCTAGACCGGGCAGGATTCTATCTTTCAGACTCGGCTCACTTCGAGGAATTCCGCTCGGCGTTTCCCGAGATTGAGTCTGGAAAGTATCTGCTCTTAAAGGAGTGGGAGATTATCCGTGACTCATTCCGCCGGGCTCCTGATATCGAGAAGATTTCCGCCTACGAGAAGGAGCTGGCTGAGGACAGTCTCTGGAGCGCGCTGGTTGCAGATCGCAGGATATACAACGGTCCGCGGGCGACCCTCAGGCAAGATTATCGCCTCCGCTATAGCCACGAGCGCACGCTGTCCATCCTGCAAACGGGCTTGGAAAGGATGGAAGAGTTGTTTGATCGGCTGAAGCCGGACCTGGTGGTCTCTTTTATTTGCGTGACTCTCGGGGAATATCTTGCCTACCTGTTTGCCAGATCGCGAGGGGTTGCCTTTGTCAATCTGCGGCCCACCCGGATCGAAAACTACATCTACGGCGGCGAGAGTGTCTTGGAGCCTTCCGAGTTTCTCATGAACGCCTACCGGGAAACGCTCAAGTCCGGTCCGGATAAATTTTGGGGAGAAAAGGCCAGGACCTATCTTGACAAGATTCGACAGACCCACGCCCGCTACGAAGGCGTAGTCAGGCCGTCAGCGAGGCCGCCCGTGAGCGCCGTCAAAAAACGACTCTCTTTCCGGCGGCTGGTATGCAGGCTTCCGGCAATTCTTAAGCGGGAGGGTCGTCGGTATTGGAGTACAGGCCAATTTCAAGAGGACGGGCCAGGCCTGCTTGAGTCGGTTTGGTTCGCCAAGGTCAGGCGGCCCCTTCAAGCCTGGTACATGGACCGCTCCCTCGGATCTCTCTACGTGAGGGAAAAGGATTTATCCGGCTTAAGCTATGCGTTCTTTCCTCTGCATGCGGAGCCCGAAGTTACGTTGAACGTTTACAGCAGGCCTTATCTCAACCAGGTTGAGGCCGTTCGTCTTTTCAGTCACAGCCTCCCTGTAAAGATGAAGCTCCTGATCAAGGAGCACCCGTGGGCGGTAGGCAGGCGGCCGCTGAGCTACTACCGGAAGCTGCTTCAGATTCCCAACGTTTTGCTAGCTTATCCCGGCATCGAGTCCCGGCCGCTTCTACAGCACGCAGAGCTCGTGACTGTCATATCGAGTTCGGTCGCGTTCGAGGCAGTGATGCTTAAGAAACCAGTGGCCACGCTGGGTCGAGCTCCGTTCAATATTCTGCCGCGAAGCATGGTGCGTCATGTTCAGGACCCGGACCGCTTAGGCTGTGAAATCAGAGACCTCCTGGAATTCTACAGGTACGATGAGGCGGCCCTTTTGTGCTACATTGCGACCGTTATGAAATACTCGGTGCCTGTCGACTGGTACTCGCGGTTGTTGGGTCGGCGGGAAGCGTATCGGGAGGCGGGGCAAAACCAGCCTCGGAATGAGCCGGAGGAACGTAGACGGCAGATTGAAATGTTGGCATCCTTTCTCCTTCAGTGGCCTGAGGAGAACAAATTGGTCAATGCTCTGTGAAAAAGAGGTGCATGTTTTTCTACGTCAACGAGGGATTTGCGGTCCGCTACTTCCTGCGGTCCGGCATCCTTAAGACTCTGCGGGAAAGTCTTGCTCAGGTTGTCATCCTTTCGCCGAATGCCCTGGAGGAATCTTTCCGAAAAGCATTCGAGTCTGAAAACGTCATCGTCGAGCCTTTCGAGCAACAAGCTTGTGAGACCTATTTGAAAGGCTCCAAGGTACAAAAGGCGCTCAAAGAGCTACGCTATTTTGTGCTCAACGGGAAGTACAATACGAGAACCGTTGACGATTTTAATACTATTTTCAAGGCTCAGCGGGGTTGGAACGGGGAAGCTGGGTGGGGCGGCCTGGTGGCTGGATTCCTGTGGGAAGCCGTCAGGTGTGCGCTGAAGAGGAGCCACCTCCTCCGGCGCCTTCTCATTCGATTTGAGTGCCTTTTTTTCACGCCGAAGTTTCATCGACGGCTCTTCGATAAATACCAGCCGATTCTGGTCGTGACTTCGAGCCTTGGATGGTGGGACTACGATCAGTACCTTATGCGCGAAGCGCGGCGTCGTGGAATCAGGACCGTGGCAGTAATATTGAGCTGGGATAATACCAGCGGCATGGGAATGGCGGGCTGTGACGCGGATTACGTCGTGGCTTGGTCCGAGAACATGAAACGGGAGTTAATCGAGTATCACGATGTGGACGAAGACAAGATTTTTGTGGGCGGCGTTGCCCACTGGGATGATTACTATGATCCGTCTGTTTTACCGGATCGCGACACCCTGTTTCGTGAATTGGGCCTGGATCCGGCGAAGAAAACAATATTCTTCGCCACCAAATCACCGAACCGCTTTCCTTGGGCGCCCGACATGGTTGCAAAGTTGGCGGATGGCGTGATGGCGGGGAGGATCAAGCATGCCGCGCAAGTTTTGGTTCGCCTGCATCCGATCCACTACAAAACTGTGAACGGAAAGATGCTTTATTCAAAAATCCTTGAGGCCTATGAAGAGGTGAGCAGTCGGTACCCTTCTGTGATACTCAACAGACCGCAGATGGCTTCCAGCCAAATTAACTTTGACCTGAAAGACTCGGAGACCGCTCTGGTCGCCTCCATTCTGAGGCACTCCGACGTTATGCTGAGCATGTTTTCGACGATGGTGATCGAGGCTGCGATTTTCGACCTTCCGTCGGTCAACGTTGCTATCCGTGGGGAATTCCAGGCCGCTGACGAAATGAAGAGTCGTCAAGACATTATGATCGATTATGTTCAAAGTCATAATCAGCGGGTCATCCGGACGGGCGGTGTGAGAACTGTTTTTTCAATGGATGGGCTCTTTGAAGCCATTAACTTATACCTTGACAATCCCGGTTTAGATGCCCGGCAGCGCGCCCGCCTCAAGGCGGAAGAGGCGGGTCCTTTCCCAGGGGAGGCCGGAGAGACCATAGGACGTTATTTGAGCAGTCTGGCGTATCGTGAGTATGGATTAGCGCATGCTGGACATCCTGTCATATCTCCGTCCAGATAGCGGATAACCGTGGTTGGGACAATTGATATAGCTGGCCGAAAGGTAGGTAAAAATCAGCCGGTTTTTATCATTGCCGAGGCCGGCGTCAACCACAATGGCGATGTCAAGATGGCCCTGGAGTTAGTGCGGGAGGCCAAGCGGTGCGGGGCAGACTGCGTCAAGTTTCAGACCTTTAAGGCGGAGTCGGTGGTGACTGCGCGGGCGCGCAAGGCGGCGTACCAGCTTGAGGTAACCGATAAGCAGGAGTCCCAGCTCGAGATGCTGAAAAAGATCGAGCTGCCCGAAGCTAGCTATCCGGAATTGATGGCGCTATGCAAGCATCTCGGCATCCAATTCTTATCCACGCCGTACAATTTTGCTGACGTAGATTTATTGCATCGACACGGGGTGGACGCCTTTAAAATCGCCTCGGGCCAGATGGTAGAGACCCCCTTCCTGGAACATGTGGCGAGATTCGGTAAGCCGATGTTTGTCTCCACGGGCATGTGTACGTTGAGTGAGGTCCAAGAGGGTCTAGAGAGCATATGCCGGGCAGGAAATAGTCAGGTGGTCATCCTCCAGTGCACGACCAATTACCCTTCTTCCGTAGAAGACGCGAATATAAGGGCCATGGCCTCGATGGCGGATTCGTTGAAAGTCCTGGTCGGGTATTCAGACCACACCGGGAGCGACTATTCAGCCCTGGCCGCCGTGGCATTAGGGGCGGTGGTGGTGGAGAAGCATTTTACCTTGGATAAGACCTTGCCGGGCCCCGATCACTCCTGCTCTTTGGAGCCGGCGGACCTGGCGCGATTCGTTCAGGCTATTCGGAGCGTGGAAACAGCGTTGGGAAGTCACGTCAAAGCGCCGGCGGAGGCCGAGCGCAGGAATATAGCCGGAATGAGGCGGAGCATTGTTGCGACCAGAACTATTGCTGCCGGAACCCCTATTTCCCGGGACCATGTGGAATTCAAGAGACCTGCGGTCGGGATCGAGCCGAGAAGGCTCAAGGAGGTGCTGGGAAAAAAGGCCAAAGTAAACATCCCCGCGGACACTCCGCTGACGGCGGAAATGATCGAATGGTAGATGAGTTCTGAAAAGAGGAAGGTCGTTATCGTTGGGACAGGGGGACATGCGAGGGTGATCATTTCGCTCCTGGAGGGACTGGAGCGCTGGCAGATCGTGGGTCTTCTCGATCGCGAGTTTGGCGCGACGGAAGAAGACATCGGAGGGTATAAGATTATCGGCTCGTGGAAAGATATTCAGCCGACTAGAGAACGGGCCGGTCATGCGGTCGTCGCAGTGGGGGATAACGAGGAACGAAAAGGGTTGTATCACTCATTTAGGAAAGCCGCGTTTGAGCTTCCAACGCTGATTCACCCAACGGCCTATCTGGACAGGTCGGCTAGGCTCGGGGACGGTTGCGTGGTGTGCATGGGGGCCTTGGTAGGGGCCAACGCGACCGTCGGCTCAAATACCATCGTCAATTCGGGTTCCATCGTGGACCATGAGTGCCGGTTAGAGGACCATGTTCATATTGCTCCGGGTGTGCGCCTCGCCGGCCGCGTGGTGGTGGGAGAAGGGACGTTTGTGGGCATTGGTACGAGCGTCATAGACAAAGTCAAGATCGGGAAAGGCGTTATCGTGGGGGCGGGCTCGGTCGTCGTATCCGACCTGCCAAATAATGTGGTCGCCTATGGGGTTCCCGCCAGGGTTAGAAGAGGGAAGTCGCGATGAAGTTTGCCGTGAGTACGACGGCTTTCCGAGGTCGGCCGATTGAAGATATTGTTTGTCTGGCCGGAGAGGCAGGCCTCCACCTGGAATTTAGTTCAGGGCTTCCGTATCGCCCAGATATGGAAGAGATCTTTTACGAAGCGACATGTCCACGGATACCCCACAATTACTTCCCGGCTCCCAGAGTGCCTTTTGTTCTGAACCTCGCGAGTCTGCGCGAGGAGATACGAGAGCGATCTATTGAGCACTGTAAGAAGGCCTTGCGCATGGCCGCAATGGCGGGCGCGCCGTTTTATTCCGCCCACGCGGGTTTCTGCGTCGATCCGGCGCCTGCGGATCTAGGCCAGAAGTTGCCGCTTCAGAATGAGCGCCCCCGCGAGGAATACTGGCGCCGATTCGTGGAGGCGGTTAAGTTCCTGGCGGAGGAGGCCCGCAGACTCAATATCAAGTTCCTGGTAGAAAACAATGTTGTTGCGCCGATGAACGTCTCTCCCTCGGGCCAGCATCCTCTCCTATGCGCTTCCTTTGATGAAATGGGTCGGCTCATGAAGGCAGTCAAAAACCCAGCACTCGGTGTTCTCCTGGATACAGGTCACCTGAAGGTGAGCTCCCTGACCCTGGGCTTTCGCCCAGAAGTTTTTCTGGGAGCGTTGAGGGAGCACGTCCATGGAATCCATCACAGCGACAACGATGGAAGCGAAGATACAAACCATCCGATTACTGACAAGTACTGGTTTCTCCCCTACACCCCCCACTATAAAGGGGCTTACCATATCCTTGAGGTTCACGACCAAACCATCGCCCAAATCAGAGAGCAATACCGGCTTCTCGAAAAGGCGGCCAAAGGACCTAACCGGTGAAAGCCAAAACCGGTTCGGGCGGTCCGATCTATCTCGGGATAGGCACGGTTGGAGCGACGGCGACATAGCTAAGGGAGGCACGCTGCGTTGAATTACGACATCAGCTCCATCATGGTCCTGGAGGACCAGAGCATCCTGGAAATCCTAAAGGCCATCAACGACTCCGCGTCAAAGTTTGCGCTCGTAGTGGACGAAGCGAAACGGCTGGTCGGGATCGTCACCGATGGCGATATTCGGAGGGGTCTTCTTAAGGGACGCTCTGTCAACGATCCGGTGAGGGTCGTTATGAACCCTTCGCCTGTGGTGGCGCGGGACGGCCTGACCCGGGAGACGATGCTATCGCTGCTCAACGAGAAGATCTCGATGGTTCCGGTGGTTGGCGAGGATGGAAGAGTCAAAGGTATTTTATCATTCAAAGACAAGAATGTCGCGCTGGACGTGAAGTCGCGACGAATCTGTGTTGTGGGATTAGGTTACGTTGGACTGACCCTGTCGGTCGTTTTGGCTGAGATCGGGTTCAAAGTCTTCGGGTTTGACATCGATGCGCATATTATAAAGTTACTTAACGATGGTCGCAGTCACTTTCACGAAAACGGTCTCGAAGCTTATCTGCACCGGAATCTGGGCAAACGGCTGTTCCCGGTCAACTACCTCGACGGAATCGACGCGGACGTTTATATGATCGCCGTCGGGACCCCGGTGGATAAAGAAACCAAGCTTCCGGATCTGAGTTGCGTGGAGACGGCGGCAACGATGATCGGCAGGCACATCAAGTCTGAAGATTTAGTGATCCTGCGGTCGACCGTGCCCGTAGGGACGACTCGCCGTCTGGTTCTTCCTGCCCTGAACACGGCCTCGGGTTTGCGGGCAGGGACGGACTATTTTTTGAGCTTTGCTCCGGAGCGGACGGCGGCGGGCATCGCCCTGCCGGAACTCAGAGAGTTGCCGCAGATCATCGGGGGTTATGACAAGAAGAGCGCCGCGCTGACCTCCAGGCTATTCGGCGAGATCACCTCCACGATTATAGACGTGGGCTCCCTGGAAGTCGCGGAGATGGTCAAGATTATGAACAACACCTTTCGCGACGTCAAATTTGCATACGCCAATGAGATGGCGCTGATATGCAAAGAGTTGGGTCTAGATATGCACCAATTAGTCCAAGCAGCTAATGACAGCTACGATCGGGACAAGATTCCTGTCCCTAGTCCGGGTGTTGGCGGTCCGTGTCTGACAAAAGATGGCTATCTGCTCCAGTACTCTTGCAAGGATCTGAGTGCCCAGCCGACAATAGTCGGCCTGTCCCGACAGGTAAACGAGTCTATTCCATTTCGAATAGCAAGGGAGATCGACCGCGAGCTCAAGCGTTTAGGCAAGAAATCACTGAAGATCTTCGTGATCGGTTTCGCTTTTAAAGGCGAGCCGGAAACTTCGGATACGCGAGACTCTGCAACCCTAGCGCTCTTAAAAGAGCTGCGTTGGCTTGGTTACCCTGATTCCTGCTTTTTTGGTTATGACGCCGTTGCCGGGCCCGGGGACATATCTCAGTTTGCGGTAACCCCTGTATCCTTAGCCGAAGGCTTTGAAGGCGCGGATGCCGTCATCATCATGAATAACCATAAAAGCCACAGAGTGGTGGATATTTTTACTCTCCTCATGACTACAAAGAAACCTTGCTTGTTTGTGGATGGGTGGCGGACATTTGACCCAAGGGATATCAAAGAAATCGAACACCTCGTCTATCTGGGGGTAGGGTGCAGGTAGAGAGCACGAAGGCCCTGGGAAACGTGTTAGTCACTGGTGGGACTGGATTCATAGGTTCCTATCTCGTCAAGCGCCTGGTGGAAGGAGGGAATCGGGTCCGGGTATTGGATAATTGTGTCCGGCGTGATGTTCGCAGGTTGGGCTCCTATTTGGATAGGATTGAATACGTAGAAGGCGACGTCGTTGACTCGGATCAGGTCTTGCGAGTCGTAGAAGGCATCGACACGCTCTTTCACCTGGCGTTCATTAACGGAACAGAGAACTTTTACAGATTTCCCGAAAAGGTGCTGGGGGTGGGAGTCAAAGGCGCCCTGAATACCTTGGACGCCGCCCTCCGATGCGACGTTAAGCGGTACATCGTAACCTCGTCCTCGGAAGTCTATCAGCAGCCGACACGAGTTCCCACGCCCGAGGATGAGCGGATCGTCATTCCGGACATCAAAAACCCAAGGTTCTCATACAGCGGCACGAAAATTATCACGGAATTGCTGGCCCTGCATTATCCAGCGAAAAGCAAGCTGGAAACCGTGATCTGCCGACCCCATAACGTGTACGGTCCAGATATGGGCGCGGCCCATGTGATACCGCAGATGATTCTTCGCATGAAAGATCTCAGCAGAGAGTTTTCCATTAGGGAGATCGAGCTGCCCATTCAGGGCACCGGGGAAGAGACACGGGCCTTCTGTTATATTCACGACGCGGTAGGCGAACTGATTCAGTGCGCCGTTAAAGGCAAAAATCGCGAGATCTATCACATCGGTACCGAAGAGGAGATCGCCATACGAGAGTTGGCCGCGCGTTTAGCTCAACTGCTGGGAATTGGAATTTCCTTGAAGAGGAGCGAGAGGCCGCTGGGCGGGACGACCAGAAGATGCCCAAGCATCGCTAAGATAAGAGACCTGGGTTTTGAACCCGAATGGTCTTTAACCGACGGTCTGAAGGAGACGGTTGCGTGGTACCTCAGGGCTGAATTCAATCCGCAAGACGAGCGCAGGGAGACTACAGGATGAGAAATATTCCGCTGGCGAACCCCTGGATCGGAGAGGAAGAGGCAAGGGCCGTTTACGAAGTGGTGAAGTCCGGCTGGGTCAGCACGGGGGAAAAGAACAGAGAGTTCGAGGAGGCGTTTGCCGCGTACGTGGGCGCCAAACATGCCGTCGCGGTCAATAACGGCACCACGGCTCTGCATCTGGCATTGATCTCGACGGGGATTGGCGAGGGTGATGAGGTCTTAGTACCCGATATCACTTTCATCTCGACGGCCAACGTAGTCCTCTATGAGCGCGCTACTCCTGTTTTGGTGGAATGTGCTCCACTGACCTACAACGTCTCCCTGGAGGATGCGCAGCGCCGGCTTACCCCTAAGACACGGGCCGTCATCGCGGTAGATATGAACGGCATGCCGGTCGATTACGGCGCTGTGATGGCTTTCGCCGAGAGACACGGCTTGAGGCTGATTGCGGATAGCGCCGAATCGCTGGGAGCGGTCTATAAAGGGCGAAGAGTTGGGTCGATTGCGCCGCTGCATGTCTTCAGTTTCTTTCCCAACAAGAACCTCACTACCGGGGAAGGAGGAATGATCACGACGGATGACGCGGACTGCGCTGCTTTGTTGAGACAGCTCCGCAATCAGGGGCAGGACTGGCGTTACCACCACATCCATCTCGGGTATAATTACCGCATGACCGACATACAGGCGGCGCTTGGCTTGGAACAACTCAAAAGGGTCGAGCATCTTCTCGCGGCGAAAGAGGAAATCGTGGCGCGGTACAACGACGCCTTCAGAAACGATCCCGATATCGCGCCTCCGTTCGTGCCCGAATATGTTGACCGGCACGCCTGGTACATGTATGCGGTCTCCCTGCGGGGGGACCTGGATCGGGATTGGGTGGTATCGGAGCTAAAGGCACGAGGAATCGACACCAGGCTGAGCTTCCCTCCTATCCATATTCAGCCTTACTACGAGAAGCGATTTGGTTACCGTCAAGAATCGTATCCTGTCAGCTTCCAGGCCTGGAGCCAATTAATCGACCTACCCCTTTGGGTTGGACTGACTATCGAAGATCAGGACTACGTCGTGAATAGCCTAAAGGAGATTGCCCGCTCTGCTAAAAAAGCTGGCTCTAAGGAACAGCGACCCAACCCGAGGCGCCAGAATCGGTTAACTGGGTAACGCAAATGAGCGCTGCTATTTGGTCACGCGTGGGTCGGGCTGTTTGGGAGCGCTGGAAGGCGGTCGCGCACGCGCTCGGAGTTTTCCAGGCCAGGCTCCTACTTTCGCTTTTCCTGGTGAGCTCACGGGAGTTCCTGTGGTCCTTAACGCTTCGTTTAACTTGAAGGGTGAACCCATTGTGAATACGCCGGCTGAGGCCTTGAGCACGTTCCGGCGAAGCCAGATGGACGTGTTGGTTCTGGATCGATTCGTTATCGAAAAAGATTTGAGGAACTAGCGCCAGGGGTTAAAGAGGAACAAATTGGGCATTCTTAGGGATCTATCCAGTCGCTTTGGCATTGCCGTGGAGCTCGTGGAATTCCTTTGGACCAACAAGCTCTGGTGGATGATCCCGCTGGTGGTTCTTCTCATCCTATTTGGATCGTTAATCGTCTTCACCCAGAGCAGCGCCGTGGCTCCATTTATTTACACCCTGTTTTAGTACTCCCAAGGGGCATGAAAACTTTAGGCATCATCCCGGCGAGGGGAGGATCCAAGAGAGTTCCCAAAAAGAACATCCGCCCCTTGTTAGGAAAGCCCCTCATTGCCTATACCATAGAGGTCGCGCTGCGGGCCCGGTGCATCGATCGGTTGATCGTATCCACCGACGATGATGAGATTGCTCATATCGCCCAGAAGTATGGAGCCGAAGTTCCCTTCATGCGCCCCTCGGAGTTGGCTCAGGACGACACCCCGGATCAGCCTGTTTTTCGACATGCACTGGATTGGCTCAAGGAACACGAGGGTTATGTGCCTGACCTCGTGTTGAACCTGCGTCCCACCACCCCTTTTAAGACGCCTGAGATTATCGAGGAAGTTGTCCAGCGAATGGTGGATACGAACGCAGATGTGGTGCGGACGATGTCCCGCGTCGATGGGGTTTACCACCCGTACTGGATGTACCGATTATCCGACGACGGCCGGGCTCGTCCGTTCGTAAATGGAATTAAAGTGGCCGATTACTATCAGTCGCAGCTGTTGCCCCCGGTATACCGGATTAATGGTCTTGTCGATGCCATTAAGCCTCGGGCGATCTACGAAGGCAGCTTTTTGGATACCTCGAACATGGTTGCCGTTATCGTGTCCGACGAAGTATCGATAGATGCGGATACCGAGATTGATTTGAAACTCTGCGAGGTGTTACTGAACGATGCTGAGGCCACCTGAACTTTTCGGGATGCGATGGGCCTTCTTGCTAGCAGCTTGCTTGGATTGGGCAGTAGAAAAACAGAGCTAAGACCGTGGTAAAAAAAAGTTGTTATGTCTGCGGCGGTTCCCAACACCATGAGATTCTTCGCCAAGACTGCGACGACCATTACCTTAATCTGGTAAATCCAAAGCTCAACCAAGAGTATCGGGCGATTGTTGTATGCGAAAGTTGCGGTTTCGTTTTCCATTCACCTACGCTTACGGACGACGAAATTGCCGTGATGTATGAGCGCTTCCGTGATACGGACTTTCGCAATGAGACACCGGACCACTATTTTGACAGAATCACTACCCTCCCAAAAAGTGAGAGTCTGAACTATCAAAAAGTTCGAAAGCTCAACCTTTTGATAGCCAAATACGGCCCGGCAACGCAACATCGCACCATTTACGACGTCGGAATCGGGGGCGGCGTCTTCGTCAAGACTTTTCTCGACTATGCCGAGGGCAAGTGGGAGGCCTATGGTGTGGAGCCGACGAGATCGTACGCCGAGCTGGCGGCGAGGCGACTTGGGATTCTCGTTAAAAGTCAATTTTACGAGCCGCAACTTTTCGACCTCCGGTTTGATTTCATCACGGCCATCAAAGTCATTGAGCACGCCAAAGATCCGATCGCCTTCCTCAAAGGGCTCCGTCAAGATCTGGAAGACGATGGCATCGTCTACGTCGAGGTCCCCAACATGAAAGAAATTTTCAGCCTGCCTCCGGACCACGACCAGCTGCAGTACACTCACCTCTATTTTTACTCCGACAGAATCTTCGAACATTTCTGTAGAATGGCAAGCTTTCAGATAGTGTGGATGGAGCAGACCCTGAATCGGGAGGGCGACTGGGATTTGAATTTGATCCTGAAGAAGGATTTGACCGGCCCCGACTACGCCTGCAGGATGCCGTTGTATGACTACAGAGATATTCTAAAAATGAGAAGCTCTTCTGCGCCTTTCCGTGAAAGGTAGGCGTTAAATTCGCTCGGTGACCTCGGCGATGAAAGTCGCCTCAGCATCGGAAACGTCGGACCCTCGGGCCCGGTAATAAGGGGCGAGGGGTATGTCGTTCATGGATCCTAACATTGAGCGCAAGAACGCTGTCCAGAATGCTCACCTCAAGCGGGCGGCTAGATTGTTGGACGGTTCGCCGGTTTTTTCTCATATCGAATTCAGCATATGCGGGCTGTGCAATCGGGAGTGCGTTTTCTGCCCTCGGGTGGATCCGAAAATTTACCCGAACGTCGCGGAATTTTTATCCCTGGAACTCTATCGCAAGGTTCTAACCGACCTCAAGGACATCGATTATACCGGAGGCCTTTCGTACTCCGGCTTCAGCGAGCCGTTTTATCATAAGCAGCTCGTCGAGTTTGTCGGGTCGTCGAAGGAGATCCTGCCCCGCTGCCGGGTCGAAATCGTCACCAACGGCGATTTTGTTAAGGCGCAAAAGCTGCGGGCCCTGTTTGACGCGGGACTGAACACGCTTCTCATCAGCATGTACGATGGCCCCGAGCAAATCCCCCACTTTCAAGCAATTATCAGGGAAGCGGAGGTAGACTCGGAACGGGTCATTCTCAGAAAGCGCTATCTGCCGCCCGGGGAGCAGTATGGCATCAACCTGACGAATCGGGCGGGCATGGTCATCCTTAAGGAGGTCGAGGTAGCTCCTCTCAAGGAGCCCATGAATCATCAGTGCTACTATACTCATTACCGTATGATGGTAGATCACACGGGCGAGGTTTTATTGTGCCCCCATGATTGGGGAAAAAAGCTGATCGTCGGCAACGTGCGAGACCAGCATATTGTCGATATATGGACCGGGAAGATCCTGACCCCGGTTCGCCAGCGGCTGGCGGCCGCAGATCGCAGGTTCGCGCCCTGCAACGTGTGCGACGTGGTGGGGACGCTTCAGGGCGGCGAGCACTTTAAGGCTTGGCAAGAGTTCTATGGCGGCAAGAAGGGCCCCCCGTAATGGCTGGGGCTCGTTCTCTGCGGGTGGGCATCCTGGGCGCGGGCAATATAGCCTTGGACCACGTCGCGGCATTGCATGCGTTGGACCACGATGTTGCGGCCGGATGTTCCACTGGCACCTCCTCGCGGCGCTGGCGGGATTTTACGCTAGCGGCGCCCGAGGCGCGCTTCGAGCCCGTCGGGGAGGCGTTGCTGGTCGATCCCCAGGTTGACGCCGTCGTAGCCTGCCTGCCTTGGAATCTCACGGAGAAGTGGCTTCCCAAATTGCTTTCGACCCCGAAGCCCGTTCTCATAGAAAAGCCTATAGCCCTCTCCACAAAGGCGCTGCGGGCCGTGCTCGACCGGAGCGATGTCAAACTGGAAAATAAATTGGTCGGCTTCAATCGACGCTTCTATGCGCCCGTGCAAAGGCTGAAAGAGCGCCTGGATCGGGGAGGACTGAAATCGGTAGAGATCACCGTATCGGAGTCCGTGGACAGACTGGTCGAGCGCTACAGTGCGGAAATCATACCGCATATTCTTGCCTATTCCTCCTGCCATATCCTGGATGTAGTTCTTTACCTCCTTGGCGCGATGTCGCCCGTAACCATATATGGGCACGAGGAACGGGGATATCCCGGGCCCTTTCGATCCTTGAACGGCCTCCTGCGGACGAAGCAGGGGATACCGGTCGCGTTCTCCATGAACGCGGAGGATCCCGTTCCCGTGGGTATCCGTTTCCGCTTTGACGACCGCACGGCTTGGCTGCTTTCCCCAATGGAACGCTTGGTCGCCTGCCGCGGATACGAGGTGCTTGAGCCCACGCCGGAGGTTCGGATCCGCCGCTATAGCCCTAAGCCGATTCTTGAGAGCATCGCGGATTCGTCGAGCAAGCCGGGTTTTGTGGAACAGATGCGGGCCTTCACTACCGGCGAGGGCAGGGAAATCGCGGCCACGCCGATGGACAGTATGCGGCTCCTCGGTCTGATTGAATCCCTTCAGCAGGCTGCCATCTAGAGCCACAGCGGTATCGATTCTCCGGGTCCTGCGCGTAGCAGGAAGTTTCAGGCTATGGCGTCTAAGGTTATTTCCATTACCCCTGCCCGTGGCGGCTCCAAAGGTCTGCCGCGTAAGAATATAAGGCCGTTACTGGGCAAGCCGCTGATCGCCTATCCGATCGAGGCGGCGGTCGCAAGCGGGGTGGTGGATACGGTGCTGGTGACCACGGATGATGAAGAGATCGCCGAAGTGGCGCGCAAAGCAGGTGCGGAAGTGCCGTTTCTTCGCCCCAGAGAGCTGGCCGATGATTTGGCGACGACCGAAGCCACCTTGCAGCATGCTTTGCTGGCATACGAAAAATCGACCGGACGGACTTTCGATATCTGCGTTTTTCTCACGGCGACCGACATTTTCCGCCAACCCGCGTGGATAACCCATGCGGTGCGTATTCTCCATGAGCGGCCCGAGATTGAAAGCGCCTTCTCCGCTCACGCCACTTCTAAGAACTACTGGCAGAAAAGGGAAGACGGAAGCTATGAGCGACTGCTTCCCTGGATGCGCAGCTATAGCTCGCGCCAGGTTCGCCAGGTCATATATCGCGAAGACACGGGGCTGGCGTGCGCAAGCCGCGCCTGGTTGTGGCGCGAGGGCCGTCGTATCGGAGACCGGGTCGAAATCATTCCCAACTCCGACTCGGCTACCTCCATCGACATTCACACGGAATTCGACTTCTTTTTGGCCGAACAGGCTTTGAAGTACCTCAAGGAGCATTCTGAGTATGATTGAGTTTCGTACGCTGCGAGAGATTGAGCGCGCTGCTCGCAGCAAGATAGATGATCATGCTTGGGATTGGCTCGAGTGCGGCACCGAAAACGAATTGACTCTTCAGCGTAACCGTCAGGCATTCGAGCGTGTAGCCCTCAGGCCGCGCATCTTCCGCGATGTCTCTCACGTAGATCTCACCACCCAGGTGGCCGGTTTGAATCTTCCCGTGCCGGTCATAGTATGCCCGCTGGGTGGTCTTACCATCTATGACGACGGTGGCGAAGAAGCCATCGCCCAGGGCATAACCGGGATCGGCTCTATTCTCTGCGTCAGCGCCATGGCGAGGCTGAAATTATCGGAAATCCGCGCCGCGGCCCCTCGCGCCAGGCTGATGTACTTGGTCTTTTTTATGGGCCCGCGCAATTGGATAGAAGAGCAAGTGCGGGAGGCCGAGGCGCTGGGTGTCGAGGGTATTTGCGTGGGGGCTGACGCGCCGACCAGAGGGATACGGTATCGAGATCGGGAGAACCGCTACAATGCCCGCAAGTTTGGCCGGACCACCAATCCGCCGCCGCCTGACCACGGGACGAATGCGAAGACAACCTGGAAGGATATCAAGTGGTTACGGAGTATTACTAAAGTACCACTTATTATCAAGGGGGTTATGACGGGAGAGGACGGCAGGCTATCCCGGGAGCACGGAGCCGACGCCGTTTGGGTTTCGAATCACGGCGGGCGTCAGGTAGATTCCGGGCTTGCGCCCCTGGAAGCCTTGGAGGAGGTGCGTGAGGCCGTTTCCGGGACGGACATTATCGTTGACGGAGGTGTTCGCGGGGGAGGGGATGTAGTTCGCGCCCTCGCCATGGGAGCAAAGGCGGTGGGATTGGGACGTTCCATCGTCTATGGCCTGGCCGTGGGTGGAGCCGATGGAGTCCGTCTCACCATGGAGCTCTTCCGTGAAGAGATGTTAAGCATCATGGCCAATATCGGATGTCCCAGTATCGCCGACTTAAACCGTGATATGATCCGGATACGACCCTGCTAAGCCCTCTCTGCCAATATAGATGAGACACTTACCCGCCTTGAGTTTAGTGTAGGATAGAGGGCGAGTAAGGAGTCGAAGGTGGGAACAGCGGGTATCACAGCGTTATCTTCATCAGAGGTGGAAGTGATGGCCAAGCCTGAGCGGCGCCGATTTACAGCGGAGTACAAGCTGCGGATATTGCGGGAAGCGGAGGCTTGCAGTGGTCGTGGGGAGATCGGGGCCCTTCTTAGGCGCGAAGGGCTGTACTCCTCCAACCTGACCCAGTGGCGTAAGCAGGGGGAGAAGGGGGAGTTGGAGGGGTTGTCTCGCAAGCGCGGGCCATTGCCTAAGCCGAGGCATCCGTTAGCCGAGAGGGTCAGGGTTCTGGAGCGGGAGAACGCCCGGCTTAAGCGGCGGGCGGAGAGGGCCGAGGGATTGGTGGATCTCCAAAAAAAAGTCTCCGAGATCTTGGGGATCGAACTGAACAGGAGCGGCGAGAAGGACTGATGGCGGTGATCGGCAAGCAGGACAGATTATTTGGGATCAAGCCGATCTGCCTGGCTTTAGGGATTGCGCGGGCGAGTTACTACCGGTTTCAGAGTCCAACGGCTCCCCAGAGGACCGAGCGGTCTCATCCCCGGGCGTTGTCTTGTGAGGAGCGCCACAACGTGTTGACTGTTCTCAACGAGGAGCGGTTTTGCGATCAGGCTGCGGCCCAGGTGTATGCCACGCTTCTCGATGAGGGGCAGTATCTGTGCTCGGAGCGCACCATGTACCGCATCCTGGCTGAGAATGGCGAAGTGCGGGAGCGCAGAGATCAAGTTCGTCATCCGCGGTATGCGGCCCCCGAGCTGTTGGCGAGTCGGCCCAACGAGGTGTGGTCGTGGGACATCACCAAGCTTTTGGGTCCGGCCAAGTGGACTTATTTTTATCTCTACGTGATCCTGGATATTTTCAGCCGTTATGTGGTGGGTTGGATGGTGGCGTATCGGGAATCGGCTCAGTTGGCCCAGCGACTCATTGAGCAGACCCTAGAGCGCCAGCAAATCGAGCCCGGAAGGCTCACGCTTCACGCGGATCGGGGCTCCTCGATGACCTCCAAGCCGGTGGCCTTTCTTTTGGCGGAGCTGGGAGTGACCAAGACCCACAGCCGTCCTCACGTCTCCAACGACAATCCGTATTCGGAGAGCCAGTTCAAGACGATGAAGTACCGCCCAGAGTTTCCCGAGAGGTTTGGCTCATACCAGGATGCCCGAGGATTCTGCGGGGAGTTTTTTCCCTGGTACAACCAGGAGCATCATCACAGTGGTTTAGGATTTCTAACTCCCTTTGAAGTTCACACTGGGCAAGCTGAGCAACGCCGGGAGCACAGGGCGTTGGTGCTACAGGGTGCTTTTGAGAAACACCCGGAGCGATTCGTTCGCGGCCGGCCCGCGCCGCCAGCCCTGCCCGAGCAGGTCTGGATTAACAAGCCCAAGGAGGGAAATTCCAGCAACCAATCGCCCGTTGGGAGCTTCAGCCAGAAAAACGGCTTCCACAATTGCCCTATAACGGACGCAACGGAGTCGGGGAGGGATCTACCTAGGGGTCAAAACGAGATGACACAGAATCTTGCACAGTAATTTGGAACCGGGAAGTGTCTCATTTCATTGACAGGTTCCGTAAGTGGCACCGGCCGGTCGGGGTAATTTTGAGTTCTTGGCAGATCACCATTCACAAGGGGATTCTTATCATCAAATTATGAAAAATGCTCCGGCAGTTCTGCAAATCGGAGTGGGGAGATGGGGTATGAACCACCTCAGAACCCTGCTGAGGCTGCAATCTGAAGGACTTTGCAGGCTTGTCGGCGTACAAGATGAGAGTGAACAAAGGTTGAGAGATACGGCCAAAGAATATGGCGTTAAAACATTTTCCGATTATCGCGGCATGGAAGAGGCCGACGCAGTGGATATTGTTGTCCCAACATATAACCACTTCAATGTGGCTAAGGCTGCCCTTTTGGCCGGTAAGGACATCCTGGTCGAAAAGCCTCTGACCCAGACTTTGGAAGAAGCGAAAGAAATTGACAGACTAAAGCGCGAGGCGTCAAGAATTGTCATGGTGGGCCACCTTTTTCGATACAACCCCGCCGCAGAATACGCCAGGAAGCTTATTGCCGAGAAGGAACTTGGGAAGGTGCGGTTCCTGCGGGGACGCTTTATGGGGTTCAGGTTTCAAGAGCATGATGCGGGAATTTTGGCCACGACAGCGATCCATTTTGTTTACTTATCCAACTACCTTATTGGGAGGACACCGACGACGGTTTGGGCGAAAACGGCACATCTGTTAGGGACCAAACTGGACGACTTCAGCCTCATTAGGCTTGAATACGGTTCTGAGTTCACCATCATCGAATCGGATTACTTCACGCCTGGAAAGTGGAGAACGTTTGACATCATCGGAACACAAGGATCTTTGTTCGTGGACTTATTGAATCAACAGATGGCGGTTCACAGGAAAAGACACGTAAGGGCTGGAGACCGTTATGAAGCCTACGACGGAGGCGTCATCCATCCAGAACTAAGATTCCAGGAGCCTTTGGAACTCGAAATCCGCCACTTTCTTGAATGTGTTCGAGAAAGGTCAGATCCATTGACCGGCACATCCGACGGTATTGAAACATTGAGGATTGTTGAAGCCGCGTACGAGTCTTCGCGTTTAGATAAAACGATTGTATTAGATTGATCGAATCCCAAGGGGGGAATATGCGTTGTCAGGTCTGTTTTAGCGATAAGCTATATCGTTTTCTAGATTTGGGAAACCACCCGCCGTGCATTTTTTTGAACGAAGCACAGTTTAACGCCGAAATGTCGTACCCACTTCACTGCCATTATTGTTCCGCCTGCGGTCTGGTGCAGTTGGGCCATTTGGTAGATCCCAAAGTGCTTTTTACGGACGATTATCATCACATTGCCGCCTTGTCGGAAAGCTTCAAAGCCCACATGCGGTCCTTGGCCGCAGAGTCCGCGAAGAAGTTTCAACTTACTAGTAATGACCTCGTAGTCGAGATAGGTTCCAACGACGGAGCCCTCCTCGAAGCGTTCTTGCCATACAAAGTAAAAATACTGGGTGTAGACCCATCCGATGTCGCAAAAATCGCCTTAGAAAAAGGGTTGCCCACAGTCCGAGAGTTCTTCGACGAAAAGCTCGCCATCAACATCGCTAGGGAACATGGACAGGCAACACTCATTGCGGCTCTAAATACTTTCGCACATGTTTCCGCTCTGGACTCGTTTTTGCGCGGCATCCGACATCTGTTGACCGATTCGGGCGTGTTCGTAAGCGAATCCCACTACGTGCTCAATCTGATTTCCGAGCTCCAGTACGATTTTATCTATCACGAGCATTCCCGGTATTATTCGATGCGCCATCTGATTGACTTGCTCGGCCGATTTGAGATGGACGTTTTTGATGTGGAGCGGATCCCCACTCACAGCGGCTCAATTCGGGTTTATGCGTGTAAGAAGGGAGTTTATCCAATTTCAAAGTCGGTTTCGTCCCTTCTCCAGCAAGAGGAGGATTTTGGCCTTTCTAACGCGGAGACCTACAGAAAGTTTGCAGCAAGAGTGGAGAAACATAGACGAAGCCTCTTGGATCTACTGCACGGCATCCGTGCGGAAGGACAGAGGATCATGGGCCTCACTTTTCCGGCGAGAGCCGTGACGCTCCTTAACTTCTGCCAGATCGGGCCTGACATACTTGAGTGCATTACGGAAAGAAGTTCCCTCAAGATAGGCAGGTTCTCTCCGGGAACACATATAAAAGTTGTAGACGAAGCGGTCCTGTTCGGCAGCAATCAACCGGATTACGGCCTTCTTCTTTCCTGGCATATTCAAAAGGAAATTATTCCGAAATTCAGGGCAAAAGGATTCAAGGGAAAATTCATTGTCCCTTTGCCGGCTCCCACAATTGTCGAATAGCGTGTCGATGAAGATAAAGGTGCTTTGTTTTATCGCGTCTGCAAATTACTCCGGCGCAACCAGATTCAGCATGGACGTACTGAAGCTCTGGAATAAGAATCTCTTCGATATTCGGGTTATCTTTTCTAGATATGACGATAAAAAACTCTCTGTAATCTCTGCAGAATTAGAGCGTCTTGGAGTCAAGTTTACTGTTCTTAACAAAGTCATTCCGTCGAGGGGAGTAATCTGGAACAAGTGCGTAAGGCGATTGGATGGCATTCTTCTAAGGTTCCCCCAAAAGTCTATCGTTCGCTTTAAGCTCAAGCGGATTTGCTCTGATTTTAAGCCAGACCTTATTTACTCCAACAGCGTGTCGTTACCCTTAGCGGATTTACGAAAATACACGGGAAAGACAAAGGTATTTTATTATGTCCATCTGTTTCCTTCCGCAGTGTCGGATCCCGCAAAGCTAACTGAGGCGCATATTCAAAAGCTTAACGCTTCAGACAAGATCGTGGTGGCCAGTTCTACCGTCAGGAACTTGTTAATCGAAAGAGGACTTAAGAGAGACCTTCTGACTGTATCTGCAGAATCTCTCTTGCCGCCGGTGAAGGACCTAGCTGCGCGAAAGATTTACCGGAACCGCTTAGGTTATACAGAAAATCAAGTCGTCGTCGGGGGGTCCGGTGCGGTCTCGTACAGGAAAGGTTGTGATCTTTTCGTTGAGATGGCCAGAAGAGTGTCTTCTGACCTAAAGAACGATCAGATTCAATTTCT
>JACPSF010000344.1 GCA_016193385.1 Deltaproteobacteria bacterium
CGCATCGCGTAGCCCAGGCGAGTGCTGCGAAAGAAAAAATGCAGCCCGGCCATTGCGCCAACCGCTAAGAGGAGGATCACGACTTTTTCGGATGAAATCGGAACATCGCCTAAACGAAAGACGCCTCCGGGAAAACGGCGGGAATAAGCCAGCGGAATAGGGCCCCAAAGAATCATCGCTCCGTTGCTCAAGACGGCGGCCCAGCCGAGCGTGGCTATGATCTGATTCGCCAAGGGGGCGTTGCGGCGGCGGATGGGAGCGATGCCGACTCGTCCGACCAGAACCGCCAGCAGCCCCGCCCCCAGGGAAGCCAGCGGAATCGCCAGGTAAAGGGAAAGGTCGACCTGGGAGGAAAGTGTATACCCGAGCAGACCCCCGGCCATCATGAATTCCGGATGAGCGAAGTTGAGCAGCCCCGCCGTGCGGAACATAAGGCTGAACCCGATCGCAATCAGGCTATAGACCGCGCCCAGAGTGATGCCCACGATCAATTGATCAAAGAGCATTCCCATGTCCTCCTGTCCTGAGCGCCAGGTAGGCTTCCTCCACCTCAGGATCATGGAGCAACTCCTCGCCGGCCCCGGATTTCATGATCTGTCCGTTTTCGAGCACATAGCCTCGGTCGGCGATCTCGAGAGCGAGCATCGCGTTTTGCTCCACCATCAGAATCGTGAGCCCTTTGTGCTTGAGTTCGACGAGCTTATCGAAAATGTGCTCGACGATCACCGGGGCCAGGCCCATGGAAGGCTCATCGAGGAGCAGGAGCTTCGGCGCAGTCATAAGCGCTCGGGCGATAGCAAGCATCTGCTGCTCGCCGCCGCTCAAGTTTCCTCCGAGCCGTCCGCGAAGCTCTCCCAGGCGAGGGAAGATCCCGAACGCCGTCTCCAGAAGGGAAGGGACCTCTGTACGGGGCCGATTATACGTGCCGACCTTGAGGTTCTCCAGAACCGTGAGCGAAGGAAATATCCGCCTCCCTTCAAAAACCAAGCTCATCCCCATTTTCACGGCCTTGGGCGGGAAACAGCCTGAGATGTCGGCGGCAAGAAATTCAACCCTTCCCGCGATTGGCTTAAGCAAGCCTATGAGGGTTTTCATCGTGGTCGTCTTGCCAGCCCCATTGGCGCCGATCAGGCTGACGATCTCGCCCTCATGCACCTCGAGGGAGATCTCTTTAAGAACCGGACTTCCGCCGTATCCCGAGGATAACCGGCTCACCTTAAGCACGGCTCCACCGCCTTCCCAGATAGGCCTCAACGACGCCCTTGTCACTCTGAATCTCGGCGGCGCTCCCTTCGGAGATGATAGCCCCGGAACTCAAAACAGTGACGCGCTGGCATAGGTCCATCACTAACCTCATGTTGTGCTCCACCAGCAAAATCGTCGCGCCGCGACGGTTGGTCTCGACCACGTAGCCCTTGAGCTTTTCCACTTCGCTGGGGTTGAGCCCCGCGGTCGGCTCGTCGAGAAGCAATAACCTCGGATCTCCCGCCAACGCGCGGGCGACCTCTAGGATTTTCCGCTGCCCGTAGGCGAGGCGCGCGGCAGGAACTTGTTCCCATTCGCTGAGCTCGACGAACCGGAGCAGCTCGCGTCCCTCCTTCTCTAACTCCATGAGGGAGCGCTTGAGCGTCCCAGGGCGAAGAATAGCCGCGAGAGCGCTTTGCTCCATCCCCCGATAAAAGCCTAACAACACGTTTTCCAGCACCGTCATCTCAGGGCAAACCTGAGCCACCTGGAACGTCCGCGCAATGCCCAGGTAGGGGCGCACTCGAGAGGGCTTGCGGGTGATATCCAGCCCCTCATAGACGATGGTACCCCCGGAGGGAGAGTACAAACCCGAAAGCAGGTTGAGAAGGCAGGTTTTTCCGGCGCCGTTCGGGCCGATGAGGCCTCGGATTTCGCCGCTGTGGATCAAAAGACTGACGCGGTTTAGCGCTTCCACGCCGCCGAAATACTTGCACAGGCCCCTGGTGTCGAGTAGCGGTTTATCCGTCGGCGTCATGGTGCCACGTGCAAGCGCAGCTTGGCTGCGGCATCGACGGCAAGTCCCCACAGCCCCTGGGGAAGGAATATCATGAAAAGCGCCAGCACCGACCCGTACATCAGCATCACATACTGTTCGAACAGCCGGCCGTATTCGGCCACAAACATCATGAGGGCGGTGCCGAGCACCGCCCCAGGGAGACTGCCCAGTCCCCCGACCACGGTGATACCGATGATGAACAGAGACTTGTCGACCGAGAACATATCGGGGCTGATGAACCCCTGCACGTGGGCTACCAGGGATCCCGCCAATCCCGCGGCGCCCACTCCGATCAAGATTACCTTGACCTGCATCTTGGATACGTCGACCCCTGATGCGCGCGCCGCTAGCTCATTTTGTCTGATGGCTTTTAGAGCGAGGCCGAAGGGGGAGCGGGCGAGCAGGTGACAGATCGAGTAGAACAGCACGAGCACGAACAACGTCAAGCCATAGAAGCGCGCGGGGGTCTCGAGGTTTAGCCCGGCAATTTGCGGCGGAGGGATGCCTCCAAGTCCATTTGCACCGCCGGTGAAAGGCAGCTCACGCAGCAGAACCTGCGTAATGGGGCCAACGGCAAACGAGGCCAGAGCGAAGTAGACGCTTTTGAGCCGCACCATCGGCGACATCAGCAGGCCCGCCAGCACCGCGGCCAAGATCGCGGTCACCATTCCCGCCAAGAAGGGCCAGCCGAAGGTTCGCGTGACTAACGCGGAGGCGTACGCGCCGATCCCAAAAAAAGCGGCCTGAGAGAGGTGAATCATTCCGGCGTAGCCAAAGATGAGCTGAAGGCCCAGCGCAAGAAGCATGTAAAGGAAAGTGTTGGCGAGAAAGATGAGAATGAATGGATTGACGCCGAAGACGAGCGGCAGGGCAAAACCCACGAGGCTGAGCGCGGCCAATACTCTAAAGGTGAAGCGAGACGGGTCTGTCTTGGGCTGCGTCATCCTGGCATTGGGCTTTCTTAGGATCTATTTTGTTATGAGAACCTTCATCTACCTTCTACGGCAGCGCCAAGTCAAGGGAGTCCGGGATCAAATTGACAACAGGAGCTTGAAATGACTAAGCTGCGGGCGACTTCACCGCTACTGCATTCTCGATGTTGATCACATCGGTTTCCGATGTGGCCACGGTAGGTTTTGACTTATCATGAAGGAGAAAAGCCCATGGACAACATGACCCGCGTCATCGCGGACTATGCATCCAGCCTCACTTTTGCGGAGGTACCCGATGAAGTTGTCCGCGCCGCAAAGCAGCGAATGGTGGACAGCCTTGCCTGCGCTATCGCAGCCTATGAGTGCGAGCCTGCCCGGATCGGACGCCGTCTGGCACGAGGCGCTATTCCGGAGCGATATGTGGGCCGCATCCTGGGGTTTGGGGAAAGAACGACAGCCCAGGATGCGGCATTCGTCAACACCGCCATGATTCGCAACCTTGACTTCAATGACCAGTATCCGGGTGGCCATCCGAGCGATTGCCTAGGGGCCTTTCTGGGTATTGCCGAGGCGGCGAAAGCGGATGGCCGTCGTTTGCTCTCAAGTATGGTTGTGGCCTATGAGCTTTTCGTCCGCTTGAATGACGCAACCGGTCTCCGCATGAAGGGCTGGGATCAAGGGTTTGTTATCGGGGTGTGCACTGCGGCCGGCGTGGGCCATCTGTTGCAGCTCTCCGCCAAGGTCCTGGCGGAAGCCATCGCTATCGTCAGTGTAGCCAACGTACCCATGCGGAACACCAGAGCGGGCGAGCTTTCTCTTTGGAAGGGAACCGCGACCGCGTTTGCGACGCGCAACGGAGTATTCGCAGCGCTCCTGGCCACGGAGGGAATGACCGGTCCTGACCGGCCATTCGAGGGGAAGCACGGCCTCTGGGATTTGATCACCGGCCCCTTTGTTTTAGAAGCCCTGGCAGGGAAAGAGGCTGCCTTTCGTACTCCCGAGGTCCAGCTTAAGTACTGGCCGGTGGAGTACAACGCTCAGCTCGTTGTTTGGGCCGCTCTGGAGCTTCGCTCCAAGGTTGATTTGCGCGATCTGGTAGAGGTCAACATTGGCACGTACAGATTCGCGCACAGCGAGATCGGGAGCGAGCCGGAAAAGTGGGATCCCAAGACCAGGGAGACCGCCGACCATAGCCTGCCGTACATTTTTGCCAAGACCTTGGTGGACGGAACCATTAACCTCGCAGCCTTTGAATAAACGGCCTACCGTGATCCTTCGCTTCGACCGCTCATGGCTAAGATTCGTGTGCGGATCGACGAGGCCGTAGATGCGATTTATCCGGCGGTCGTCTCTATGAAGGTTGAGGCCAAGACCGCCTCCGGAAGAAGGATTGTGTTCGAGCCCCGAGATCCTCTTGGACACTGTAATAATCCGATGCAGGATAAAGACGTGAATGCGAAATTCCTTACTGCGGCGGAAACTGTTCTGGGGAAATCCCGGGCATCTCAGGCTCTCGAGCGCTGGCGGGATCTGGAGAATCTCACGGATCTCTCTGACGCGCTCGATCTCCTGAATGTGTCCTATAGTGACGGAATTAAATAAGTTGACATCAAATCCCCCTCTCGTTCTCCTAAATCCCCCTCTATCCCCCTTTACCAAAGGGGGAGAAAGGGGGATTTGAGGGAGGATAGGGTGATTATGGTAATTTTCTTTTTGCCTTCACTATAGTCTCCCTCAATCCTCAGTACTCGAGCCGTTTCGGCCTTTCGGGAATTCTCGATAAACAAAACATAAAGGATACTGGCTCCGCGAATCCGAAAAGTAAGAATAACCGTTGATTTCCTTCTTACGTTTGCGAAACTGGATGGCCGCTTTAGATCCGTCTCATGTCGGCTTATAAGCTAGGAACCGGTATGATTAGACCGCAACGCGTAGCTGGCATACCTTTTGCCTCTCTAAAGTAGATCTGTTGCCCCTCATGGGGAAAGTGGAGCTATA
>JACPSF010000439.1 GCA_016193385.1 Deltaproteobacteria bacterium
CATTTTTCGGCGCCGTCAGGCAGGCGCTGGCGGCCCCGGCCACTTCGACCCCGAGGAGAGGAGGCGTTTTAGTCAGGACGCAATGGGCTCCGCCGCGCTCCTTGGATTATTGTAGAGATGCCAATGCCTTCGGAGTGGAAGCGATGATCGCTATTTATGAGGGGTTGGTGAGCTTTGATTACAAGCCGGGCGAAGACTTCCGCAGGGAACTGAAGGTGGTTCCCTATTTGGCGGAAAGGTGGGAGCAGCCTGACGAGACCACGTATATCTTTCACTTACGAAAGGGGGTCAAGTGGCATGATGGCAAGAGCCTGACTGCCGATGATGTGGTATTCAGCCTCAACTACATCCGAGACCCAAAGAACGCCTGCGTGAAGCGAGGCAACCTGGCCGGAGTGAAGAGCATCGAGAAAGTAGATGCCATGACGGTCAAGCTTACCACCGATGGGCCGATGGCCCCGTTGCTGGAGAGCCTGGCCCAGCGCGAGACGGCCATTTTCCCCAAGCATGTTTATGATACCGGCCAATTATTCAAGGGCGTGTCGGGCACGGTTGGGACGGGTCCGATGAGATTAAAATCATTTGACCGTAACGAGAAAATCGTCTATACGGCCTTCGAGGATTATTGGAGGGGCAGGCCCCATCTCGACGGCATCGTGGCCTACTTTGTCCCTGAACCGCAGTCTCGCCTCGCCGGCTTCGTCGTCAAGCAGAGTGATATCTTAACGGTTACCGACAAAGCCCAATACGAAGCTGTCGTAACGCAGTCACGAAGTGCCGCGGGTGAGGGGTTCCCGACAACTCACGGTTTCGCCGTGTACATGCGAGTGGATCGGCCGCCGTTTAACGACGTGCGTGTGCGCCGGGCCATTCATCTCGCATTGAATCGCCAGGACATGGTAAAGGCTCTGGCGTTCGGCGTGGGCAAAATCAATCCCCCCGGAGTTTCTGCCGTGAGCGCATGGGCGATGCCGGAGGAGGAGCTATTAAAGCTTCCCGGCTATCGATTGCCCAAGGATAAAGACATTGCGGAGGCGAAGAGACTGCTCAAGGAGGCTGGTTACGGGGATGGGCTGGTTTTTTCCATCCAGGCCGTGTCCGTATGGGATAACCCTCGTATCGCGGAAGTTACGGCGCGGCAGCTAAAAGAGGCGGGCATCACGGTGAAGCTTGATTTCATCGACGCAGGTCAGTACTTCGCCAACCAGAGCAAAGGTGATTTTCAGGCTCAACTGAATGGGATGAGTTCAGATTCTATTGATGCGTCCCTTCACCAGTATTATTACTCAAAGGGAGGAGGCAATGCGGCACATATTGCCGATACCGAGTTGGACCGTCTGATTGTGCTGCAGCGTAGGACCCTGGACAGGGAGAAGCGCTACAAGGTCCTGCGGCAGATACAGGAATATCTGCTGGACAAGATGTATGTGGTGCCCACCATTGAACTTGGATTTTATTGGATCGCACACCCTTATGTTCACGAACTTGCCAACTCTCGGTCGACGACGGTAATGCTATATCGTGCCGCTGACATTTGGCTCGATGAGCGAGCGCCGAAGCGGACGCTCCCTTAAGAGAAAATGGCCTACTTGGATATTTTGAGTATGGCCCGCCGAATTCTAGCCGTCCGCTAGGGTGCGGCTCGTGGCGGACCTTAACAGAAACGACCGGAGGGCAAACGTGGAATGGCTCGAGAGCAAAGTGGATCCCCAAGGGTGCGCCTTAGTCATTATCGATGTGCAGAACGATTACTGCCATGATGCCGGTGCGTTGAGCAGGGCTGGTCGGCATGTGACTGTGATTCGGCATATGGTCCCTCGCCTGAAAGAAGTGGTGGCAAAGGCTCGGCAGACCCAGGTTCCGGTCGTTCATGTTCGGATGGCCAATAATGAACTCACCAAATCGAACGCTTACCTGGAACACCGGAGCCGGCGTTCGGGAGGCAACAGGCAGGTCTGTCAAGAAGGCACCTGGGGGGCCGATTTCTACGAGATCGAGCCGCGACCAGGAGAGCCAGTGGTCACGAAGAACCGCTACAGCGCCTTTGTAAATACCAATTTTGAAACCATTCTTCGGGCAAAAGGAATCAAGACGGTAATTTTAGCCGGTGTGACGACCGACGTGTGTGTCGAATCAACAGCGCGAGACGCGTTCATGCGTGATTACCACGTCTTGTTTTTATCGGACTGCACGGGCGTCGACGACCCCGCGGTGCAGCAGGCCGCGTTGGAGCGCATCGATCGTTACTTTGGGCATGTCGTGTCCTCCGAAGACGTCGTTCAGGCCTGGGATCGTTGGCGAACAAGAAAGGCCGGAGGCGATTGAGATGACATCTGCGCTGGAGAGTTACCGGGTTCTTGACTTAGCCGATGAGAAGGGAGCCCAGTGCGTCAAGACGTTGGCGGAGCTGGGCGCCGACGTCGTCAAAGTGGAACCGCCCGAGGGAAGTTCTATGCGCTTTTCCCCTCCTTTTGCCAGGGATATTCCCCATCCTGAGGGAAGCCTTTGGTTTGCTTACTACAATACTGACAGGCGCAGCATCACCCTGAATCTGGAGACCGAAGAAGGGCGCGATATCTTTAAGCGTCTGGTGGCCCGGTTTGACGTCGTGGTCGAAAGCTTTTCTCCCGGGAGATTATCAAATCTGGGCCTCGGCTACGATTCGCTTCGTCACGTAAATCCCAGCGTAATCCTCACATCTATCGCAGGATTCGGACAGGACGGCCCATTCTCCGCCTACAAGTCGCCAGATCTTGTGTGCTTTGCCATGGGCGGTCCTATGTACCCGAGCGGGGAACGAGGTCAGGCGCCGTGTGTGGCGCCCGGGAACCTAGCCTATGGAGTTGCCGGGGCCTGGGCCGCCGCAGGAACTATCATCGCTTTGTATCATCGAGCTACG
>JACPSF010000440.1 GCA_016193385.1 Deltaproteobacteria bacterium
CAGCGGCTTGGCTCCCCGCAGCGCCTCAGGCATAGACTACCGCCGGGAACTCAACGAGGCCCAGCATGAGGCGGTGATGGCGCACGAGGGGCCCGTCTTGGTCATCGCCGGGGCCGGCACCGGGAAGACTCGCACCCTGGTTTACCGGGTCGCCCGCTTGGTCGAGATGGGAGTCGATCCCCGCTCGGTCCTGCTTCTGACCTTCACGCGTCGGGCCGCGGAGGAGATGCTGCGCCGGGCAAGCCTGCTGATCGACAATCGCTGCGCCAAGGTATCCGGGGGAACCTTCCATTCCTTCGCCAACATCATCCTGCGCCAGTTCGGCAGGAAAATCGATCTCCAACCGGCGTTCACCATCATGGATCGATCCGACAGCGAAGACCTGATCCAGCTTTTACGCACGGAGCTGGGCCTGAATACCAAAGAGAAACGCTTTCCGCGCAAGCAGACCGCAGCCGAGATTTACAGCATGGCCCTGAACAAGCAATGGACCATTCCGAACCTGGTGGAGCGGGACTATCCCCACCTGTGCGATGCGCTCGAGGATCTGTTGCGGCTTTACGAGCGCTACGTGAACTACAAGCACGGGAGATCCCTGCTCGACTATGACGATCTCCTGATCAAGCTCCGGGATCTCCTGGCCGGCCACGAGGAGGTGCGCCGCCGCCTCTCCGAAACCTACCGGTTCATCATGGTCGATGAGTACCAGGATACCAATCAGCTCCAGGCCGACATCATCCGCCTTCTGGCAGCGACGCACGATAACGTGATGGTGGTCGGGGATGACGCCCAGAGCATCTACTCCTTCCGCGGGGCCAACTTTCGCAACATCATGGACTTCGCCAAAGTATTTCCCGGGGCGCGCCTTATCTCCCTCGAAGAGAACTATCGCAGCACGCAGCCGATTCTAAGCCTGACCAACGAGATCATTCGGCGGGCGCGCGAGAGGTATGAAAAAAACCTCTATACGCGCAAAGGGGACGGAGAGGTCCCCATGTTGGTCCGGGCGGAGAGCGAGCAGACGCAATCCCGCTTTGTATGTCAAAAGATCCTGGAGATCAGAGAAGAAGGAGTGCCGCTGTGGGATATCGCGGTCCTGTTCCGCTCCAGCTTTCATTCGTTCGATCTCGAGATGGAGCTGGCAAGGCACAACATCCCCTTCGTAAAAAGAGGCGGCTTCCAATTCATGGAGACCGCCCACGTCAAGGACCTCCTCGCCCACCTGAGGATCCTTTCCAACCCGCAGGATGCCGTCTCGTGGGGGCGGGTGCTCCTGCTCCTGGAGGGAGTGGGAGCTCAGCTCAGCCAAAAGATCACCCAGTGGGTCCTGCCCGGGCCCCATCCCGCGGAGAGGCTCAGGTCATTTGAAGCCAAGGGTAAGGTCGCGCACGGTCTTAGAACTCTGGCGCAGATCCTGCAGACCTGTGCGGAAGGGCAGCGGCCGGCGGAGCAGAGCCAGTACCTGATGCAGTACTACATCCCGATCCTCAAGCAAAAATATCCGGATGACTATCCCAAGCGGCTGAGGGATCTGGAGCATTTCCAGGGCATGACCGAGCGCTATCGGAACCTGGAGCGGCTGCTCAGCGACATGGCTCTGGAGCCCCCGACCGACAGCGTCGACGGCGTCCTGGCCGTGGACCCGGACGAGGGACCGTTGGTGCTTTCCACGATCCATTCGGCCAAAGGACTCGAGTGGCATTCGGTCTTCATCATCTGGGCTCTCGAAGGGAGATTTCCTTCCTATTACAATATCAACACCGAGGCGGAGCTGGAGGAGGAAAGGCGGCTACTTTATGTCGCGGCCACGCGGGCCAAGGAGAACCTTTTTATCACCTATCCGATCAAGATCTTTGACCGTGGCCTGCGCGCCGTCCTTTCGAGACCATCTCAATTCGTCGACGGCATCCCTGAGGAGCTTCTGGAACCGGTGACCCTGGTGGAAGAAGAAGAGGATCGAAGCTGGGAGGACTAGATATGATTCGTTTTTTGCTCAACGTCGTAGTATTCGTCAGCGGGGCGGTCCTGATGGGCCTGGAGATCGTCGGGAGCCGGGTGCTGGCACCCTATTTCGGCAACTCCATCTTTGTCTGGGGCAGCCTGATCTCTGTGGTCCTGGCGGCCTTGAGCTTCGGCTATTACTGGGGCGGATGGCTCTCCGAGCGCAACCCCTCATTCGGAAGGCTGCTCGTGCTGCTGCTGGTTCCAGGCGCGTTGATCTTTTTCCTCCCCTTCATCTATCCACAAGTCAATCTCTGGATCGCCGAGGTCGATTTCGGTTTCCGGCTCAACCCCCTCATGGCCAGCAGCATCTTCTTCCTGCTGCCCGGGATTTTTCTCGGAACCGTCTCTCCCTACGCCATCCGGCTCGCCGCTACAACCCTTTCCACGGTCGGGAGCACCGCCGGGACCTTGTACGCGCTATCGACCTGCGGCAGCATCTTCGGGACACTGTTCACCGCTTTCTATCTGATCCCGGCTATCGGCGTCAGCAACATCATTCACTCGCTGGGGGTAACTCTTGTCTTCCTCTCGCTCATGCTCTGGCCGCTGGCGCGCGTTCCGCTTGCGGAAACGGTGAAACCGCTCGCCGCTGTCATTCTCCTCGTCGTGATCTCGGTGCCGTTTCCACAGACTCTGTGGGCGCGCGTGAAAACGCTCTTTGAGAAGGACTCCTTCTATCACCGCATCCGAGTCGAGGAGGATGACGAAGCCCGCTACCTTTATTTCGACCGGACCTTGCAAAGCGCCATGAATCTCAACGATCCCACCGCCTTGAGGTTGATTTACTCGCGCTATGCTTCGATCGGGCTGGCCTTCAGGCCGGATGCCAAAAAAGTCCTGATCGTCGGTCTGGGAGGAGGCTCCATCCCGAAGAAATACCAGAAGGAGTTCCCCGGCATGGAGATCGAGGTGGCCGAGATCGACCCTGAGGTCATTCAGGTGGCAAAAAAGTTCTTCCATTTGCAAGATGGAAAAAACCTTCGCGTCTATGCCCAGGACGGCAGGCTTTTCCTCACCCGCACGCCCCAGCGGTATGACTTGATCCTTCTCGACGCCTATTTCACCGACGCGATCCCGTTTCATTTGACGACCCGCGAGTTTTTCCGCACCGCCGAGCGCAAGCTCGCCCCTAACGGGATCGTCGTGATCAACGTGATCGGGGCCGTCACGGGCCCGGGAGGAAGGATCACCCGCTCGATCGCTAAGACCCTGCGCGAGGTTTTCCCCCAGGTCTACCTTTTTCCTGCGCGCCGCGCGGACTACGCAAGCCTGGATACAACCCAGAACGTCATCGTGATCGCCACCAAAGAAAGCCAGCGGCGCGACATCCGAGAGATAACCACCCGAGCCGCCTCGTTGGGACGAGGCCTGTTTCCGGAGCCGGTCAGGGATATCGCGGTCTCCCTGGTCGAGTCTCACATACCCGATCACGACGTTCCGGTGCTCACCGATGACTATGCCCCGACGGATAATCTGCTCCACCCTTAGCCTGCTCTTTCTATCCGCCTGCGCGCTCAGCGCCCCTGAGACGACACAGAGGGTCGTGCGGGTCAAGGTATTGGCGGATCCAAAGCTGAGGGAGGAAAATCCGCGTTGGGTCGAAGAGCTGCGCGGCCTGGTGGAAGCGGCCTCAGACTATTTCGAGAGGGAGTTCGGCATCCGCCTTGTCTCGCAGAAGGTCAGCCCCTGGCCGGAACGGGAACGGATCGCTTCGACCGCCCTGCTCCTTACACGCATGAAACGGCAGGTTCCTTTGACCGACGAGAACGGAAGGTACGACCTCATCATCGCTTTCACCGGGGAGCTGGTGAATATTTATTCCGACGGCAAAGCCCGGGTCGACCGCATCGGAAGCTGCCAGCGAGGCTTGGGCAATTACCTGGTGAGCTCGATTTCAGGCCAATTCCGCTACCGCGGGCCGAACGCGCAGCCGGATATAGATGTGGTGGCGCTGGTTCACGAATTGGGACATATCTTCGGCGCGGAACACACCCGGGATACCAGCTCGATCATGCATGAAAATTTCGACTACCGAACGGAGTTCGACAAGAAGAGCCGGGAGATCATTTTAAAAAATAAGTTCTGCCCGTTTGGTAAATAGGCGCGAGAGAACCAACGAGGAGGTTCAAAACGTTCAAACAGTTTGAGCCGTTCAAGCCGTTCGAACGATTTAAACGACTCGAACGATTCGAACCATTTTTTATGTTGGACAACATTCGCGTCGTTCTGGTCGAGCCCAAAGGCTCCGGCAATATCGGCTCGGTGGCCAGGGCGATGAAAAATATGGGGCTCACGGATCTCGTCTTGGTCGGAGGCGGACGGACGCAAAGCTTTTGGGCCCGGGCCATGGCAGTGCATGCCGCAGACATGCTGAAGGAAGTTCGCCGCTTCGCCACGCTGCGCGAAGCGGTAGCCGAGTGCGCCCTGGTGATCGGCGCTACCTGCCGGGGAGGGCTCTACCGGAGCCACAGCCGCCCGCCGAGGGAGGTCGCGCCGGAGATCCTCGCCGCGGCTCGAACCGGGAAAGCCGCGCTCGTGTTCGGTCCCGAGGACCACGGCCTCAGTAATCGCGACCTCGATCACTGCCATCTGCTCATCACGATACCCGCTCATCCGGAATATCCCTCGCTGAACGTGGCGCAGGCCGTGATGGTCTGCGTCTATGAGCTGTTCGTCGCTCAGCTCGGCCAGCCGCCGCGCCCCGAGATCATACGCGCCCCCGCGGAGCGGGTCGAGCGCCTCTTCGACCGGATGCGGGCATCGCTGCTCAAGATCGGCTTTCTCGACTCGCAGAATCCCGACCATATTCTTCTCGCCTTGCGCCGCGTCCTCGGCCGGGCCGGCCTGGAGGAAAAAGACGTGCGCATCTTGATCGGTCTCTTCCGCCAGATCGAGTGGTATGCCCAGGAGGGATGGAGGGTCGTTCAGGAAAAAGAGAAAAAGGGATTGAAAGTTCGCTAGCGCCGTTGCTCCTGCTGCCTTCTTTTGAGATCTGCCATTTGCCATTTGAGATCCCGAAGGGCTCGCCTCCCGCCTTTCGCCTGTTTTTTTCTGTTGCCTTCCCTGTAAATTTGCCCTATTTTACGCGCAAATAACTTCGGCTGGGTCTCCCGATCCGGCCTGCCTGCCGGTAGGCAGGTCACATCTTTGATTCCGCATCGTAGCCCGGACAAGACTCTCCCGAGACAGGCCTTGGGCTAACAGTACAACTAGAACAGAGAATATTGTTAAGATTGGAAGGCCCTCTAGACAGGCTGCCAAACCTGGTGCGGGATGGCTTGGCAGGATCGCTGGAGTAAGCTATTTATAGGCTCGTGGGTACATAGAGGAGGTAGATATATGGCACGTAGCGAGAGATCCGGAAGGGTGGCTCATATGTACAAGCTTGATGGCAAGCCCTACGCCGACAAGGTAAGAAAGGCCGGTAAGGCAGCGGATCGCGTTCTGCGACGCTATGGAGAGCCCGTTATATCGCTGGCGGAATTGCGCAATAGGGTTGACAAGGAGCTTGGAAGCACGTCGCTAACAGAGCTTATCCTGAGAGAGCGGGAAGCTGGATGGTAAATGGCGGTCTTTTACCTTGATACCTCGGCGCTCGTAAAGCGTTACCGAACCGAGCAGGGTACCGAGGTCGTCGAGGAGCTTCTTGCTAATCCCTCCCCGGACGATAGGTTCTTCATTTGTTTCCTCTCCATTATTGAGCTGACCTCAGGAGTCCTTCGGCTGGTGAGAGGCGGCCAGCTTCGTGGGGACACGGCGAATCGAATTCTGGCCAGATTTCGCCTTGACGTGCGAGAACTCTTCAGAGTTTGGCCGCTGAATGAACAGGTTGCAGCCGATGCTGTGACTGTGGCCGAGCAACACAAGCTGCGGTCCGGAGATGCGATTCATTTAGCCGCAGCGCAGCAGATAGCCGGCGCGGCGTCAGGCGCCCGAGTGGTGATGGTTTCAAGTGACCGCGAATTGGTGGATGCGGCCCAAGCAGCCGGGCTCGCCGCACTTGATCCTCAGGCTAGCGGCTCAGCCGCGAAATTAAAAGAAGTTAAAGAGTGATGGCTGCTCACCGCAGGCTCTTTAAAGGGTGAGCCAACAAAGGGCTTGCCCCCCAGGCCTTCGCTCCACGCCTCCCCAAGTGGCCCTATAAATTCTGCCCAAAGTGGCCTCTTGCCTATTTTGCATTTATGCCTTATTTTACGCGCAAATAACTTCGGCTGGGCCCCCGATCCGGCCTGCCTGCCGGCAGGCAGGTCACATCTTCGATTCCACATCATCGCCCGGACTGGTTTTCCCCAGTCGGCTAAACTGGTATTGAATACAAGAAACAAGACCCCTGTATCCTCACCCAATTGTTTCTTGGCTTTCCAAAAATGAAACTTGCTCTTCTCCGAACTTCCTTCACAATCCCCATACTATGACTTGGTTAGGTCTAGCCCGCTACCTTAGGGAACATTGGTGCCCCTTTGTTTCTTCAGTGGCTTTTGGTAGCGGAATCACAGTTTTATTGATTCTTTGGGCATTAAAAGAGGCGTGGGTACGAAGCTTTTTGGCCTCTCAGAACCAACTGCTTTCTTTCGGCGTTCTGCTCCTAATAGCCGCCATTTTGCTTCCAGCTTGGCCCCGTGCAGTCGATGCTTGGCGCCGGTACCTCTAGACTCAAGCGCGTGAGCACCCGCCCCTTCAGCATGCCGACCTGATTGGAGGGGGTGTATTTTTCGCTGCCGTTGTTGCAGCAGTACTCATCTACGCGGACACTAACCGCCCGCCAATCTCTGGCCAGGCCTATATCACTACTATCGGAGTCCTGCTCCTCTTGATCACCTGGGCCTTAACGTCCTGGTTATGGTCGCACCGCCCGCAAAGTTCGGCCGAGATTCCCGTTCGCGCTCTCTACCGGAAAGGTGATTATCCAGATGATCCGATTACAAGAGATGACGAGGACCTTCTCGGTAGGGTGGTTTTTGTCGACAGACTGTTCGAACAAGTTTTGTCCGTACCGTCGCCACAATCGTTTGTGTTCGGGCTCTATGGAGGTTGGGGAGAAGGAAAGACATCCGTGCTCAATCTCCTTCAAAAAAGGCTGGCTCAAGATCCCAACACCGTGACTGTGGTGTTCAATCCTTGGTACCTCGCTACCGAGGCGGCGTTAATCCAAGCATTTTACGCGGCAATCGAAGGCGCGTTGCAAAGCCGTTACGCACTCTCACGGCTCCACGGAACTATCAAACGATATAAGCAGTTTCTCACATTTGGGCTTCGCTATTTCGGATTCTATTTTCCGACAAAGGATGACCCAGAGCGATTGCGTACTGAACTCGAGTCATGGATCGTCCGCCTGGATTGCCGCACAATAATTATCATTGATGACATCGATAGACTTCAAGCGGACGAAATGCTTGCCGTATTCAAAATAGCGCGCCTATCCGCGAGATTACGTAATAGTGTATTCCTACTAAGCTTCGACCCCCTCACGGTGATCGACCGGCTCAAAATTGACAACAAGGCAGAGCCGGAGTTCCTGGAAAAGATTATTCAGAAGCCAGTGCGTCTCCCACCCGCAGAACAACGGGACATTGATCGATTTCTCTTTTACTCTGACCCAGGCGGTCCAGAAAGTCATCGGTCTGCTATTGACCACTTGCTCGACGAATTGCGGATTGATCCCTGGACCCGGAAAGAATTCGATAACAAGATGACCTTTTTTTATCAAACCCGGCTGAGGAGACTCTTCCGGACAATGCGACACGCCAAGCGATATCTAAACGCGCTGCGTGCCTCGCTGCCTCCGATTGTCGGAGAGGTCAACGTATACGACTTTTTTCTTTTAGAAGCGCGCCAGGTATTTTCCCCCAGGATTTACAGAGATATCTGGAGCAGCCCCTGGTATTACCTGCCGAACTGGGCGCCGGAAATCTTTCTTACGTATCCCTTTGCCCTGATAACAGACGCGGACGAAAAATACCGGTTAATCAGAAAGCATATTCAGAAACTACTCGATCAAGAGCCTGAGAAAGACTTAGCGAAGGAGCTCCTAGAAGAGCTTTTCTTCGTACAGGTAAAGGACGCCTTTAGCGATCATTTTATGAGGTCAGATCAGAGCGGCCTTGCACAGCGTCATGAATCGGAAAAACGGGTGACTCACCCGAAATGCTTTCCCAGGTATTTCATGTTCAAGCTACCAACAGGCGAATTCGGCGACCGACTAATTGAAGAGCTCATCGAAAAGTGGAATTCCGCATCGGATCCACAGGATATCGTATATGACGACCTTCACCGCTACATAGAAACAGGTCAGCTAGTACAAATCTTTGAAAAGCTACGAATCTTTCGGCAATTGATCTCGCCCGTACGAGTCCCGGCAATCGTGCGCGTCCTCTCCCGGCTCAGTAGTGACCTATCTCTGACGTCCACGGAACCGTGGAGCTCAGAACGTGACCGGGCTTCGAGCCTTCTGTTACAGCTAGTAGAAGATCGTACTGATCCAGATGAGATCCAGCCTCTAGTTCAAGAAGTGGTAGGTGAGGCAACATCAATCCCCTTCGCTGTTTCCATCGTATATGAATCAGGAACGAGAGGTTCTGGCTCATATTTCCACATCTATGAAAAAATAAACATCGCGTCGTTGCGGAAGCTGGCTTGCAAACGCTTGACGGATTACTTCGTAGAGGGCAAACGAGATATTTTCGAGGAGCTATCAGGCCGCGATTTGCCGTTTGTCTTGTATCAGTGGGCAACGAACTGGAACACGGACGATCAAGAAAATCGTCCTGTTGTCCAAAAATACGCCATAAGCCTGATGGACAGTAAGCCTGAGTACTTAGGCAGACTACTCAGTCATTTTAGAACGAGGACAATATCCGGTGAGTATTCAGGCTTTGATTTTGAGGCGTTTAGAAAGGCCTTCGATTCATCAGTTATTGAGGTACTCTTAAGCCGCTACGGAGATGCCGCCCTTACAACGCCAGAAGCGAAAGAAGCCACGGAACTCTTTAATAAACACTATGCTGTCTACAAGGCCAGCGGTGCTGAGAAACAGAAGTAATCTTCTGGTGACTATTGGTTGCGGTCAAAGAAAGACTCCCGAACTCCCCCGCCCCACGATTTCTTTGGACACCTGATTGGGAGAAATTTTAGGGAGAAGAACTCAGGAGGTGTCCGTGGTGAAAAGGCAAGTGCAACGAGGTCGTTTCTCTGCTCGTCGAAAGGTGGAAGCTGTTCTGGGCTTACTGGGGGATGAAGAGCTCGACGGGTTGTCTCGGGGGCAGGGTCAGGTCTAGTATCGAAGCATCCCAGCCGCTTGGCAGCCAGGTATGTTTACCATCAGAGGAATTAAAAGGAGGTGCTTTTCACGTAACCCGGAATGACATCGGAGCTCTGTCTCCCCGCGGCTGTGAAAGCAGATGCCACCGATCAATCACCAGAGATATCCGCCAACGCGGATGCCAGGGCTGCTCGTAGCTTCCGGAGATCCACCGCTTGTCCCGAGGAGTAGGCCTGAAGGTAGTCCAAAGGACGATGGCCAAGCGGCCAGTAAAGCTGGCTCCGCCATGGTACAGCCGCGGCCTAGGCCATCTGACCATCCGCAAATTCCGTCCTTGAAAGTTCACCCGCTCTCTGTCCTAAACCTACCTCCGACACTTGCGGACTTGCTCAATTGCGCAAATCCGCAACAATCAGCGAGAGCGGGAGGCTGAGTCGACGAAGCCTGAAAGGCTATTCAAAATCTTCCCGACCTCGCGCGGGTGCTTTAGCCTGTACCGGGAGCGCCTCCCGTCGGTGTCGTACCTTACGACCTCGGCAAGCCGCAAAGCGGCCAGTATATGGCTGACCCGCGACAGCGTCCTTCCGACGGTTTTGGCCACCGCGCTGGGGCTCATCTCGCGGTTATGGGCCAACGCCTGAACGATCGCGAAGGCCACCGGATTCCCCAGCAGACGGCAGAGCCGTGATTGCCGATACGCGCTCTCTTCCACAGCCAACCCATAGCACGTTTGCTCAATTGCGCAAATCCGCAACAATCACGATTTGGGGGAGCACCGGGGCCTGGCTTTGTATTCTGGACAATCTTGCCTGGACTACAGAGAGAATAAAAGTGGGATTTAAGGGGAGCGCATTTAGGGGGTCGGGAGCCTTTTCTGGAACGAGCTGGCTCCGATGAAAACAGCCAGGCAGGGCGAGGGACGAGAATGGCAGCCGCCGAAAGCGTCCTTGACGCTGTTGCGACCTATTCTCTTACCAGCGAAAAGCCATATTGCTGGCTGGCCTCTATGAAATGCCGGTCGAAGGCAAAGGCCTGCCGGCAGCCGACTTCGTCCATAATCACGAGGCTCGCGCAGTCAACTACACCCCAGTCTTTGTCCTTATATTTCCAGAAAAACTCCAATGCCTCTGCTTCCATCCTCTCGTCCACTGTAACAAGATCGACCACCGAAGGCCGCTGAATTCGTTGCCACAGCCTTTCTGCCTGACTGTAACCCAGTTTGGTCTTCACAATCGTCAAAGCTTCATACGCTGTCCACGTAGATGTTATCAAAGGCACAGCCGATTGGAGCAGACGGCGGTAAACGCCCGTTGCTTCAGCGTGATATCTGTCCTTCGTATTGGTAATAGCCACCCAAGCCGAGGCATCGGCAAAGACCGGTTCGCTCATTTCTCACGCCGCAAGTACGCACGCATATTCTCAGAGAGATCTTCCGGGCCTTCTCCGATTCCAACAATGCCAAGTGCCCACTCAATATCCTTTTCACTCCTCTTGACTGGCCTACCGACTCTCTTCTTTGCTTCCGCAAGAGTAATTCCAATCCGCTGCGAGGACGGGCGGGGCTTTTGACGGGCATACCCGCGAGAACTTTCTTCCTTCGCCATTGGTTCTCCTTCTTTGGACCGCGGCTTACGACTCGAATATGTCTTGCTCTTCATTGCGCTCCCCAATGGGCTTTTCACTATATAGCACGGTTTAGGGTGGCTATATAGTCCCTGCGAAAGACCGAGCTTGTGCCGCGAACTCGCTTTGTCACTCTTTGAGTATTCTCGATGCTGGGCAAAGGGGGTCAAGGCCGCTCTTGGCTCTTTTGGCGTTCTTCTCCAATCCTATGCGCCCTCCAGCGTATCTTCCTCTCGGCCTCCACCCTGGCCTTTATCCTCAAACAAAATTAAAAGGGCCGGAGTCTTTTCACCTAACCCACGGCATGGCCTCGGAGCGCTGTCCGCCTCTCATGGTCCCAAAAGCAGACTCCACTGACTTATCACTACACAAAATTCAGAACGCGGATGCCGGCCTCGCTCGTGGCTTCTTGGAAATCCACCGCCTGTCCTGAGCAGGCCCGACGGGCCGATCCCCTTTCTATCCCTTGCCGGCGGTGGACGCTAGTCGATTGCCTCTCTTCTCGCCAAGGAGAAATTAGTATTCCCTTGACGATGCCGTCTGGTAGAGTATTTATTATCGGGATCGCGAGCTGCAACTATTCCTGAGGCCGTGCCCGAACGAAAGGAGCAAGAGATGAACTCCTCGTCCATGGAACTGGGAGCGATTGGAATCTGGACGGCGCAGTTTGATTATCAGCCTGCCGCCAAGGCGCGAGAAGCTGCCGCGGAACTCGAACAGCTCGGGTTCGGAGCGATCTGGTTCCCCGAAAGCG
>JACPSF010000441.1 GCA_016193385.1 Deltaproteobacteria bacterium
GTCTTGCCTTTGAGGTCTTCCGGCCGCTTGATGTCCTTGTGGACCATCACCGTGTAGGGAAGGACGTTCACCCAGGACGACACCAGGACGAAGGGAGACGCCCCTTGCAGCGTCGCGGTGACAAAGGCCGCCGCCCCACACCCGGTACAGAGCTGCATACTCCCGCTAAGCATCGCCTGAACCGCATTCGCCGTGTTGGTGGGGATAACGGTCACATCCAGGCCATGTTTGGCGTAGAGGTTCTCCTTCTTGGCGATGAAGAAGAAGCTCGCTCCCACAGTGATGCCGGCTTGACCCGCGGTGATCTTAATGTTCTGAGCTACGACTTCTGACGACGCGAATGGAAACGAAAAAAGAGATAGGCAAACAGCCAGGATGGAAAGAGAAGAAAAGCGAGCCCTTAACAGCGATTTCATCGTGTGATCTCCCGGCACCAAAACCAGCGACCCTTTGCTTTGGATGCCCTCTGTTTTCTAGCACTGAATGCCGATGGATAGTTAGTTAAAATATCCTTCCTTTACCAACTGGTCGACCAAACTCGGATCGATGAAAGAAGCAGGATCAGCCGTGGCGGCCTTGGGAGTCGCCTTTTTTATAGAGTCCAAGGTCGTCCTGATGCTCTCCAGCGTAGGTCTGGGGTTGCGGTCTACCCACTTCAAATAAGCCTCGTAGGCGTACTCCGTATCCGCCCGATTGGCGCCTAAAAATTCACTAAGATAAGAGACCGTCTTATCTTTTTGCTCGAAGTAGACTTTCATCGCGTCGCCAATCACCCGGAGAAAGCGCAGGACGGTGGCGCGGTTACTCTGGAGATAAGACTTCAGCACCCATTCGCCGTTTTGCTGCCACCCGATCCCCATATCCGGCAGCGAAAGGAGCGTGTGAAATCCGCGTTTCTCTCCGATTCGGTCATAAGGGGGCGGCAGAAGGGAAAACTGAACCTCTCCCTTCTCGAGCTGGGCCATCACGTTCGCCCAATCCGGCCGAGGCTGCTGGATTAACCTCACATCCTTTTCTGGATCGAGCCCCGCTTTGACTAGGGCGAAGCGCAGGCCAAAATCAGGACCAGATCCAAAGGTGCTCCCTACCTGGCCCGTTCTGCCTCGCAAATCTTGCAGTTTTGCGATTTCCTTTCGCGCGACCAATTTATAAGGCAACACATTGACCCAGGACGACACTAAAACCAAAGGGGGAGACCCTTCCAAAACGGCTGTGACAAAAGCGGCCCCCGCAGCGCCCGTTGTGATCTGCATGCTGCCCCCAAGCATGGCCTGCAGGGCACCAGAAGCGGAGGTGGCTATGATATTTGTATCGAGTCCATGCTTGGCATAAAGATTTTCCTTTCGCGCAATGAAAAAGAGACTTGTGCCGGGATTGATACCGGCTTGACCCGCGGTGATCTTAACGTTCTGAGCCGCGACCTCCGAGAATACCAACGAAAACAAAGAAAGGAAAATGGCAAAGATGGAAAGAGAAAAAGCGCGGACTTTCATTTAAAATATCCCTCCCTCACCAGTTGGTCGACTAAACTCGTATCGATGAAGGAAGCAGGATCCGCCGTGGCGGCCTTGGGAGTCTTTTTCTTGATCGCGTCAAACGTGGTCTGAATCCCTTCTATCTTCGGTTTCGGCGTCCGGTCCCCCCATTTTTTGAAGGCCTCATAGGCGTACTCGATGTCCTCGCGGTTGCTGCCGAGAAATTCCATGAGATAGGTGATCGTCTTCTCCTTCTGCTCGTAGTAAAACTTCAAGGCGTCGGCGGTCGCTCTGACGAAGCGAACCACGGTGTCCCGGTTTTTTTGGAGGTATGCCCGCTGCACCCACTCGCCGTTGTTCTGCCAGGCAATACCCAACTCCGGGAGGGAGATGAGTGGGTGGAAGCCACGCTTCTGCGCGATTCGATCGAAAGGCGGGGGGAGCGGCCCGAACTGAACGTCCCCTCTTTCCAGCTGAGCCACGATGTTCGCCGTATCCGGCCGGGGGAGCTGAACCAGCTTCACATCCTTCTCGGGATCGAGCCCCAGTTTCGCCAGAGCAAATCTCAGAGCGGTGTCCGGGATCGTGCCAAACGGCGCGCCAACCTGTCCGGTCTTCCCTTTCAGATCTTCAGGTCGTTTGATGTCCTTGTGGACCATGACCGTATAGGGGAACACGTTGATCCACGAGCATACCAGGACAAAGGGCGGCGCCCCTTCCAGCGTCGCGGTGGCGAAGGCCGCGGACCCTGAGCCCGTAGAAAGCTGCATGCTGCCGCCGAGCATAGCCTGCACCGCATTCGCCGTGCTCGTCGGGATGATGTTCACATCCAGACCGTGCTTGGCGTATAGGTTCTCCTTTTGGGCGATGAAAAAGAGGCTCGTTCCCGGGTTGGTCCCCGTCTGCCCCACGGTCATCTTGACGTTCTGAGCGGATAGATCCGACGGCCAGAGCGCAACCGAGAGCCCATGTAACAAGAGAACCGATATCGATAGAAGAAGATATTTGAACCTTCCTGAGTGTTTCATCGGGTTACCTCCTGCATGGATTGAGGCGTCCTGTTGGGCTATGACTTCTGCGGCTTCCAAGTCTCCAAACGCCTCTCAACGACCTTGAGCAGCTCGGTCAGGCCCGCCCCCAATCCGGCGATGATGACGATGGGAACGAACATGGCCGCGATCTGAAAGCGCTGGGCCGCCAGCGAGCTCAAGTACCCGAGTCCCATCGCGGCCCCATACTGCTCGGCCACCACGATATAAACCAAAGCTCGCCCGAGGGCCACCCGCATGCCCGCCACGATGTAGGGCAAAGAACCGGGCATGGAGACCTTTAAAAAAATGGTGGCGTCGCTCGCGCCAAAGGAGCGGGACATCTTGATCAGGTTGGCGTCGGTGTTGGCGATTCCGACCATCGTGTTGATCAAAACGGGGAACACCCCCGCCAGAAAGGTCATAATAATCTTCGAAACCGCGCCGAGGCCAAAAAGCATGATGATGAGGGGCAAAAGAGCGATGAGAGGCGTGGCATAAACTCCTGACAAGAGAGGATCGAGCGTCTTGCTCACCCCCTTGTACCAGCCCATCGGAATGCCGGCGAGCACCCCGATCACCACGGACACGGCGAAGCCGACGGAGAAGTTCGTCAGGCTGAAAATCATGTGCTCCCAAATGTCCCCGCTGGCGAAGAGTTCGATCCCTTTGGCAATGATCTCGGTAAACGGAGGAAAATAAAACGGATTCAGAATATGCGTCCGGCTGGCAATCTCCCAGGCCAGGAAAAAGAGAAAAATGCCCAGGAGACCTAAACTCTTATCCGCAAGAACGTAGAAGCGAGATCCAAGCAGGCGCTCAAGCGGGAGCCGTTCCCCTCCAGACCGTCCGGAAGCGACCGGAATTAAGGTCTCGCCCTCTTTTGAAGCAGCCCCCTTTGATGTTAGGTGCGGTTGCGGTTCAAGATCCATTCTTTGCGCAGCCCCCCTGAAGCTGCCGCAGGTTTCGCCTGTTTGGATGGGCTGTTACCCGATCCGTTGCCGGTCGACTCTCATAGCCCGTGGAGTTCAAGATTCTTATGCCGTTCCCGACGGGCTGTCAAGCGTCGTGTGCCCGTTGAGGTCTGCTCTCAGAATTCCAGCTTGCTCCACAGCAACTCCGAGAGCCAGCCGGCGAGCAAAGGGAAAAGCATGCTTACGACGACTCGCACCCCCACGACCCGAGGCCCCAAGAAGGGAAGTTCCCACATGATAATGCGCTGAAAGCCCATAAGGGACCATGCCGTCAGATACGAAACTAAGGGACCAATGCCGATCCCCAGCTTATAAAGCGACGCGATGATGGGGAAATGCATCATGGGACCGCCCGGGGTTAGGGTTCCCATGACCATACCAATGCCGATTCCCTTTATCCCGGACCCTCTACCCATCCAGCTCGCGATAACCTCTGGAGGGACGATCGCTTGGATGAGCCCGGCGATCACGAACGCCGCCACCATTCTGGGTGCGATTTCCAGGATGAGAGCTACGGTGGCCTTAAGCCCTCTTCCGGCCGCTTCCGGAACTTTCAGGTAGACTACCACCAGAAGGACCACGGCGACCAAAAGCATGATGAGCGTAGAGATGTCCATAGATCTCCTTAAAAAGATTCGTGCTTTTCGTCTGGGAAACATGACGTCACGCCGAATCAGGCAGGGCTCATGGGTGCCTGAATGAAAAAAATCAAAAAGAGATTCTTCAAGACCGAGTCCTCAATCTCGGTAAATCCGACCGGTGTCGAAGGCTACGGCTTGATGATCAGCGAGGGTTCGTCCTTTTCCTTCGCCTTCGATTGCCTGCGATAAAAGGCCAGGCTTTTCTGGACCAAGCCGGTGAGAAAGGAGATGTCCAAACCTCCCGGATTCCCTTCGGCAAATTGGAGACCGACGGCCAAAGCCAGCTTGGCCTGCTCCGCCCGCTGAGTCTCTATCAGATAAAGCGCCATATCCTCCATTCTCCTTTGAAGGATCTTCCCCTTCTCCGCTGTAAAGAGCTCCTTTACGGCATCCCGGATGATGCCCGCAAGGCGATCCTCTTGCTGCAGTGGATTGAGCACCAGGCGGCTTTCTTGGGCCCGCTCTACCTCCTCCAGAAAAGCTCTCATCCAATCCTCATCCAGAACCCACAGGCGAAACTCGGCTTCCTCAAGCAGACGTCGGGAGAGCTCGCGCCACGCGCCGGACCGCAGCCCCTCCGGGCTAAGACGGGAATATATCGGATGAGCAGAAGGCTTGGCCATGCCCGACGTGAAAAGCTCGCGCAACGATGGAAACTGCTCGATGCCGCGGCGCCCCAGAGTCTTGGCCGTCTCGTATGCCTCGCAAAGTAATCGATCTCCGTATTCCCACGGGATCGGGATCATGGTGACGCCGTGCTTGTCGCGAATCTCCTGAGCCATCCGACGCAACTCCTTGCGCCGAACAAGCGCCCCGCCGACTCGAACCAATCCTTCCCGGTCACTGACCATTGCCTGGAGCAACTGAATCCCGCTTCCCGCCTGGGGTTTGGCTAACCAGACGAGCCGGCCGCCGGCAGTGTCCACCGAAGAGAGATAGCCCTCAATCTCGGGTCCGAGTCTGAAAATCGGCTCCGAGCGAAGAGATCGTTCTGCTCCGGATAGGGGCGCGCCGATACCCTTTTGCGCCAATTTGAATAGGGAGCGGCGGATCTCTTTCTTGAGCTGTTTGTCACTCGCGCCCTCTTCCAGAGATGCCAGAAGTGCGCCCACGGAAGGATCCAGAATGCGGCCCAGAAGAAACACGATGGCCAAATCAGTCTCCCGCTTCTTGCCGAGGTAAGACTTCAAGATGTTGACCAGAGCCGGGGAGCGCTCATCGACTTTCACTCCCTGCTCGCGGAGCTCTTCGAGACCCCTTTGTACCTCCTCTTCCACTATTTTCCTTTTCGTCAAACCTCTCCTCCAAGAGGAAACCCGATACGCTCAATCTCCCGCTAGTGTGGTGTTTCCTAAAGCCGTTAACAAATTCGACGGCCGACGGCGGCTGAAATCCCCCTTTGACAAAGGGGGATTTGGTTTGCCAACGCCTCGAAATCCCCCCTGTCCCCCCTTTTACAAAGGGGGGAAGTACAGGGAACAGACACTGAAATAGTCAACGAACTTCTATTACACGACACTAGCTCGACTTCAACAAATCGCTCTCTTTGCCGGGCCTGCCCGCGACGGTGAAATTCGGCCATTCTTCGACTTGAGAAGCACGATAGTTCTCCCGGTACCACCTGGCGATGTCGCCGGCGCGGGCAAACCAGACCTTACTGTGACCTTTGGCATACCGGATGAACTCGCGGAGCAGCACCGCCCGAAACGGGCGGCCCCCGATGAACGGGTGATTTCCCCAGATCATAAACTTCGGATCCCTCTCCCCCTCCTCATACAGGCAATCGAAGCTGTCCTTCCACATCTGCAACAGCTCCCGCGGCGTCCGGCCAGCGCGCTGATAGCTCGCGTAGTCGTTGAGGTCCTGATAATAGGAAAGCACGGTCAACTCGCCTTCTTTGAGCTTGAGCGTATAGGGAGCCTCCTCATGCTGGGGGTCCATCCAATACATGTATCTGAGCTCGCAGAGGATGTGCGGCGTCGCCGCACTGGGGGCCACTCCGGTCGAAAGGTATCCCTTGGGTGGCTCGCCGATGGTTTCCTGGACGACCTCGACGGTCTTCTGCAAATCCTTTTTTTCCTTATCCCTATTTTTCATGTAGCTGTAATCGTGGATCCACGTTTCGGTGCCGATCTCGTGTCCCTGCGCCACGATCTCTTTAAAAACATCCGGATAATTCATCACGGTGATCCCCGTGGGGAAGAAAGTTGTCCGGATCCCCTCTTTTTGAAAAATCTCCAGCATGCGAAAGACCCCCACGCGCTCGCCGAATTCCCGGTCGGTGATGGTGCCGAGATTTTTCTTCGTCACCGCATTTTTGGGGAGCGACCGGCGATTTTCCTGTTGTAGCGAGCCCGCGGCGCCCAAGTCGTCGGGCCAGGTTTCAAACGCGACGCACGGAGTAATGGCAATGCGGGCGCCGTCCGGCCACTTGATGGGCGATCTCTTCCTCTTCATAATGCCCTCCGGAAACCAAATTCAATTACTCTTGCCACACTTGGATCGAGTTTCCAAGCCCCGTTATGGCCCAACCCGGATTGCTTCTCGGAGCCTTCTTCCTCGCCTCGACCGGGATGATTCTCGGGGACCTGCCGCCCGGCTATGCGCCACGGGCGGCCATGCCAGAGTCTGCACATTCTGATCGGCTTTTGCTGCGTTTCAGAGGTGAAATAATAAGAAATAAGCGCCTAGTCCTCCCTCTCGCTTGATGTATTACACGGGGCAAAGTAGAATTCGATTATGAAGATCATCCGGACCGAGAAGCAGAAAGACAACCTGGCAAAGTTTTTGTGGGACATGTCAAAGGTTGCCTTCACTCTTCTTGTCATCGGCCCGTTCGCGAGGCCAGAGACCTTCACTTCCGGTGCGCTCTTTAGTGGAACGATGATCGGATTTGCCCTGGCTGCCTTGGGTTATTTTCCTTGATGGCATGGAGGTACTTACATGAACCCTTTTACTGCCGCGTTTCTTGTCCTCGGCATCATTGCCCTGGTTGGCCTTATCATCGTCCTCTTTGACAAGGGTCTAAAGTGGCGCGGTAAACCCTAGTCAGAAAGAAGAGAGACGCGTCTCCTCCCACCATTGTCGGACGCCGCGAGTTCATGTAAAATTCTCGCTGACGAAAGTGACAGCCACGTCTTAATAACCAAAACAGGAGCCAAACGAATGGAAAAGGCAAAACTTGTAGTTGCAATAAGGAAAAAAGTAAGGGTCCAAAAAGGGCGGCGGGCCGAAATCACCGACCTCCCCTTCCCGCCTGGAAGTCAGGTAGAGATAATCGTAGTGGGCTCGAAGCCGAAAAAGGGTGCGCGACCGGAAACCATTTACACTTACACAGATTCGCTCACCCGAAGAAAGGGCCTACCACGCTATTCCATGAAACAGATCGAGGAAATCATCCACAAGAGTCGA
>JACPSF010000442.1 GCA_016193385.1 Deltaproteobacteria bacterium
AGAGCCTCCTCCGTGATTCCCGCTTTCTTGCGCTTGGTGGCAGCCGCGAATTTCTGGATGAAGTGCTCCACGAGCAAGGGGATGTCCTCAGGCCGCTGCCGCAATGGCGGAAGTTCCACGCGGATGACGTTGAGGCGATAGTAGAGGTCCTGACGAAATCTGCCGTCGCTCGCCAGCTGGCCCAGGTCCCGGTTGCTGGCAGCGATGATGCGGACATCAACCTTCTCGCCCCGATCTGCCCCTAACGGGCGGACCTCCTTGTCGTCGATGACCCGCAGGAGCTTTGCCTGGAGTGGCAAAGGCATCTCGCCAATCTCGTCAAGAAAAAGCGTCCCCCCGTTGGCTTCCTGGAAAAGACCCTTTCGATCTTTCCTGGCATCCGTAAATGCGCCTCGAAGATAGCCGAAGAGTTCGCTCTCGAGCAGCGTTTCCGGGATGGCGGCGCAGTTGAGGGGTATCAGCGGTCCGTGCGAGCGGCCGCTCTGGTAGTGGATGGCGCGGGCGATGAGCTCCTTGCCGGTCCCGCTTTCCCCCGTAATAAGGATATTCACCGGTGCATCGCTGATCTGCGTGACGGTTTCAAAGACACGTTCCATGCTGGCGCTTTTTCCCACGATGTTCGCGAGACCATAGTGGCCCTGGAGCTCTTTGCGAAGTCGCTGGAGCTCTTTTCTCAGGCTTCTATCTTCCAGGACCCGCTTGATGTGGACCAGGATCTCGTCGGTTCGAAACGGTTTGGTCAAGTAGGTAAGCGCCCCCGCCCGCATCGTCTCTACGGCGCTCTCAATGCTGCCGAAGGCGGTAATCAGCAAAACCGACGCTTCCGGGTCGATTTCTTTTAACCGGCACACCAGCTCGGTGCCTTTCATCCCCGGCATCATGAGATCGCTGATGGTCAAGTCAAAGTCGCCGCGCTGGTAACGCTCTAAGGCGGACGCGCCGTCGTAGACGACCTCTGCCGCATACCCTTCCTCAGTGAGGAGTTCCGAGAGAAACCGGCACATTTCCGGGTCGTCCTCCACGATCAGGATGCGGGCAAGGGGTATCTGTCTCTGAGAATCGGGGCTCACAGTTGCAGCTCTCGCTTTTCCGCCGCGGGCTGGGGAGGCAAGAGGGGAAGATAGATGAGGAAGCGCGCGTACTTTCCGGGTTCGCTCTCTACCTGAATCTCGCCTCCGTGATCCCTGATGATTCCATAACTCACGGAGAGGCCCAAGCCGGTGCCGTCGCCGACATCTTTGGTGGTAAAGAAGGGGTCGAAGACCCGGTCGATGTGCTCAGGCAGGATGCCCGGACCGTTGTCCTCGAACGTTATCCGGAGCCAGTCCTGTCCTGTCCCTTGGGGGTAGACGAGATTGCCGTCACGCGTCGTTTCAACTCGGATCTTGATGAGTCCCCCGGGGCCCAATCCGTGTAAGGAGTTGAGATAGAGATTGAGAAAGACTTGTTGTAACAGATCCGGGTCAGCCTGGATCTTGGGCGTCCGCTCGGGAAAAACAAGCTCCACGCTGACCCCTTTTTCATCAATCTTGTGCTGCAAGAGCCGGTTCACCTGAGCGAGCAAGGAAAGAATATCCACGCTGCGCAGGCTGGGCTCCTTGTGCCGCGAGAATTCCAAAAGCTGCCGGACAATGCCGGCAATCCGGTCGATTTGCGAACGGATAATCTGGAGGTTCTCCGCCAGCTCTTCCGGACTACGCGGGCGGCGCATCAGGTATTCCGCCCGTCCGCCGATAATGTTGAGCGGGGTGCCGAGTTCGTGCGCCAGCCCGGCGGCGAGCTGGCCTACCGAGGCCAGCCTCTCGGAGTGGCGCAGGTCTCTTTCCAACTTGAGTTTTTGCCGCTGCTCCTCGACTAAACGCCGGTAAGTTTCTTCCAGACGCTCGCAAAGCCGATTGAACTCCTGCGCCAGCAGGCTGACTTCATCGCGGCCGCTGGCTTTGATCCGCAGGTCCCAACGGTCTTTGCCGATCTTACCGATCCCCTCGACGAGCGCCTGTATCGGGCGCGAGATGTTGCGGCGGACGATGGCAAGGATTAGGAGGCTCAGGACAAAAACCAGCGCCGAAGTTGTGATGATAATCCGATCTCGCCTGGTCTGAATCGTCTCCGCCAGTCTCCACCCGTGGCCTTGCCGGCCGAGCACGAACGCGCCCGCCAATCGACTTTTTGAGCTGTAAATCGGCTCCGTGCGGTAGTAGACGAGCCGTCCCGGCCCATAGACGTAACCTTCTTTCCCCTTCCCTGTTTGGAGCACTGGCGTGGGATCGATATCGAGGATGGTGTTGGGGTCGAGGCCGGGAAAGTCCTCTCTTAATGACGTTGAGATGGCCACTCGCTTTCCCTTAGTGTCATACACAACGACGCCGTGAATGTTGCCCCGGGGTCCAACCCGGTCAATGAACTCCTGCGTCGCACCGAGGTCTTGATCATCGGCGTAGCTGTCCCGTAAAGCCAATTGGATGGCGCGGCTGAAGCCTCGCATCCCGACTCTAATTTCGCTCACGAGGTTTTCTTTATCCTGGCGGATGCTCAGGTACCCATGGATCGCCATGGTGAGAATGACCACTCCGACGAGGTAGGCAATTAACTTCGTCCCGAGCTTCATAGTAAGCTTGGTTATGCAATCACGGTGCCGCCAAGAGCTGAAGGTCGAAAGTCTCGCGTGCAAGCCTTCAAGCAAGCACGCAGAGAGAATTTTCTCAGAGCCCGCCAAACAATTGCTATCGCAATTTACATCGGAGTGTCGAATTTTACAACGGCAATAAATCTACCGGTTTTATAAGGGGTTAATGTCCTTTCCCCTCGTCGTCGGGCCATGGCCGTTTGATTTTGTTACAGCCTTGATCGCCAGTATCGGGAGTAAGCAAGAATTTTGCCTAGCAATCTTCAGCTATTCGCTTGCTTCGTCAAATGGCACGTTAGTTGCTCAATACTCGGAGTGGTTGAGAAAGGTGCTGCGGGGGAAAAGATCGTGGTGAACAGAGCCGACCCAAAGCCCCTCAGCAAACCGACAAAAGCTAACGGTAGGACACTGGACTCAAGAGAGGTTGAATAACGATCCTGACTAGATCCCTCCAGGCCACTGGACGGACTTAGTGGGGAAGAAAGGGGGTAAGACAATGAAAAAGCTAGCCGTCGTGTTGGCCATCGTTGTAGGCCTGAACCTGGTTGGCTGGACCGTGAGCTCGTTCACAAATTTGAGCCACGCTCAGGAGAGCCCGGAGCCACAGCCAGAGCCTAAGCCGGAGAAACCTTCCGGTGAGTAAGCTAGGCTTGTTCTAACTGTTGTCGATCGGGAGAGAAGGGGGGAACAGTTCCCCCTTACCTCCCGGCGGACCTCCTCTTGTCGGCGGGAAGTTCCGGCCCGGCTTTATCACCTCTTGATCTGGAAATCCCGAAATTCACCTTGAAAATCCTCCCATTGGAGGTCGACGTTGTGCACGCGTGCCCCGGGGGGTCCATGACCGCACCAGGTCGCGAGGTCAGCCAATTTTTCGCGCTTGCCCTCGGCGACAACCTCGACAGTTCCGTCCGGACAATTTCTCACCCATCCTTTCGCCCCCAACCGGTTGGCCCGTTCCACGGTGGCGGCGCGAAAAAACACTCCCTGGACCCTGCCCTCGATTCTCAAACGGACTCGGACCATATCCTCCAGTTTATCCATACAACTGACGTTTAAGCCGTTCAAAAGGTTCAAAGTGTTTAGGGTTTTTTCTAACGGATTAAACGAATTGAACTATTTTGAACGATTTGAACTACTTTAGCTAGGGTTTGACAAGAGCGTTGATCATAGGTAAGCTTCCGCCGTTTTTCAGGATCTCTATTACCGAAGAGCGCACCGAGAGGTTTCTTATGGTCTTTCGCGTCTTGCCCTTCTGTGTAAGTAGATCCCGAGGGCAATTTTAATCCATCAGGGAATGAGGAGGGTCAAGATGGGACCGAAGCTCTATGTAGGCAATATTCCTTTCTCGGTCACCGAAGAAAAGCTTAAGGAACTCTTTTCCCGGCACGGCTCGGTGGTCAGTGTTAGGATTATCACGGATAAACTAACCGGCCGCTCCAAAGGATTCGGCTTTGTCGAGATGGGATCCGGCGCAGAGGCCGAGCGTGCCACAGCCGCGCTCAACGGGATCGAATTTGAGGGGCGATCCATCGTGGTCAGCGAGGCGCGGCCCCAGCCGTCAGGTCCTCGGCGCGGAGGACCCGGAGAGGGCAGGCCTCCGCGTTAAGGTTCCCGTCCCTCATTCCCCGATCAGCCGCAGAAATTCCTTTTCGTCCAAGGTCTGGACTTCCAGCTCCCCGGCTTTGCTCAGCTTGGAGCCCGGGTCAGCACCGACGATGACATAATTCGTGTTGCGGGTCACGCTCGAGCCAACCCGCCCGCCCAAGCTCTCGATCCTTTTTTGTGCCTCGCTACGCGACATACCTTTCAGGGCGCCAGTCAAAACGAAAGTTAAGCCCGCGAGCTTTCCCTGTTGCTTCGGCTCGCTCTTCAAATGAATGCCGGCCCGCAGCAGCTTCTCGATCACTTGACGGTTTCCTTTCTGGGCGAAGAAGCGGGCGATGCTTTTAGCTACCTCGGGCCCAATCTCACGCACCTCCGTTAAATTTTCCTCGGAGGCCGCCATGATGGAGTTCAGGTCGCCAAAGTGCTGGGCCAAAAGCTTGGCGGTGGCCTCGCCGACGTGACGGATTCCGAGCGCCGTGAGAAAGCGGGGGAGGGAGGTGTCTTTGCTCTGTTCGAGGGCGTCAAGAAGATTTTGCGCCGACTTCTGCCCCATTCGCTCCAGGTTGGCGAGTTGCTCCTTTTTCAGGCCGTAGAGGTCCGCGATATCTTTGACCAGTGCCCGGTCCACCAGTTGGTCGATGAGCTTCTCGCCGAGACCCTCGATGTCCATTGCCGCGCGGGAACCAAAGAACTTGAGGCTTTCTTTCAGTTTGGCGGGGCAGGAAAGGCCCACGCAGCGATAGGCGACTTCCCCCTCCTCTCGGTAGACCGACGAACCGCAGACCGGGCAACGCTCAGGCATCTTGAATTTTTTCTCTCGGCCACTGCGCCTCTCGGTGACGACCTGGACCACGTACGGGATAACGTCGCCCGCCCGCTCAACCACCACGATATCCCCGATCCGAATGTCCTTGCGTTCGATCTCATCCATGTTGTGCAGCGAGGCGCTCTTCACCGTCACCCCGCCCACTGCGATGGGTTCCAGACTGGCTACGGGAGTCAATGTTCCCGTGCGTCCCACCTGAGCTTGAATGTCGACGATGCGTGTGGTGGCCTGGCGTGGCCTGAACTTGTAAGCGATGGCCCATCGGGGTGAACGGGCAATCTCTCCCAGGCGGCGTTGCAGCTCGAGGCTGTTCACTTTGACCACCAGCCCGTCGATCTCATAGGGAAGCTCATCGCGCCGCTTTTCCATCTCTTCGTGAGCGGCAAAGATTTCCTCCAGGCTGCGGCAGATCCGGATAAGCGGGACCGGTTTCAGTCCCCATTCCGCAAGCGCTTGAAGCAGCTCGGCTTGGAACTCGAAGCTTGCTCCCACGACCTCTCCCATGCCGTGGCAAAAGATGTCGAGCGGGCGCCTGGCGGTTACCGTGGAATCCAGTTGCTTGAGCGATCCGGCGGCGGCGTTGCGGGGGTTGGCGAAAACCGGTTGACCCTCCTCTTCCCGCTCCTGATTGAGCTTCTGGAAGGCCGCGCGAGGCAGGAACACCTCGCCCCGCACTTCCAGGCGCTGCGGAATAGTCCTTTTTTCCCCCCGCAGCCTCAGCTCCGTCCGCAACCTCAGCGGGACGGAACGAATCGTTTTTAGATTCAGCGTGATGTCTTCGCCTTGAACGCCGTCACCGCGGGTCGATCCCACCGTCAAGCGCCCCTCCGCGTACACCAATTCCACGGCCACCCCGTCAATCTTGGGTTCGATGACGTAATCGATCAACTCCGGGCTGCGGATGAAGCGTTGGATCCGCTCCGTGAATTCCTCCATCTCTTCCCGGTTGTTCGCGTTGTTGAGCGAAAGCATCGGGACGGTATGACGGACGGCGCCAAACTTTTCGAGCGGAGGCGCGCCGACCTTCTGAGTCGGAGAATCGGGCGAGGCAAGTTCCGGATGTTCTCTCTCCAGCTCGACCAGCCGGCGGAACAGCCGATCGTACTCGGCATCGCTGATGAGCGGGTTATCCAACACGTAATAGTAGTAATTGTGCTTTTCCACCTCCTGGCGCAGGTGCAGGAGCTCGCTTTTTATCTGCTTGCGGGTAGGCCCCATAGCTCAAAAATTACCATAATTCATCCTGAGGGAGAAGCCGAGCGAGCGCCGATTGACCCCCCTGGGGGAGTATGTTAACTACTTCAACTGATGCGCATTCTCCTTTCTCTGGGAACCCTATGGCTCCTGCTTTTTTCGGCCTGTGCTCCCACGGTGCCCGAGTTCAAGGCGCCTCCCGAAGATCTAGCCTGGGAACCCAGGCCGCCCTTTTTGCGGCAAGAGAAGGTGGAAATCCCCGCAGAGGCCAAAGCCCTGGGACATTTTGCCATGGGCCAAGTATTGCTGGGTCGGGGCGAATTCGGCGAGGCCCTGAAGGAATACGAGGCCGCCGTTCAGGCCGACCCGACGAATCCCTACCTGCGCATCCGGTTGGCCACCCTCTATCTTCGAAAGGGGGACCTAAGGGGCTCCCTCAAAGAGGCGGAGGAAGCGGTTCGGCTCGAGCCCAAGGGGATCGAAAACCGCCTCCTCTTGGCGGGCCTTTTTTCCGCGATGGGGGCGGATACCCGGGCCGTTCAAGAGTACGGGGAGGTACTCCGTCTCGATCCCAACAATCAGGATGCCCTCGTTTATGCGGGGGCGCTGTACCTCAAGCTGGGAGATTACGAGAGGGCGCAGAAACAGCTCGAGCATCTTCTCGCTCTGAATCCCAAATCTGTGCTCGGGCATTACTACATGGGCCGCGTTCGGGCCAAGAGTCAGCTCTATCTCGCGGCCGAGGAAAGTTACCGCAAAGCCCTCGAGATCAATCCCAACTCCGAGCCCGTGCTCATGGACCTGGCTTTGGTCTATGAGCTTCAGGGCAGGGCGGAGGACTCGATCCAGACGTACAAAAAGCTGCTCCAAGTCAATCCCCAGAGCGGTTGGGCGAGAAAGCGGTTGGGCGAGCTCTATGTGGGGCAGAGCAAGCTGGACGAGGCGCTCGAGCAATTCCAAAGGCTCGAGGGAGTTGAGGCGGACCCGCGCGAGACCAGAACCAGGATCGGGCTCATTTACTTTGAGAAAGGGGATTTCGAACGGGCGGCTAATGAGTTTAACCTCGTCCTGTTGGCCGACCCCAAAAACGATCGCGTGCGTTACTATCTCGGATCGACGTACGTCGAGCTCAAAACTGACACGAAAGCTCTGGAAGAGTTTGCGCGTGTGTCGGAATCGAGCGAATACTTCCCCGATGCCCGGATCCAGATGGCCTATCTCTACGAGAGGTTGAACGACCTGCCGAAGGCCATCGAAGCAGTCCGGGCGGCGCTGGAGAAGAAGAAAGACCAAAAGGAGGTCATGGGTGTATTGGCCTCCCTTTACCGCAAAGCCAAGGACATTCCGAAAGCCATTGAAGTCATGGAAAAAGTGGTCTCCCTGGACCCGAACAGCGATCAGGCCCACTTTCAGCTCGGGGCGCTCTACGACGAGACTAAAGACAAGGATAAGAGCATCCAGCACATGCAAAGAGCCATCGAGCTCAACCCGCGTAACGCGGCGGCCTTGAACTACCTGGGCTACACGTGGGCCGAGATGGGGGTCCGTCTTGAAGAGGCCGAGAAGTTGATCCTGAGGGCTCTCAATATCCAGCCCAACGATGGCTTCTATATCGATAGCCTCGGGTGGGTCTACTATCAAAAAGGAGATTACCCCAGGGCCGTTGAACAACTGGAGAAGGCGGTAGAGCTTGCCAACGATGATCCGACGATCATGGAACATCTCGGCGATGCCTACGTCAGGGTTGGCAAGCCGCAATGGGCCCTGGAGCGCTACAGAGAGGCCCTCACCAGGACCAAAGAAGAGGAGCAGTCAACGCGGCTCCGGGAGAAGATCCATCTCTTGGAGAAAAAGATTTGAGGTCGTTCTACCGGCGGGGCCCCTCCACCCTGCTGAGCGTCTCTGTTATCGTCAGCGCTGCTATCTTAGCGGGAAATTTAAGCTGCGCGCCGATCCTGCCCCGGACCACCATGATCTCCGAGAGTGCCGGGTCGAGCCGTCGAGACCCGGCTGAACTTTTTCGCAACCTTGCGGAGAGGGCCGATCAGTTCCGCTCCCTTCGCTCGTTGGCCAAGGTCAACTATTCGGGCTGGAATGGCAGGGCGAATTTCCAAGAGGCGGTGCTCGTACAACGCCCGGATCGGCTGCGGCTGGAGACGCTTTCTAACCTAGGCGCGGTCCTGATTGTGACCGCGTCTGATGATGAGGTAGTAGGATTCCATCCTCAGGAGGGTCTTTTCTATCGCGGTCGGAGCTCGAAGGAGAACCTATTGCGCTATACCCAGATACCTCTGGAGCTCGAAGAGATTACCTCGCTGCTCTTGGGACAGCCCCCGGTGGATCGGAAGGGAAGCTGGACGGCTAAGGGAAATATCCTGATCTGGGAGCGGGGCGAAGGGAAAAGCGACGCGGTATTGTTCGATCCGGCCGGTGATGTCCCGGCGCGATGGGAGCGTCTCGGCGCCGAAAAAGAGATTGAGCTGGCTGCCAGTTTCTCGGACTATCTGCCCACGCCCGCGGGTCCTTTTCCTTTGGCGATCAGCCTGGAGGCCCCGGCCCAACAACTCCGGTTGCAGATTCACTACCAGGAGCCGGAGCTTAACGTTTCGCTGCCGCATGCCTTTTTCGTTCAAGAGAAGCCCGACCACGTGCGCGAGGTTCCCCTGGATTCTCAGGGAGGTTGAGCGGGCGTGAAGGCGCGGTTTTTTCTTTTCTTATTTCTCTCTCTTTACGGCTGCGGTGAGCGCGAGCGGGCGGAGGCGAGGGAGATCGGTGCTAAGCCCCCTGCGGTTAGCCGGGAGCCGGCCTATGGAGACACCGTTATCGAGGGCTCCATCGGCGATGCGACCACTCTGATTCCCATGTTGGCTTCTGACAGCGCCTCGCACAGCATCTCCGGCCTGATCATCAATGGCCTGTTGAAATACGACAAGGACGTAAAGCTGGTCGGAGACTTGGCGGAATCCTGGGAGGTGGGTCAGGGAGGTTTGCAAATCGTCTTCAAGCTGCGCCGCAATGTCCGCTGGCACGACGGCCATCCGTTTACAGCCCGCGATGTTCTGTTCGGGTTTCAAACCATTATCAATCCGAATACGCCGACGGCCTACGCCGAAGACTTCCGGCAGGTAAAGAAAGCGGAGGCCCTTGACGATTACACCTTCCGCGTGACTTACGAAAAACCGTTCGCGCCGGCCTTGAGTAGTTGGGGCAATTTGGTGGTCTTGCCCAAACACCTCTTGGAGGGAAAGGACATAACGAAAAGCGAGCTTGCACGCAGACCGATCGGTACCGGGCCTTACCGGTTCCGCGAATGGATCAGCCGCGACCGGGTCATCCTCGAGGCGAACCCCGATTATTTCGAAGGGCGCCCGTACATCGATCGCTACGTGGTCCGGGTGATTCCCGATTTAGCCACGATGTTTCTCGAGCTGAAGGCCGGGGGCCTAGACCTCATGGGCCTGACCCCGATTCAGTACAAGCGCCAGACCGGAGACTCTTTTTTTCAGAAAAACTTCCGCAAGTACCGCTACCTGGCCAATGCGTACACCTACCTCGGATACAACCTCCTGGAGCCTAAATTTCAAGACAAGCGCGTCCGCCAGGCGCTTTCGTATGCCATCGACAAAGAGGAGATCATCAAGGTGGTGCTGCTGGGGCTGGGCGTGCCGGCCACCGGCCCCTACAAGCCCGGCCTCTGGTTTTATAATCCTAATGTAAAAAAATATCCCTACGACCCCAGCAAGGCGCTCGCGCTTCTTAAAGAGGCCGGCTGGGAAGATCGCGATGGGGACGGACTCCTCGACAAGAAAGGGCTGCCATTCGAGTTTACCGTGATCACCAACGAGGGAAACGCGCTTCGGCACCGCACAGCGGTGATTATCCAAGAGAGGTTGAAAAAGATCGGCATCCGGATGAAAATCCGGGTCATCGAGTGGTCAGCTTTCATCAATGAGTTTATCGACAAGAAAAACTTCGAGGCCACCATCCTGGGTTGGACGACTGGCTTTGAGCCCGACCAATATGATATCTGGCACTCCAGTAAGACCGGGAAGAAAGAATTAAACTTCATTACCTATAAGAATGCCGAAGTCGATGAGCTTCTGGAGGCCGGGCGGCGCATCTTTGATCAGGAAAAGCGCACAGCTATCTATCGCCGGTTTCAGGAGATCTTGGCCGAGGAGCAGCCCTATACGTTTTTGTACGTGCCCGAGGCTTTGCCGATCGTGCACGCGCGAATCCATGGCATCGAGCCCTCTCCGTTGGGGATTAGTTACAACTTTGATCGTTGGTATGTGCCCGAGGGGTTGCGGAAGTATGGTCGGTTGGTGCTCAGCCCGTAAAGATAGCCGAGAGCTCACAGCCGAGAGCTGGGCACAGCGAGAAGGACTCCTTAGTTCTCAGCCGTAAGCTCTTAGCTGATGGTGCCACATGGCGAGGTATCTCGTTCGCAGAACTTTGACGCTGATCCCGCTATTTTTTGGTATCACCCTGATCTCGTTTGCGGTGATCCATTTGGCCCCGGGCAGCCCCATCGACGTCCTCGCCGACTTGAATCCGAAAATGACCGCCGAGGCCAAGCAGCGGCTGGTCGCCTATTACGGCCTCGACAAGCCTCTCCATGTGCGCTATTGGCAGTGGCTACACCGCTTTGTGGCGCTCGACTTCGGCGTCTCCTTCTCCGCCGATCGCCGTGCGGTGATGGATAAGATTCGGGAGGCGCTTCCGATTACGATTACGATCAACGTGCTATCCCTGCTCCTGATCCTGATGATTGCGGTTCCGATCGGAGCTTACTCCGCTTCCCATCCCTATTCGACCTTCGACAAATTCTTGACGGTCTTTGTGTATGTCGGCTTCGCTGTGCCGACGTTTTGGCTGGCGCTGCTCGTCCTGATTCTCTTTTCAGTTCAGCTCGAGTGGCTCCCCATCTCCGGGCTGACATCGCTTGACTACGCCAAGCTCTCGCTTTCGGGCAAGATTTGGGATCTGACCTCCCATCTGATTCTGCCGGTTTTGCTTTCGGCTTTCAGCGGGCTGGCGGGCCTCTCCCGCTACATGCGCGGAAGCATGCTCGAGGTCATGCGCCAGGACTACATCACCGCGGCCCGCTCCAAGGGCCTCTCCGAAGCTGAGGTCATCTATAAGCACGCGCTGCGCAACGCGCTCCTTCCGGTGGTGACGATCCTCGGGCTGTCGGTCCCGGGCCTGATCGGTGGCTCGGTGATCTTTGAGCAGATCTTTGGCATACCCGGGATGGGCCGGCTCTTTTACACCGGCGTGATGAGCCGGGATTACCCTCTGGTCATGG
>JACPSF010000443.1 GCA_016193385.1 Deltaproteobacteria bacterium
CCCAGCTTGCGCGCGTCGAACCTGACCGACCTGTCGCCCAACGCCTGCCTCAGGACCATCGCGCTATTAAAAATCCCGACCGTGAGACCGTCACGCCCGGCATTCTTGTACAGGTAGTTGGCGGCGATTAAGCTGCCTGCGCCGTCCATGTTTTCCACGACCGTCGCAGGATTTCCAGGGATATGTTTTCCGATATGGCGCGCCACGGCCCGGGTATAGGTGTCGTAGCCGCCCCCGGCGGCAAATCCCACAACGAAGCGGACGGTCTTTCCCGCATAAAACTCATCGGCTGCGGCCTTTGACGGCATGCCTAGCAAGACCAAGGCAGCGATGATTGCCAGGTGCAAGAAATTTCTTTTACTCATGATCTGTCCCTCCTTTTCTGTTTAAGCGGCCACTCCGAATGTGATTGGCCTAAGACAGCAATCAAACAGGTCTCCTACGCCCTCAGCACCCGAGCCCTGATGCGATGCGCCGGGCACGCCTTCCGGCCGGGCCTTCAGCCTGGATTTTGCTCGGCAACGCGCCGCCGCCTTGGATCGAATCCACTCTGAGGAACGGGTATTTCTTCTGACACCTATCGTCCACCTGCTCATTCCTGGACAACGTCATCGTTGTGTAACCGACCGCTTCTTCCTCTCTTGCTTCCTCGATCGCCCCGGCATCCGATTCTCCAGGCAAAGCGGCAAGAGTGAATTGCGAAAACAGCACGATGCCCACCGACCATGTTAGCAATAGAAGGATATTGACCATCTTCTTGAGCCCACACCGTTCGGCCATGACTGCTTATCCTCCTTTTTTTATTGCTACGCTTTCCTCGTCATCGGCCGATCCGACGTAACTCGCCAGTTCGATCATCGTCAGCACTTGCGTCCTCGGGGTCGCTTGGACGATGATCTCGCCCGCAACTGCGCTTTGACCGACGCCACCCTGATCCGTGACAATGATGATTTGCATCGAACGACTTATGTCCCTCAGATTAAAGACGGTTTCAGCCAAATCCATTTCTTTTCCGGTTGAAACGACCACGGCGGCATCGAAAGTCTCCCGCTCAGCCAGAGATACCGCCGCTCCGCCGTCCCCGACCTTGACGACCCAACATCCGGCAGCAAGAAGACACTTTTCCGCCTCGGCACAATCCTCTGAACAGACCAGCATGATCTTTCCCAATCTCACAACAGACAGTAAATGTGGCGCAGCTGCTAATGAGAAGCCCGCGCGCGCCGCGCTACGGAAAGCCCCGGTAGTTTCGCCCTGGAGCGGCGCCGAAGCTGCCTCCTCTTCCCGCGCATTAATCCCTGCCGGATATATCCGGGACTCAACCCCAGCGCCTCACAGGTATTTTGAAAGGAGAAGCACCCTTCTCCGTCCTCCGCCAGAAGCCAAGCTTGGGCCTCATGGAACAGCTTTTTCCCCTTCCTGTCCTTTGCGAAAATGTACTTCCGGAAACAAGAAATAGCGTCCTCCAAGACCGCCAGAAACAGCCTCTCTTCGGACCTTAAGCGCTCCTTCCTGCAAAACGTCTTATAATACTGATGACAAGCAAGAGAATCTGGCTGAAACAGAGAGGCTACCTTGTCCAGGCTGGAGCCGACCGTGTGTCTTATAAAAGCCACTGCCGAAAGGTCTGACGCAAGGCCAATGCCAGCGGGCAAAACTCGGCACGAAGACGGCAACTTAGAGCGAAACAGAACTAGACAACGTGAAAGAAGCGGCTTTTAAATGGTTCTCGTGTGCACGATAAACACACCTGGGCCGCAAGGAGTATTAGAGAGAGTGCAGATAGTTCACACGGGAGGAGAGTGAGAGAAGCTTAGCTCGGCTCCAGCCGTGGATTGTCTAACAAGAACAACATCCGGCCGGCGCTTGTCTGCTGTGCCCGTGTGCACATTATTCACAGATTCAAGATATTTCTCCTGAAAGGCACGTGCATAGGTTCGAGCGTGCGCCTATTGGACTTACAATAGACCGTGCCTTCTGAGCTTGTTGTAGAGAGCTCGACGGCTTATTCCAAGGACTTTCGCGGTCTCCTTCTTGTTCCGTCCCGTGGAGGCCAGGGTTATCTTGATAAATTCCTTTTCGACAGCGTCCAAGGTCATGCCAACATGAATAGGAAGTATCTCGCTCCCGGCGCCTGAACTCGCTTGTTCACTGTCCTTGATCCTTGCGGGAAGGAAATCCGGGATCAATTCTTCCTCGCCTGCCATGAGAACCGCGCGTTGAATGGCATTCTTGAGTTCCCGGACGTTTCCGGGCCAGGAGTACCTCCTAAGACATCGGTAAGTCTCCGGCGAAACTCGCTTTACGTTCCTGCCATAGACGGCATTAAATTTAGAGACAAAATAGTTGGTGAGGAGGGTTACTCCTCCCGGACACTCGCGCAAAGGCGGCACATGGACTCGAAAGACATCAAGGCGGTAGAAAAGATCTTCCCGGAACCGACCCTGCGTAACAGTTTCTTCTAGATTTTCATTGGTTGCCGCTATAACTCGAACATCGACCTGAAGGTCTCTTTCTCCTCCTACTCGACGGAAGGTCTTCGTTTCCAGCACCCGGAGCAGACTAACCTGGGTCTTCTCGTCCATCGTGGTGATCTCGTCCAGGAAAATCGTCCCGCCGTGGGCCTGCTCGAACACACCCCTACGTATCCCCAGCGCACCCGTGTACGCGCCCTTCTCGTGACCAAACAGTTCGCTCGCTATCAGCTCGGGGGTCATTGCCCCAATGTTGACTGGAATATAAGGCAAGGCTGCCCTTGCGCTCCTCTTATGAATCGCGGCTGCGAGCAGGTCTTTCCCCGTTCCCGTCTCACCGGTAATCAGCACGGGAATATCCGTCGACGCAGCCTCTATGGCTCGCTGAATTACTGCAAGCATCGGCAGGCTGACGGCCAGAATGCCCTCGAACTCGATGGGGACAGTTACCTCCGTATGCAATGGGCTAGCATCCCTGAACATAAACCATCTCTCCGAAAATGAATCGGCGGACCGGGGTTATTATAAGCCTATCTTGTGAGTCGTCGCCACTGGCCGTCTTCCCCCTGCGAACTATAGTCAAAAATTCCTCGTGTCCACAAGAACTCCCCCGACAATATTCTTATTGGGATGTGCTTGCGTCGCATTTGTCCGGTGTTGTAAGGATGTCGGCGGAGGGCAAGAGATGCCTGTTGAATTTGTCGGCTCGGCCAGACCAACTATTGGTGTTGAAGTTGAGATCCAGCTCATCGATCCTGAAACGAGAGATCTGACTCCCAAATCTATCCCGCTGCTGGAGCTCTGCCGAACACGAGGCATCGAGCGGGTCAAGGCGGAGATCACCCAATCGATGGTGGAGATCGATACGGAGATCTCGAACGACGTCAAGGAGTGCCGCATTTACCTGGACAGGCGCATCGCTCAAATCCGCGGCATGGCGCGGGAGCTGGGCCTTCACCTGGCGGTCTCCGGCACGCACCCTTTTCAACATTGGAGCCAGCGGAAGATCTATCCCAGCGAGCGCTATCAATATCTCCTGGACAAGTTCCAATGGCTCGCCCGGCGTGTGTCCTCCCGGGAGCAAAGGCTTCCAGCCGTTGTAGATGCGCTTGTGAGAGAATTCGAAACCGACGCGCCCTCGCCATAGTCCCGTGCGGCAAGCTCACTTCTTTTTGGGCTTCTCCCTGGTCCGTTTTCCGCCCCTTTTTCTCGACGCCGGAGGTCGAACGACGGCCTCCGGTTGAGCCC
>JACPSF010000444.1 GCA_016193385.1 Deltaproteobacteria bacterium
GTAATCTTCATCACACGGAAAATAAGCTGAGTAACCACAAGCACAATGACAATAAAAGCCGCAAAGGCCAGGGAGACCGCGTACTGAACAGGCACTCCCCAGACGCTGATGAAACCGCCAAGTCCGTTGGCGAATGTCGCAGGAGGAGAGGCGGCCTTCGTGCCCACAGACACGGCCAACAGAGCAAGGAGTCCAAGCAGAAACTCAGCGAGCATCGACCCGGCCCCGACAGGAAGCATATCCGCCTCGTTTTCGATCTGTCGCGCCGTGCCCACAGTCCCAATGAGGGAGTGCCAGCCCGAGATCGCCCCACAAGCGATGGTGACAAAGAGCATAGGCCAGAGAGGCATGATCCCGGCGGGGCCCAATTGAGGATTCCAGCCTTTAAAAGCCGGAATCTGGAATTGGGCGACCTCTGGCTTGAAGATAGTTGCGACGGCCGCTCCCCCAAGTCCCAGGACCATCGCCGTGGCCGTGATCCAAAAGCCCACATAAACCACCGGCTGGGCCATCCGCCAGATCGGGAGCACAGACCCCGCATAACAGAATAGAGAGATCGCGATCGCCCAGAAGAGAAGGCTCGGCATGATCTTCGCTTCGGCCCCCTTGAAGCCAGCCAAAGTAGGGTCAAAGTAGGTCACAATGGGCGTGCCGCCTGTCATTGCGTTCAGGGTCTCGTTGAGACCTTTGAATACACCTTCGATCGCAGGGATTGGTCCCACCAAGATTCCCAGAAAAGTGATCCCGACCGTGATAATCGTGGCGCCCAAAAGCCCCATCTTCCACCGATAAAGCATCTGCCCCAGGAGCAACCCCATGGCGACCAACAGCACAATACCCAAGGGAGTCTTGGGCTGGCCATCCATGACCTGTGCCATGATGCCAACAAAAGCTCCCGCGATGAGAAGCAGGTAGAAAAATATAAAGAGAAACAGGGCCGTCCGTGTTCGCGGCGAGACCAACCGGTGGGCCACGGCCGAGAGGCTATTTCCTTCGTTCCGCACGGACAGAACGATGGCGCTGTAATCGCTGGCCCACCCGATAAAGGAGACCCCCAGCACAAGCCAAACCAAAGCTGGCAACCATCCCCAGAGAGAAGCCGCTACAATTGCGCCGACGATGGGCCCGGCCGCGGCGATCGACTTAAAGTGGTAACCAAAGAGGATGTTCCGGTTGGTAGGCATGAAGTCCACGCCATCCATGTAGAGAGTAGCGGGAGTCGCCCGTTTTGGATCCGATTGGATCACATTGCGGTCAATCCGTCGAGCGTAGCGAGTGTATGCCAGGTACACTGTCAGGATCCCGATGATCACGGCTACCAGAGTATTCATCGTCCCCCCTCCTTTAAACGCTCCAACTGTTGACTCGATCGGCCCGCATCATATAACTTTGAACCCGCACGGGCAAGGATTTTTTTAAGCCTTCTTGGCGCCAATTCGGTGCGGATGGTAAGGCAATTGCGTGAAGGATAAGGAGTGGTCGGCCCTGGACGATGAATCCCTGGAAAGGCTCCTCGTAGAGCGCTGGCTCTTTCGGGGAATCCTGCTTGTGGCTATGCTGGCCGCGGCCATCGCGACGACCTACCTCGGGACACAAGGGGTGAGCACCCTTACGGATCGACTGACAGTGGGCGCTCTCTTAGCGATGACCTTCTTTGCCGGCGCCGTCGTCTTCGCTATGCGGCTCACCGACATCCGCATGCACCGGGAGCTCAAGCGGCGCCGCGACCGCGCTTAATCGAGCTTTTTGAAGCCGGCCGCGTCCGTCGCGACCCCAATGATCAGGCCGGCTCTACTTTAGCGGTAGTCCCGAGATCCGCTCTTTTTCTCAATACGCCAAAGATAAATGGTATGGTCCCAGCCCGACGGGTCCTTGATGTGCTCGACTTTGAGCGGCTTCCAATCCCCCATATCAAAGTCATGGGAAACCACCCGCGAACCGGGCTTGAGCTGGCGCAAGACGGCCGGCCTGAGCTTCAGGTTCACCTCCGGCAAAAGGTACATTGTAACCACACTGGCAGGGCTCAAATCCACTGTCAGGATGTCCTGCTCACGAATCTCGGCGATGCGCTCCAACCCCTCTTTACGGATTGTCTCCCGCGACTTCTGCAGCAGTTCCCGGTCGATCTCGAAGCCTACCGCCTTTACGCCGTATTTTTTCGCCGCCGTGATCACGATGCGGCCATCGCCCGAGCCCAGGTCATAGACCACATCCCCTTTCTTGACCTGCGCTAACTCCAGCATCCTCTCCACCACCTCCTGGGGAGTCGGCACGAAGGGGACTATCTTCTTCGACTCAAGATCAGACGACTGCGCCTTCGCCAGCCCCGCGCTTCTTCCGTCCAGCCACCCTAAACCCGAAAGCCAGACGTCGCCAATGGCCAGCCATGCCGCCAAAGCTAACGGAAATAACCACCAAAATCTTTTCACAGACCGTTACCTCCTGAGAGTTTTTTCCGCGCGCTGGCGCGAACACTAATCGAAGAGTCTCGAGGTGTCAAGAGGCTGCATGGTTGGGTGCGGAGTTTCGGGCGGGCTTGAGCCGGTCTTTGATCCGCTTGGGGATCGCAAAGATAAAGCGGCTTCCCTCACCTTCCTTGCTGTCTACCCATATTCTTCCCCCGTGAAGCGCAACGATTTCCTTGGCGATGGTGAGACCAAGACCCGTGCTGCTCATGCCTTCGGGGGAAACCAGGCTGACTTGCTCGAACTTCTTAAAGATTCTCTCCTGGTCTTTTTCCGGAATGCCGATGCCGGAGTCTTGCACACTGATGGCCACGCAGGGCTCAAAGGAGATCTCCCGGTCGCTCCATCTGTCATCCACCTCCACCGCGATCGTGCCGCTTTGCGGGGTAAATTTGATGGCATTACCCAAAAGATTGGTTACCACTTGGATTAAGCGATCCGGATCCGCCTCCAAGTCCACATCTTCCTGCGGGTACATTTCTTGGAGGTTGATGCCCCTCTCATTCGCCCATCCCCGGACCGTCTCCACGACATGGTGCACCAGATCCTTGACCTGGAACGGGATTGGCCGCAAGTCTATCTTCCCTGCCTCCAGTTTAGCCACATCCAGCAGGTCATTGACGAGACGAGAGAGCCGGCTGATATTGCGGCGGGCAATGCCAAGGAACTTCTCCTGTTCGGGACTGATGCTTCCCGCCTCTTCCCGCATCAGGATGGCCAAGGATTCGTCAATCGCCACCAGGGGGGTGCGCAGTTCATGGGAGACATGGGCGACGAATTTTGATTTGGCTTCGTCCAGCGCCTTCTGCTTTGTGATATCGTTGAGGACGGAGACCATACCGACCGTTTTTCCTTCCTCATTTTCGATGACGGCGCTACTCGCCTGCAAAACCCGTCGGGTCTCGTCATCGACGCTCCTAAGTTCGATCTCTTTGGTTAGGCGATCGTCCGCATCGGTCAAAGGACCTTTGGCCAAAGCCAACATATGCTCATCCTTCAAGACCTGGGGGATCGGAACGCCCTTCCCTTCGGTTTGGTTGAGCCCCAGGAGTTTTTCTGCCGCGGGGTTCATCACCTGAATTTTCCCTTCCACATCCACGACCACCAAGCCCGCGGCCAGATTCCGTATCACGGAATCTACTCTCTCCTTGTCATTAATCAGCTTTTGCTTCTCCCGCTCGATGGCACCTGTCACCTCTTGGACCCGTTGGGAGAGCTTTTCTTCGAATTGATGTTTAAGCCGAGAGAACTCCTCGAATTCTTCAGGGCTGATTTCGACCCTGCCCGATCTCATCGGGGCTCGTCCCCGCTGCGGCTCGGCCAATAACTGCTCGATATCTTTGTCTCCGACCCCCAGCCGGCCCAATCGCTCCCGCAAAGGTCCGCCGAGTCTCTCGCGCACTTCACGACTCCGGAGAAACCTGTCGGCCACTTTGGCAAACGAGCTGAGATCCCCCCCATTCTGCTCGAAGGCCCTGACCACAAGCTCCAATTTAATCAGATCGGCGCAACGCTCCAAAACGTTCGTTAGCTCTGCGGCGGCCTCCTTGAACTCCTCTGGGGCCTCGGGGGCTTCCAGAACCTTTTTTAGTGCCCGAGCGAGGCGGGTGATCGCCGGCGAAAAATCCCTCCCATCTTGGATAAAGAGCGGGATAAGCCGCTCCGCCACGAAGCGCCCCAGACCGTCGATGATCCGCCTTAGAGCGGGCAGGTCTTTCGCCTGCTCGACCACCTGCTGGACAGCCACTTCAGGTTTCTTTTCGAGTTCGTAAATGAGCCTGTCGAAATCGAACTCGATCCCGCCCCCGGGTTCCGCCAAACAAAGCTCAACCAGGTCGCTGACGCGTTCGATTTTCCGCCCTGGCTCAGTGCCCGCGTCGCCGTTTCGTCCTTCCCCCGCACCGATCTTCGACTTGTCCACCACCTCCTCCGCATCCGTCACCATGCGGTATCGGGCAGTCCCAAGCCGGACATGTCGAAGGGCTTCACCGTCGAAGACCTCGGCTAAACCCCCTCTCTGCTCCAAAATCCTGGGGGGCATGGCCAAGACTCTGAAGAATGAGCTAATCTCATCCTCGGTAATTCCTCTTTCGAAGACGAGACTCTCAAGATGAAGGCGATGAGATTCCCTCAGGAGCTCCGCCACCCCGGTCTTTTTGCCGTCGATGGCGTGATCATTGGCGAGCAATCGGCCGCCAACAAAACCCAAGGTCAGAGTGGGCTCCGAGGCCAAAATCAGTTCGAGCCTGGCGTAGAAGTTCGCGACCGCCTGTTGGGAGGCGGGATGCTTTTCCGAGTACAACCGGTACTGGTTGAGGACAAAGCCGAATAGCTTGGCGATCTCGGCGTAGTGTTCAGTTCTCTCGTCCATCTGCCCTTGCTCTTATGCCCACGTTTACTCCTGTTTTTTCCAGTGGGCAGGGAACCGAAACCGGAACAGGGAGCCCCTGCCAACCTGGCTCTCCACTTCGATTTCTCCGCCGAGCAACTCCAGGATTTTTCTCACATTGCGCAAGCCAAGTCCCATTCCCCCGTAAAGCCGGGTGTGAGAGCTGTCGATCTGATGGAAGGGATCGAAAATGACCTGAAACTGGGCCTCGGGGATCCCTATCCCTGTATCTTCGATCTCACACCGGACGTTCTGGCTCTCGGGGAGAAAATGGACCCTGATTGTCACTCCCCCTTGTTCGGTAAATTTAATCGCATTATCGATGAGGTTGCGGAAGACCTTCGTGATTTTCCCCTGGTCACTGAAGAGCTGCGGCATCTCGGGGTCAATATCCCAGCGGAGGGTCAGACGTTTTCGTTTGACCTCGTCCCCCAGAAATTCCATCAAAACATCCCGGACCTGGTCGATCGTGAAAAGGTCTGGATAGACGGAGACGCCCCCCGCTTCCAACTGGGAAACGTCGAGTGCGTTCTCGATGTGAAACAACAGTCCGGTTCCGCTGCGCCGGATGGTAAGGAGGCTATCAATTTGTTGCTGGTTGACTCCACCGAAAGTCTCCTCCATAAAGAGCTCAACATTTCCCAATATGATGCTGATGGGCGTGCGCATCTCGTGCGAAATGACGCTCAAGAGCCTATGCTTAATGCTGTCGGATTCTTCTAGCCGTAGAGTCAACCTCGTGAGGTCGTCCACGTTGCTCTCCAGCGCGGTCAACAAGCGGTGGTTCTCGATGGCGACACCCAACACCCGCCCTAGAGCGGCCAATAGCTGGACCTCCTGCTCCCCGAACCTCCCCCGCTGCGGACTGGCCACGGCAAGGGTTCCGACGATGCCATCACGGGCAATTAGGGGAACTCCGAGAATCGAGTTGATGCCCTTCTTCTTCAACGCGAGGTAGTCGCAGGAGAGATCGGTCTGCACGTTATCCAACAGAATCGGGCTTCGGGTGAGAACGATGCTTCCGGAGCTCCTTTCGCCAATTTTGATACTGGAGAATTTTTCTACGTAGTCGGGAGGGAACCCTCTTTGCGCAATCAGATCGAGCGCTCCCGTCGACGGGTTGATCAGCCGCAAATTCCCGTGGCTGAGGTCAAAAAGCTCCAAGACCTTCACTAGCGCGGGTTGGTAAATATCTCCGGCGTTATGCGGCAGCGCCAAGATCTCGGCCACCGCCGCCAAGCCTAAAGATTTTCTGATACCGTTTGAGTTTAATTGCCTCGGTGACTGCGGCCTCGCGAACAGCATGCTATGCCCCTTCAGTTCTTACCGAGGCAATGCAGCAAAATTCATTCCGCTCCGCTAGAAAAATTAGGAAAAGCGAGGACAGATGTGGAAAATCAATAAATTAGGCTGGTTGAGCGTAACTGCCGCATCACATTTTTTGTAACCGCAAAAGGTGCCTTTTGAACACGAATGTCAAATTATGGAACGGTTTTGGTAGGTGGAGCAATAGAACCTTATTTTAGACCCTTCGTTACTTTTCCACCTTCCCCCAGAGCTTTCCCAACCAGCTACCCCCTTTCTCCCGCCCGGCAACCTCCTCCATCTCTCCAGGGTCAAGCCAGATCCCCCCACAGCCGGTGCATTGATCCACGAGTATCTTCTGAAAGCTGCGCTCCTTAAGGGCCGCCCCGCACTTGGGACAACGCATATAGCAAATCTCTTTAATTGTTTGTTTCGCCTCTTTTTCGCGCCTGGCCTTGAGTTTTCCTATCAGCTCTGTTTCCTTTTTGACAAAATATTCATCTTCCAAGGCCTTTTTCCGCTCATCCCACTTGTTGGACACTTCACCGACCTCCTTTGCGGAGCTAGAAAATTAACGGACTCCGTCTACCATTTCTATAGTCACAGCGCCGAGAAAAACCTGACTGACCAGCTTCAGGGGCCTTCTCATCTGATCGGCTGAGATCCAAACCGTCGCTTCCCGTAATCTCCCGGCGTACCCTGACCGGTTGAGATTCTGCAGACGGGGAATGATTTTAAAAGCGTCGATTTCTCCGGCCCTCAAGGCGATCCTCTCCGCAGCCACAACGTCCAACTGAAGCAGGTAACGGCTCTTCCCGCCGAACACTTCTAGTTGGAGCGTATCTCCAACCCCGAAGTTGAGCGTGCGGGCCAGATAGCTGGCCGAGATGGGATCGAAAGTGTGCGGCGAGACAAACTCAAATTGCTTCAGCCTGGTTCCCTGCTGCCGCTTGACCGCCCATTTGTGGTTCGCCGGGTCAAAGACAGCCGTTGTATCGATGCGTTTGCGATTTTCCCTCTGGTGAAAAACGAAACGGCGCGGGTGGAGCGTCTCCGCCTCAAAGACAGACTCGATGGAATCACGCATCCTCCAGATGAGCTCCAGATATTTCCATGTTGCTGCCTGAATCGTTACCTGGTAAAATCTCTTACCCTCCAGCCACACCGCTTTAGCGTCGACCACGACCGATGCCACAGGAATTCCGTTCCAGCTTGCCTGGTACACCACGTGCTCATCGCTGCCAAAGGCAGAATTCGCTGGCTGATAATGCTCGTCCCCTCTCGGAGTGTCTGCGAAGGCACCCCCAACGACAAGCAGGCAACTCAAGGCGAGCGCAAAAAAAACAAGCCGGGCGACCGGAGACTGGATGGCATAGTGCCGCAAAAACTTGGCCGATTTCATGCGAGCTCAGGCCGGCGGGCAGAAAACTTAGACGGAACTTTCCGTTTTGTTCAGCTCCTGAACCCCTTCATGTAAGGAAGCTCCGCCGCGAGTTCTCTGACTTTATTCAAATTGGCGCATAGCATGGCTGTCGAATCCCAGAAGCCCTCCAACAAGGCCTTGCGCGAGCTTTCGGGGATATCAAAGGCAATCGCCAGCTCCCCTCCTGAATAGAGCTTCCTTTCTTTAAGATCCAACTTGAAGCCCGTCTGAGGATTGGACTCCACGAGCTTCATCAGGCTCTCGATCTCGCTCGACCCGACCGTGACGGCGGGAATCCCCAGCATAAGGCAATTACCGGCGAAGATAGCAGCAAAGGATTCCCCAACAAGGGCATGAATCCCAAAGCGAAGCAGCGCCTGAGGCGCATGCTCCCTGGAAGAGCCACAACCGAAATTCTTGTTCACCAGGAGGATGGAGGCGCCGCCGTATCTGGGATCGTTAAATGGATGGGGCCGGGGCTTTCCCTCAGGGTCAAATCTCTCGTCGATAAACGGGTACTCTCCCATGCGTGCAAACGTAGTCTCCTTTAGATATCGCGCCGGGATGATCCGGTCCGTATCGATATCGTTACCGCGTAGCGGCATCGCCGTGCCGGTGACGTCGGTCATTTTGACGTCTGAAATCATTCGTTCCATTCTGCGCCCCTCTATGTGTACTCCCGGACGTCCACGATTTTACCGTTTAGGGCCGCGGCCGCGACCATCGGGGGACTCATCAGGATCGTTCGCCCTCCCGGGCTCCCCTGGCGGCCGATAAAGTTGCGATTCGAGGAGGAGGCGCATATCTCCCTGCCTTTGAGCTTGTCCGGATTCATGCCCAGGCACATGGAGCATCCCGCCGCTCGCCATTCGAAGCCGGCATCGATAAAAACCTGATGCAGCCCTTCTCGTTCAGCCAGCCTCTTAACTTCTGTCGAGCCGGGAACCACGAGCGCCCGAACCCCAGCATGGACTTTCCTAGTCCGCACGATTTTGGCGGCGGCGCGAAGGTCGCTAAGGCGGGAGTTAGTGCAGGAGCCAATGAACGCGACGTCGATGGAAGTCCCCAGGATGGGAGTTCCTGGCTGCCAACCCATGTGTTCGTACGCCCGCTTTGCCCCCTCCGGGTCCGGAAGCTCGTTCGGATGAGGAAGTCTTTCAGAAATACCCACCGCCTGTCCGGGATTGATGCCCCAGGTGACGGTCGGTTCTATATTCGAGCCTCCGATCTCCACCACATCATCGTAGCGCGCGTCCGGATCGGAGGCGGTTGACTCCCAGTACGCCACCGCCGTTTCATAATCTTCACCCTTGGGGACAAAGGGCCTCCCTTTCAGAAACTCAAAGGTGGTCGTATCCGGATTCACGTACCCGACCAAGGCTCCCCCTTCAATGCTCATGTTGCAGATGGTCATGCGCTCTTCCATATTCAACTTTTCGACTGCGGGGCCCCCGTATTCATAAGCGTAACCCTTGCCACCGGCCACACCAAGTCTCCGGATAATCGAAAGGATCACGTCTTTGGCGTAGACCCCCTCGGATAACCGCCCGTTTACATTGATCCTGCGCACCTTGAGCCGGTCCATCGCCAGTGTCTGGGTGGCGAGCACATCGCGAACCTGGCTTGTCCCGATGCCGAAGGCCAATGTGCCGAACGCCCCGTGGGTGCTTGTGTGGCTGTCCCCGCAGGCGAGGGTCATACCAGGCTGGGTCAATCCCAACTGTGGCCCGATGACGTGAACGATTCCCTGCCGGTCGCTCTCGAGACCGAAAAATTCGACGCCGAACTGGCTTACGTTTTTCTCCAACGCCTGCGTTAATTCTTCAGCCTGCTCGTCCAGGAAGGGTCGGGTCCGAACGTCGGTGGGCACGATGTGATCGACGGTCGCGAAGGTGCGCTCCGGGAAAGCCACTTCGAGGCCCTTCTCCCTTAACATATCAAAGGCCGGCGCAGTGGTGATTTCGTGGATCAGGTGGAGTCCGATGAAGAGTTGCGTCTGACCGGTCGGCAGTACGTCGACGGTATGAGACTCCCAGATTTTATCGTACAGAGTGCGTCCAGAATTTTTAGCCATCTCGCTCCTGCTCCTAAAAACTGAATCCTATCCGCCTCTATGACCAAGTTCAAGCCCTTGGCCGGCCGTCATGATAAATCCAAGCCGCCGGATCCCGCGCATAATCTCCATACGAGCCCGGGCCGCTGATCCCCGGTATCTGAGGGATCCAATCCTCTTTGAGAAGCTCGTCCGGATCCCCAAACCGCGCCGCCAATGCGCGCACCTCGGGATCATCTAAAGCCGTCAATCGACCATTTCGGATGACCGTATACTCTCTACCGTCTTTACCAGTGACCACCAGCGTCGGAAAAAGTAGATGGATGTGGAGATGGCCGTAAAGCAGGCCGCGCTCGCCTGCCCACCGCTCCTCCGCCGAGCGCCAGAGGGTACCGAACCCCATGTGAATCACGCCTGAGCGCCGCCGCTCCCACTCAAAACCCCCCGAAGAGTGCCGTTCGACATGGCTGGGACGGGAAACTTTCGGGTTCGTGCCGATCGCGGCCTCCCAAAGATAAAAAAGACCGGGTCGAGGAAAGCAGGGATATTGGGTCCTACGCGTCTCCTCCAGCAGGTCACGCCAAGCTTCCCCATAAGCCCCACCACCAATCACCTTACCTATTTGGCCTGCTTCAAGCTCGACCTTTACATGCGGAAAGGCGCGCGAGAAGTGGCTCGTTGTCCCCGCCACCACTCCGGCGGCATCTTCCTTGACGATCAGGGGTGGCACCGGATGGCTGAAGAGATGCCCATGGCGGGGATCTGCGCAAAAGCCGTAGCGACTGCCATCGTAGTACTCTTCCCAGTATGTCCACGAGATGTCGGTGCCCTCGGGATCCGTAAGTCGAGCCTTGCCGCCGCGCCCATAGCTCCAGATGGGCTCCCAGGTCTTGCGGTTGATCAACAGGTGAAGCTCAAGCGGATAGACGGTCGACGGTTGGCGGAAATGCTCAGCCCTGAGCCAGGGAATCTGCTCGTAGCGATAATCGGTCTTCGGGATCGGTCCTCCCTTGCCATGGATAAGCAGATCATAACCACGCTTGGCCGCGAAATCCTCCACAAAGGGGATTCCCTCCCACCGTCTCGGATTGTTTTCCCACGGCTCCCGTCGCATGATGACGCGGACCTCGTCGAAATAGTCGAACTCCTTGTCCGGGTTCCCCATGTCCAGCGTCAAAATGTCGACGTGTGCTCCTTTCTCTCTCAGCGCTTGGGCGACCGCCTGGGGAACTTCCGGATCGTACTCACGATCCACAGCAATGAGAACTTTGTTCCCCGTCACGGTGTTCCCATAACCGACAAAGCCCACGTGACAGTTCCGCTTCTCCGCCCAGCCAGAAACAGCCCGGGCGATCGGCAGGAGCTCCGAAAGATCCACGGTTTTTACTGTTCCCCCACCCTCGCTCCCGCCGCCGGAGGCGGACGGGGCATGGATCCCTACTTCATCGCCGATGTCGCACATAACGCCCCCTTGCTTTCCGATCTGATCACCACTGTTGCCGCAGGAGATCGTATACCAGGAAATAGAATTCCATCATAGAGGGAAGCCGGACGGTGAAAAACTCGGTGAGGGAGAAGCGTTTGCGGGTAGGATCGACGTGACTGAAGAGCCGCAAGATCACCACGTGAACCTTGCTTTTGTCCCGCACCGCGTCGGCCAGCCTCAGGCTCTCGGTATAAGGGATCAAGGGGTCGGTGCTACCGTGGCCGATGATGAAATAGGCATCTATAGAGGGAATGACGGATGCCAAGGAGAGCTTTTCGAGATATCTGCGGACGCGCGGGTCGATTTTCTGGACCAGATCCTCGACCCGTTTCGGATCCTCATTGATCAAAAGCTCGTAGAGATATTTCCCCTGAGGCGTCAACTGGTCCACAAAAGGCCTGACCTTGTCTCGTTCTTGCTCCTCCTCTTTGCGAAAAATCTCCTTTAGGAGCTCGCGATCCTTTGGGCTTTCGACGTAATCCAGATTATTGACAAAAAAGACCCATTTGCCATAGGGCTCCGGCTTCAGAACGCCCTTCTCATCCCGGTACTCGTAGTACCCCGTGGTGATAAAGCGAATGACATTGACCGGATCATAGTAACCGCCAAAGGTGGTAACGAATTTCACCCGATGACGAATCGCCGGATGGGCCGCCGCCATGAGGGTGGGCCCCGCGGCGTAGCTGAATCCTAAAAGCCCCATCTTTCTGTCGTCGACCAGGTCGTTCAGAGTCTCCAGGTAGCGGAACGAAGTCACGATGTCATCGACGTCGCTCAAAACGACCTTTAAGGCCTTCATCCCGGCGAGTTCGGGAACGAGAACGACAAAGCCTGCGCGGGCCAGAGAGTGAGCGAAGCGAATCAGGCGCGGATCATCCTTGCCCTCTTCGATGATCCCGTGGGTGAGAAGAATCGCCGCGCGCTTCTTTTCGTTGGGCGAGTAATAGAGATCCGCGCGAATCTCTCTCGCGTCATGAGGGATCAGCACGGACTTCACGACGGGCGTGGGGGTTACCCACGCCAGGGTCCCATTTTGCGGCGTCGAGACGGTTTTCTCATCTAATACATCCTGGATGAAAAGCGCGGTGAGCACCCCCAGGCGAATCTGCGGAAAAAAAACCGCGCCGAGGACAAGAAACGCCAGGCCGGCGATGAGAACAAACTTCCGCTTGCGTGCCAGATGCACCGGTAGAGAAATCCTTTTTCCCGGCCTTTAGTATTTAACTTCCATGAGAAACAGCCCCTGCGGCGGGGCGGTGGGTCCGGCGCGCGTCCGGTCCCGAGCCATGAGCAGTTCGGCGAAATTCTCGGCAGGGCGCTCCCCCCGACCCACTTCAACCAGCGTTCCGATGATGTTGCGCACCATATGCCTGAGAAAAGCTGTCGCCTCAATCTTATAAATAAGAAAATCACCCTGTTGACTCAGGGAATTGTGATAAATTTTCCGTATGGGATGGACCGCATCACATCCGGCCGCCTGAAAAGAAGTAAAGTCGTGCTCCCCTTCCAGAAACCGAACCGCCTCCTGCATCGCGGAAAGCTCCAACGGGTCATGCACGTGCCAAGAAAAGCGATGATGAAAGACAGAGGGCCAGGGATGGTTCCAGATTCGGTACTGATAGACCCGACTCCGGGCATCCCTTCGGACATCAAATGAATCGGGAACTGCCACCGCGCCGCTTATCACAATGTCCGGCGGGGTCAGCGCGTTGAGCCCCCTTTGAAGCCGCCAGAGATCGATTTCGCGGGAGCAAACAAAATTTGCTACCTGACCTAAGGCATGAACTCCGGCGTCTGTCCGGCCGGATCCGTTGAGCCGACTCTTTACTCCAAGAATTTTCTCCAGCGCCTGCTCCAAAACCTCTTGAATGGTCACCCCGTTAGGCTGAATCTGCCAGCCCTGGTAGTTGGTGCCGTCATACTCAATAATGAGCTTGATGTTCATATAGAAGGCTGGAGGCGTGAGGCATGAGTGGAGACCTTGTTTCCCTTCTGCCTGTTGCCTATTGCCTATTGCCTCGTATCAGGATTTCGGGATATCCTTCTTCGGGTCTAGAAAAGGTTTTCGCACTACCGTGGCCGGCCTATCACCCGAACCGGGCACCGCCACTGTCAGTTGAGTACCTAACTCAGAATGCTCGATCGGCAACATTGCGTAACCGACATTTTTCTCAAGTCGCGGGGAGTGAATCGCCGAAGTGATATGGCCCACTGCTCTTCCGTTCCGGCTCACTGCCCAGCGCGTCATATTGAATTCCACCGGCGCGCCATCAATTTCCACGCCAACAAGCTCGCGCTTGATTCCTCCGGCCCTGACCCGCTTGAGAGCCTCCTTGCCGATGAAAGCCCCCTCTTTTTCCAAGTCCACAAGGCGATCCAGGCCGACCTCGTAGGGGTTGTTGTCGAGAGTCATATCGGCGCCGTAGTTGAGTATTCCCGCCTCGATGCGGCGGATGTCCGATGGCCCGGTAGGGGCAATGTTGTAGGGCTTACCCGCCTCCATGATTTTCTCCCACAATTCCACTCCGCGACTGCCGTCGCGCAGGTAAATTTCATAGCCGACCTCTCCGGTCCAGCCGGTTCGGGTCACCACAACAGGGATGGTATCGAGTTCGGTCTCGATAAAGTGGTAGTACGGAAGGCCAATGACCCTTTCACCGAAGAGGTCTTTCATCACAAACTTAGATTTTGGCCCTTGCACCTGTAGAGGAGAGACGTCCGGCTCGCGAATCTGCACGCTCATCCCAGCATGAACGGCGACCCCCTTGGCCCAGAGCAATACGTCGCTGTCGGCAAGCGCAAGCCAGAA
>JACPSF010000108.1 GCA_016193385.1 Deltaproteobacteria bacterium
CCGCTCTCGACCAGCATCGGTTTGATGGGATTTTTTTGCCCTCGCTCCCACTTTTCTAAAACCCCGTCCAGGTCGGTCTCCAGGGCGGTCGCATAGATGGCTCGTGAACCGCCGAGAATTCCTATCACCAGCGGGATAGCCGATCCTTTGACTCGGTCGAACATCAACGCCGGGCGATGCTCCTGGGGGATCTTTTGAAAAGCGCGCCGGCAGACCGCCACGATCTCCCAGTCCTTATCGACCTCGGCTTCGATGTGGCAGAGAAGTCTCCTTTTTTCTAAGGCAGCCAGGTACTCGCGTAAATCCCTGTAAGCCATAAAAAGCCCCCCTTAAAAGGCTGCGGAAAAAGTGATTTTCATGCTTCGAGAGCCTCAGCATGAACGGAAATTCGTCAATGTTTTCAACACTTGCTCCGTTCGCCCCGAGCGTGTCGAAGGGTGAACGGAGGCTTTTTCAGCAACCTGCTAAGTAAACGCCACCAGTTTCATGCATTAGCATAATACACGCTGTAGGGCGAGCTATTAAAAATCCCGTCAGGAATGGGTTTTCTTCTACCCAAGCTTAAGCAGGCGAGCGGCGTTGGATCCGAGGATCCTACCCTGATCGGCACGCGAAAGAGCCGCCATGCGAGTCACTATCTCCACGGGGCGGTCGTAGCCGATAGCGAAGCAATAGTCGCTGCCGAGCATAACCCTCTCCGCACCGACAAGCCGAATGAGATAGAGCAGCGCGCCCGGGTCATGGCTGATAGTATCATAGGTAAAACGGCGCAGGTAAGCTGATGGTTTATGCTTCATCTGCCTGCATTCTTGGGTAATCTTGTGGCCCCGATTCATGCGACCTATGAGCCAGGGCAGCGCGCCACCGGCATGAGGGAGACAGAAGCTAAGACGGGGGAAGCGGTCGAGTAGCCCGCCGAAAATCAGATGCGCCGCCGCGATGGCTGTGTCGAGCGGAAAGCCGATCAGATTATAAAGAAAAAAGGGCTTAAACCGCTCAGGTCCGATCACCTGTGTCGGGTGGAGAAAGATCGGCAGACGAAGCTCCTCTATGCGCTGGAACACGGGGAGAAAATCCGCATCCGAAAGGTCCCTCCCGTTGATGTTGGTTCCGATGTACACCCCCCGGATTGCCGGCAGCGTTGAGACCCGCTCCAGTTCCTCCAGGGCCGCGCGAGTGTCCTGCATGGGAAGCACCGCGAGGCCGACGAAGCGGTGAGGAAAAGCCCTGTGGGCCTCGACGATCGCATCGTTCATGGCCCGAGAGAGCCTCAAGCCCAGACCGGGATCGGCCCAGTAGACCATCGGCCGCGTGAGCGAGAGGGCATGGATGTCCACCCGTTGGCGGTTCATCTCCTTAAGCCTGACATCAAGGTCTACAAAAGCCGGCTTAAGATTTAAAACGCTCCCCCTTATGTCGATTGCAAGCCCCTTGGGGCCGCTCCGTTGTACCCTAATCCCGAACCCTTCTCCCTCTTCAGTGAGAAGCTTCAGGTAAGGCTCGGGGTAGAAATGCGCGTGGATGTCGATGATCGGTTTGGAGTTCATTTGAAGCTAAACTCTGGCAATTTCCATGCCATGGAAGCCATACTTCTGCGCTGCCTTGATACCCAAAGAGGGACAAGGCAACAGCTCTTCATACGCAGCTATTTGGCCCAGGATTGAGAAAAATAAATTGCCCGTTTCCTAATTATAAGAATTCCGTGACCTCGGAAAATTTCTAAGTCTGTGGCATGATTTGCTTCTTAGCTCCTTGCACTTGGTCCATTTTAGTGGCATATGCTTTGCTAAAATCAGGCAAAAAATCTACCAACCCCGGGAGGCATCCATGACTTATACCGAGAAATTCACATGGGCCGGCAAAGAGCTGATCGTCAAACGTGAAACTTCCCCCGTAAACGTCGTTTCAGCCGAGAGCGCTCAAATCAAGCTCGAAAAGATAAACGTTAATGACCCGAGCTTGCGCCCGTCCAATTATGCCAGGGCCGAGAGAACCGTTCTGCCCATCTTTGAGGCTGAGGGCGTGCGCCTTGACCTGTCCAAGCGGACTAAGGAGCCGATGAATTTCTGGCATCGTAACATGGACTGCGACGAACTCATTTTTTGCTATAAGGGGGCGATCCATTGGGAGACAGAGCTGGGCAATATCACGCTTCAGTCGGGCGAGATGTTCGTGATTCCCAAGGGGATCGCCCACCGATCGCTTCCCCCGCCGGACTCGCAAGAAGAGAACATCATCATCGAGCTCAAGATAAACGGGGCAATCTCAAAGCTTATCTAAGCCGGTTCTTTAGGGTAAGCTATGCATCGGATCAAGCTCAAGATAAACGGAAAAGGCTTCGAGCACGAGGTGGAGTCCAGGTTCCTGCTGGTTCATTACCTGCGCGAAAAGGCCCGGCTTACCGGAACGCATGTGGGCTGCGACACGGGAAACTGCGGGGCGTGCACGATTATCTTTAATGGTAAAGCCGTCAAATCCTGCATGATCCTGGCGGTTCAGGCAAATGGGGCGGAAATTACGACCATCGAGGGCATCGCCCAGAATGGTCTCCACCCGATTCAAGAGTCCTTCATGGACAAATTTGCCATTCAGTGCGGCTACTGCACTCCCGGCATGATCATAAGCGCCCATGCTTTGCTCTCGGTCAATCCGGATCCGACGGAGGCAGAGATCCGCGAGGCGATCGAGGGTAACCTGTGCATGTGCACCGGCTACCAGCAGATCGTCGAGGCCATAAGCCACGCGGCTAAGAAGATCGGGAGATCGGGAAATAAGTAAACCATGATGAAGTTGGATGAAATTCTCGTGACGAGGAACTGGGTGGGCAAGCCGGTTCGACGCAAGGAGGATATTCGTCTCGCTAAGGGCGAGGCCGCCTACGTCGATGATCTGAACATGGATTGCTACCAGGCGGCGATCTTGCGCAGCCCATATGCTCACGCGCGCATAAGCAGAATCGACCTCACGAAGGCCGAAGCGCTAAAAGGCGTCCTCGCCGTGCTCACGGGCCGAGAGGTGGCGCGCGAAACGAAACCGATCTCCGCCAGAGCCATCACCCGTCCCGCGACGCAATATGTCATGGCGGCGGACAAGGTAAGGTACGTCGGTGAGCCTGTGGCTGCCGTGGTCGCCGAGGATCGGTACATCGCGGAGGATGCCCTCGACCTGATCGAGGTCGAGTACGAATCGCTCAGACCCGTGGTTACGATCGAGGACGCGCTCAAGCCCGATGCCCCGCTAGTCTTCGAGGAGGCGGGGAGCAACGTGCTGATGCACGACAAAATGCAGCACGGCGACATTGAGCAGGCGTACCGGGAAGCGGACCTGGTCCTGAAAGAGAACTTTAAGGTCCATAGATATAGCTCAACTCCCCTCGAGCCCTGGGCGATCATTGCAAATTATGAAAGGGCGAGCGACTCCTTCGTTGTCTGGTCCAACGACCAGCAGCATGGAAGAAGCCTGACCAATGTCTGCAACACCCTCGGCATACCG
>JACPSF010000374.1 GCA_016193385.1 Deltaproteobacteria bacterium
AGTGGCCTCCTTGTAGGGTGATTTGGTTGGTGTTGCAACTGCTTTATCCCCTACAATGGCAGGCCATTTCAAGTTTTAAGGCCATTAGAAAAGAAAAATTTTTGTCGGATTAGGGTTAAGTGAGCCGTTTAGGCGGCGACAAATGCTGGCAGCCGATCTCCCAAGACGGCTCCACCAATCAAACCGGAATCGGTTGAAATATCCACACCTAGCCTGACTTGTCAAGAAATTTGTGGCCGCCAAATAACGCCTGGGCTGGCGGCCTGCCTCCCCAATAACTCGCAGCCCATCTCGGTCGGCGCCCGCTGGTTCTACGGCTAAACCCTTCACCCCGCGGTTCAAGTTGTCGCGGTTCGCGCTCGAGTGTAGCCTCCAATGAGATTGAGATGTCATCGTAAGGTGGGCCGGTGCGAATGGAGGTCCGATCCGTGAGGGCTGGAACCCGTGGTCGGGGCCTCGGTGAACTAAACAACCTGGAAAGACACAATCTCTTTAGAGTGAGGCTATCAGCGGTTGCTTAAAGACCCTCAATGAGAGGGCCAAAAAAGTGGCACGGCGGGGAGGTCCGTCGCGCGTAACGGTAAGGGAGATCAGGGTGGCCTAATGGCCAAACTTCCTCGCCTATCCGGGAAAGAGGTTATTGAGGTCTTTAAACGGGATGGCTGGGTCGTTGATCGGATCGAAGGGAGCCATCATATTCGTGTGAAAGCCGGCCGCGAAGCTACTCTTTCAGTACCCATACATGGCAGGAAGGAGATCAAACTATAGTGACGGAATTAAATAAGTTGACATCAAATCCCCCCTCACCCTCCTAAATCCCCCTCGATCCCCCTTTATCAAAGGGGGAGAAAGGGGGATTTGAGGGGAGGATCGGGGGATTATGGTAATTTTCTTTTTGCCTTCACTATAGGACTCCTGAAGCGCCTAATTCGCGATGTCGGCATGACTAACAAACGCCTCACCGATCTAGCGCAGACTTAAAGTGCCCTCTCGGTAAGCGTTCTACCTGCCTCCTGTTTCACTTGCCCGCTAACCTTCAGCATGCTGGATTCCCGCCTCATTGAATCTGCAGCGAGGGGATTTTTTCGGATGAAAATCGTTGAGCGGCCGCTGACCGTCGAACAAGACTCGATTCCCGGCTATTTGGCTTATCCCGAGCGGACCGAGCGCGGCCCGGCGTTCCTGTTGGTCCACCAGAACACCGGCGTCACCGATTATATCAAGATCGAGGCGCTGAAGTTCGCCAAGCTCGGCTATACGACGATCGTTCCCAACCTCTATGAGCTTCTGGGCTTTCCGGCGCCCACCCACATCCATACCGGGCGCGAGATTCAGGCCAAAACCTCGGACGCGGAATTCGTCCGGGTGATCGGTGAGGGCTGGCGCTGCCTGAATTCCCGTCCCGATGTCGATCCCGCGCGAATCGCCGTGGCCGGATACTGCATGGGCGGGCGGATCGCCATTCATTTCATCGCCGCCACCCCGGAGGTGCGCGCTTTCGTCGGCTATTATCCCACCGTCAGGGACGAGCCTGTAACGGAACTGCGCCCGCGGCGTCCATGGGAGGCGGCGCGCGACATCCGCTGCCCCTCGATCATCCTTTACGGCGCTCACGACCGCGTCACTCCGGTCCCGATCCAGGAGCGAATGTGGGATGCCTTTATCGCCAACGGCCAGACGTTGGAGTGGCACTTCTTTCCGTTTGGCGGGCACGGCTTTGTCGATCCCGGCACCGCCGGATACTATCCGCACGCGGCCGAGCTGTCCTGGCCGCTCGTGGTCGACTTTTTGGCGCGCGAACTCAATCCGTAGCCAAAGCCGCTCACGGCTCGCCCGCTTTGCCGGCACACTTTTACTTCGAAGCCCGAGGGGGACGAGGAGGAAGGCCGCGGACGTGCTTTTCCGTGACCGAGGGGGGCGCCTGCGAGGCTGTGGACAAGCCCGTCGGGATTGCAAATGGCAAATTTCAAATCTCAAAATCTGAGATATGAGATCTGCAATCTGAGATTCGGAGCGAAGCGACGACAGCCCATCGGCCGCGGCCTGATGGCTCGGCCCCCGAGGAGCCCGCGCGATAGTTCACCGATCTCGGGGGCAAGCCTCTCCGGGCGAGGGCAATAAAAAAATAAAAATCGCGGCTCGCCCCCTCGACCGGCGCGCTTTCAGTTCGAACTCCGAGGGGGAATTTGTCTTCGCCAGAGCAATCCTTCTGGCGCGTCCCGATTAGCAAAAAATTTTTCTTGCTTTTTATAAATTAAGTTTTAAAGTGACGTGAATCCATGCCTCGAAGCTCAAAACTAAAAACCAAGAACTCAGAACTGATCGATGGCGACGCTCGAAGATAACCTTCGCAAGGTCCCGCCCCAGAACTTGGAGGCCGAGGCTTCAGTGCTGGGCGGCATTCTCCTGGAAAACGATGCCATCAATCGGGTCCTCGAGCTCTTACGCCCCGAGGATTTCTACCGCGAATCCCACCGCAAGATCTTTCGCGCGATGATCGAGCTCTCCGAGCGCAACGAGCCGGCGGACCTGATCACGTTGAGCGAGTGCCTGAAGGGGAAGGGCGAACTCGAAGCGGCAGGGGGAACGGCCTATCTCGCGTCGTTGACCGCCTCGGTTCCCACCGCGGCCAACATCGCCTATTACGCCCGCATCGTACGGGAAAAGGCGATCCTGCGCCATCTCATCGGCGCCGCCACGGAGATCGCCAGCCGCGGCTACGAAGAGCAGGGCAACGTGGACGAATACCTCGACGCAGCGGAAAAAGTAATATTTGAGATCGCGGAGAAGAAGATCAAGTCCTCCTTCGTCATGGTCGGGGACATGATCCGGGACTCCATCAAAATGGTGGAGAAACTCTATGAGCGCAAGGAATTGGTGACAGGAGTGCCGACCGGATTCAAGGACTTCGACAAGCTCACCGCGGGGCTTCAACCCTCGGACCTGATCGTGGTTGCCGGCAGGCCGAGCATGGGGAAGACGGCCTTTTGCCTGAACATCGCCGCCCATGCGGCGTTTGCCGGAATCGGCGTGGCGGTGTTTTCGTTGGAAATGGCCAAGGAGCAGCTGGTTTTGCGGATGCTGTGCTGTGAGGCGCGGATCGATCACTCCAAGGTGCGCTCGGGATATCTCGCCGATCGCGAGTTCCCGGCGCTGGTTATGGCCGCGGGCCGCTTGGCGGAAACGCCCATTTACATTGACGACACTCCGGCCATCTCGGTCCTCGAGCTGCGGGCCAAAGCGCGGCGCCTCGTTCGCGACCGGGAGCGCAAGGTCGGCCTCATCATCGTCGATTACCTCCAGCTCATGCGCGGAATGGCCAATGCCCCCAACCGGGAGCAGGAGATTTCCGAGATCTCGCGCTCGCTCAAAGCCCTGGCCAAAGAGCTCAGCGTACCCGTCATCGCGATCTCTCAGCTCAACCGCCGGGTGGAAGACCGTGGCGACAAGCGCCCCATGATGGCGGATCTAAGGGAATCGGGAGCCATCGAGCAAGACGCGGACGTCATCGCCTTTATCTTTCGCGACGAGGTCTATAACCCGAAGTCTCCAGAGGAAGGGATCGCCGAGGTCATCATCTCCAAGCAGCGCAACGGACCCGTCGGCACAGTGCGTTTGGCCTTCTTGAAGGAATATACGCGTTTTGAGGATCTCTCCGAGCGGGAAGACTTCCGGTACGAAGAAGCCCAAGAACTTTAAAAGCCTGGGGACGCTAGGCAAAGGGCAACAGGCGGTCTTCCCTCCTAGTATTGCCTATTGCCTATTGCCTGCTTCTGTAGGGCGAGGATCCTCCGGACCTTGGCGGCGACATCGTCCGTGCGCATGAGATCGCTGATCATCGCGGCGGCGTGGGCACCTGCCTCCCAAGCCTCAGCGAGGTTCGCTTCGCTGATCCCGCCGATGGCGACTACAGGGATACTCACCGCTTGGCAGATTTCCCGCAGGCCTTCGATGCCACGCGCCGCATAGCCG
>JACPSF010000124.1 GCA_016193385.1 Deltaproteobacteria bacterium
GGCCCGAAGATAAGGTTCGACTTTGAGGGCTCACCTCGAAAGGTTGGACATCTGCCCCTCGATCGGGGTAAGAGACTCTTAAATTAGCCGGCTATCCCTCGATCTTCCTCGGGACGGTGAGTTTATCGAACCGTAGGAAGGATCAAACGTGATCTCTTTTTTCGCGTTGACTCCTTTGTGGTAGAGAAAGAGCCGTATGAACGAGACCGTCGCCGCTAGAGTCACGACCGGTCAACGAATCTTCTTCGCCGCAGTCGCCGCATTGGCGCTTTGGGTCGGCTTTTGGGGCTATTTTGCTCCCCCTCAGGTCAATAGGGCGATTCCTTGGTTGGTGCCGCCACTGCACGCGCGCTTCTTGGGCGCCATGTATCTCTCTGGCGCAGCAGCCATGATCGGATGCATTGTCGCGACCCGCTGGGCCCAGGTGCGAGCTGTGGTGTCCATGGCGTACATATGGACCGGAATGCTTTTCATCGTCTCGTTATTTCATGTTGAGGAGTTTGATTTCACGAAAATCCAAGTCTGGATCTGGTTCGGGGCTTATCTCATCTATCCGCTCATCGCTCTCTGGCTTAGTTGGACTCACTCCGACCAAGCCAGGAGAAAAGAAACGACAGACTCAACTTTGCCTAGTTGGACTCGGAGATATCTCTTGATTCAGGGGTACGTTGTGACACTTTTGGCGCTGGCTTTGCTGCTTGCGCCCGGTTTCATGACGAATCTATGGCCGTGGAAAATTACCCGATTACTTGCTCAGATCTACTCGGCCCCTTTCCTTGCCTATGGGTTGGGATGTTTGTGGTTCGCTCACGAGCGGTCGTGGTCAGAGATTAGAGTTGGAGTTACAGCAACGCTTGTTTTTGCCGCCGGTGTGCTCCTTGCATCGTATATGCACCGCAATCTTTTCTCTGCTGCTGATATAGCCGACTGGTTGTGGTTCATTGGATTCGCGGTCGCCACAGTCATGTTTGGGATGCTTACCATTGGGGCGTTCCGCTCACTAAAGTCTGGCGAGGCCTAATGGTAGGACTTGCATACTGGTATACGGCCCTAGTCGGTTGGTTCTTCCTGGTACAGGGAATCATTACCTTTCTCTTTAATGTCATTCCTTCGCTCGACCAGGCTTTTCCAATCCTACTGAAAGTTGACCCTATTGCCGCACCTCATTCTTTACTCCATATTTTGCTTGGTGTGGTGGCGCTAACTGCCTTATTTAAAGGCGGCGTCCAGGGCCCAGATTTGGCTTCGCTAGGAATCGGTGTCTTCTATGTCATTCTCGCTGTTGCCGGTTTCACCGATGGTCGCGGGCTAGGTTTAGGATTACAGTCTTTCGACCATCCTTTCCACCTAGGGGTCGGCCTGGCGGGATTGCTAGCCGGTGCCGTCTGTCATCTCGGACACCAGAAAAAGATTTGAGGAAACGGATCGGACCGGCATCCAAGCATCCATGATTAGGAACTCGCTTTTGAGGGTCAACGACTGAGAACTCAAAATTATCCCCCGCAACTCTTCGCTAGCCCGCTTTCTAGACCCTTAAGGAGCACAGCAGAAGGGGCCGACCGGCCCCTATCCCCAATTTCGAAGGGAGAATATCCGATAATCGGGTCACCTCAGTCTCACCCCAGGTCCCTACGAGTCTACCAACTGGCCAAGGCGAAGGGAGTTGGCCGGGAAATTCCCACGGAATGGTTTTTGCAGGATATTAGGGATTAGACCAGCGGATAGCGTTCAAGGAATAACCCCTCCCTAACCAAATCAGCCTGTCTTACCGCTTTGCTTTTCCCTCCATCCGCGGTTCCGACCAACATGGTTGAATAGGTGACGATTTTAGCATGGTATGTTATTCTAAGAACTATCAAGAGACGAGGGTTTTGCTGTGCCTCTACTGATTGGGCAGCCTATTGACGCACGTGAGCTAGAGCAGGCCACGAGCCAGTGGTCCCCGGAGAGGTTTGCCTCGATGTGCGACGCACTTGTTTGGGCCGCGTCGGAGCACCAATACCCAAATCTTCCTCGCTTTACAGGCCGCATTTATGCCGCCGACGACGGGATAGATGCGGAATGGGACGTTGAGATTCCCCTCGATGACAAAGCTCTTCCGACTCCCATTGTCGGGGCAGGTTGGAACGTATTTCAGTACAAAAAGCGCGACCTTATAGCTCAGGACCGGCGGCGGATTGTTGCCAATCTTAAATCGAGTCTAAAGAGAGCCGTTGCTGCTCTAGCAAAAAAGAAAGCAAAACATCCCAGCCGTTACATTCTTTTTGTCAACGTCGATTTGAAGGGTGATCAAGTTGAGGCTTTAAAAAAATCACTTTTAGAGGGATATGATCGATCGTCCGAAGTTCACTTGGAGATAATCGGTGCTGGTGGTCTCGCGGCCCTCCTCAACGACAACCCCCACTTAAGGGCAGCTTACTTCACCCCGCTTGCCTTTAAAACCTGGGAAGAAGCGAATCGGTCACACCGCACGCAAAAGCTCCTTGGGTTTGACGTAGCCTTAGTGGGCAGAGAAGAAACACTCAACCGATTGCGGGCCTTCGTGGATGACCCCCGGGTTCGTGCCGCTGTTGTTACCGGTCCGCATGATATTGGTAAAAGCCGCCTTGTCCTTGAAGCCACGAGCCATTGTCCCCATGACGTTGTGTTTGCTCTTGATCCTCGCTCCATGACGCTTGACGACTATCGTAATCTCGTCGCCGAGCGGAAGAATGTTGTTTGCATTGTTGAAGATCCCGACCCTGATAGAGTAGTACCTTTCGTCAACGAAATGCTTGGAATTGAAGGCTTGAAGGTTGTTATTACATTGCCTAGTTCGGGCGAGGGGCCGGGAGCTTCCTATGGTCAAGACGAGAGAGTGCAATTCCTGGCGCTAGGGCCTTTAAGTGATGAGGACTCACGAAAACTTCTGGAAGGCACCGGGAAACATTTGGACTTCGGCGTCCAGTCATGGATTCTGGATCAGGCAGGAGGAAATCCAGGGATCTTGCTTGCTGCTGCGAGCGTTGGAGAAAAGTTGCGTGTTGAAGCCGGCGACTTTGCTCAAGCTGTTGGCGAGGAGTTTGAAAGGCGAATCAAGTCGGAACTTGGTCAAGACGCCTTGAAGTGCGCAGAACTGCTGTCTATTTTGACGCACGTAGGTGTCTCCGGGAAGTTTGAGGCCGAACTCAGAGTCATTTGCGATCTCTTCGGTGAGGGTTGGCAGTCACCGACAGTCCTCGCCGCGTTAGAGGTTCTTCAGCACGCTGGGTTGGCAAAAAGGGGAGGCTCATTTGCAGAGATCACACTTCCGATCCTGGCTTACTATCTTGCTGGAAAGCTTCTTCGTGGCCGGAAAGATGAGGTGTTTGCCTTGTTTGGCAGATTGGACGATAGCGCCAGGCTGAGATTCTTAAGACAACTTTCTCAAGTACGAGCTGAAGAGGTTGAACGATTTTGGGATGCGCTTTTCGATCCGCGGCAGCCGGACACTCCCTTCGGCAGTCTGAAATCTGCTCTAAAGCACGCTCATATGCTGCGGCTTATTGCGGGCACAGTTCCTGAACGGACATTGCAGCTCTTGGAATCTGGGCTTACTGGCATGAGCTTACAGGAGAGGTTGGCAATAAAGAACGAGCAGCGCGGAGAGTTAAGGTGGGCAGTTGAGCAGCTTCTTTTTCGCAGTAAAACTAGTGCAGGCGCGCTTCGCGCCTTAGGGAGGCTTGCAGAAGCCGAGACAGAAAGTTATGCGAATAACGCCACAGGCGTTTTCTGTGAATCTTTTCATCCGCTTCACCCTCAGCTTCCATTGTTGCTTGACGAAAGGCTCCGGGTGCTAGATGAAATTCTGTCCCCGAAATATTCTCTTGAACTCCGCTTGATTGGCGTAAAAGCGATCCAGTCAGCTCTTAGTCGAATGGGAGCAATTACGCTTCGCTACAGTAGTGGGCCGGAGCCTCTGGATTCGCGACCGAGTGTGACCTACGGCGAGGTGTGGGATTACGTTGAATCACTCGTCGATCTCTTGATGAAAGCAGCACAATCTGATGAATCTGCATTGGCGATATCGGCGGGTGGCGCCCTCCCTCATGTCATTGCCGAATGCGCCATCCAGGCTCGACCAGAAAGCGCTGTTGCCTATTTTAAGGTTATTACCGAATGGGTGCTAAGGGGCAGGGCTTTAATTCGTATTGCAGACTTAACGGAGGCCCTCAAATTTGCCCGAAGGGTGTTAGATGAAAGAGCACAAAAGGCTGCCAAGGAGGCAGGTGTCACACACAAAAAAGGTGTGCAAGAGCTAGATGCTCTGTTAGCTTCTCTCGACAGAGGCGACTTCACAAGCAGATTGAAAAGATGGGCTGGGAAGTGGACTCACGATGATCGTGATTACGAGTTGGAAGAGGGAGGTCGGCGGCTATATCGTGGTGAAAAGGAATTACGAGCCCTCGCCCGAGAAGCTGAAAACGACCCTACTACCCTGGCGGATGATCTTTTAACGTGGCTTTGCACGAGAGAAGCTCAAAAAGCGCACATGTTCTTTTGGTGGCTTGGAAGCCTAGATTCGGATCGGAAGTGGCTTTCAAAGATTGAACAGCTTGCATCCAGCGAAAATGGAGTGATCGCTTTTTCGGCTTACTTCGGTGGTTTAAGCAAGCAAGATTCCTTACGGGTTAGCAAGCGTCTCGATGAACTCGCTCTGGCAAAGCAGGTCACGGCAGAGGCAATTGCCGGTGCTACAAGGTATCTTGCCGCGGACTTAGCCGGCATTAGGCGGATGGAAATCCTTCTTCAGGAGAAACGGGTTGACCCTGTGTATGTTGAACGAACTCTGTTGTGCGGCGGATGGATCGATCAGCTAAGCAGCGACGAATATGTGCGCATACTCAGAGCAATCGCCGGGCCAAAGCTGGAGAACGGGGCCGCAGTGATTGATTCTTTGGGAATGTGGATGCACGGTGAAAAAACTATAGACGGGGAACTGGCTGAATTTGCATGGCAATGCTTGGAGGCGGTACTGCCTATAGACGGTACCGACGCATACGATTGCGATAGACTTGCGTCCAAATTAGCTGAAGCAGACCCGGAACGAGGGTTCAGGCTCCTGAAAAGACTGCTCTCACAACCGTACGAAAGACGAGCGTGGAACCCAATAGACCGCTATGGAGCCGGGGAGCGCCAGTTTTGGAAAGCCCTGCATAATGTCGATCGCGAGCGGGCCCTCAGAACTGTTCTTTCCTTGGCCTTAACAGATCCCTTAAAGCATTTTCAAATCACATGGGATTTTCAAGACCTCGTGGACCAACAGGGCGACGCTGATCTACTGGTTAAACTTGCACTCGAGAATGACGAACAAGCCGAGGTTATTGCACAGAGTATTACAACGGCACGTCCCGGCTTCTGGCCCATTGCCTTCGAAATTGTCAAAAATTACCGCTCTAATCGAAAGATACGCGAGGCATTAACAGGAGGGATAGAGCAGAGGGGTGAAGTCTACTCGGGTCCTTACTCGCAGCATCTGGAATCGTGCCGCAAGGAAGTAGAGCGAGTACTGAACGATCTTGCAACGCCTCCTGCTGCTCGGACCTGGCTGCAGGACGTTCTAAGTCGTTTTAAGGCGGAAATTGCCCAGCACGTCATCTGGGAATACGACGAGGACGTGAATAGTTTGAGACGATACATCGAAGACAGGGATTCTCCTGAGCGGATCTGGGCGATTGGTAGAGTCCTGAAATATGCCGATTTGAAAGACATAAGACGGCTGCTGACCGTTGAGGACATCTCCGAGGCACTTCCACAGGTTGACCTTCCCGAAAAGAAGCGCAGGGCTTTAGAGAGAGCCTTAGAGGTGTGGCAGAGTGGAAGCTAAGGTCTTAACTCCTCTACAGGCCAGAGTGCTGAGAGCGCTGTTCGAGAATGGCATCGGGGAACGCGGCTACTATTTTACCGGCGGTTCGGCCCTGGCAGAATTCTACCTGCAGCATCGCTACTCGGACGATTTAGACTTGTTCACGCGATCGCCCGGGCGAGTAAAGAATGATTTCGGCGATCTTAAGCAAATACTTACTTCATTGGAGTTCGACATTTTAACCTCGGATGAGAGCGAGGAATTTGTTCGCTTTTTTGTCCGAGCAGGCGATGAAGGCGGTGACCGACTAAAAGTCGAGTTTGCCAGAGATGCCAAAGCGGTAGAGAACCGCCGGAGCCTAAAGACTTTGTTGACTTATTTTTTATCCTCAAAGAGTCAACATTTGCCCTGGACTACCTATTGCAAAGAGCTAGGGAAAAGGAAGCGGCATTTGACAGGGAGGATGGGACCTTAGTATTCGCTACTAATCTGCTAAGGGCGAGAGAATTTGGCTTTCTACCGAGAATGATAAAACCTCTCGCGCTGGATGAGCTGCGATCTTATCTAATTCCGAAAGCGGAGGAGATAATTCGCCGGCTTCGTCCCCTGCGTTGAGCATAAAAGCAACGAGCTGTGCTAATAACCAAGCTTCTCTATGTCTTCTTCGTCGATGCCGAAGTAATGAGCGATCTCGTGAAGCACGGTGAGTCGAATCTGCTTGCGCAGCTCGGTGGGATCGGGGAAATCTCGCAGCAGGGGCTCGGAGAAGATGGTGATCTTGTCAGGGAGCAGAGGAGGATCGAGAAGGGAGCGTTCGGCCAAAGGAGTCCCTTCGTACAGGCCATAAAGCACGTCGCGCTGCGGATCGAGGCCCATCGCTTTAAGTTGGCTTCGCTTTGGCCTCTTCTCCACCACGACCACCACGTTCTCCAGCCGGTTGCCAAACTCGGCGGGGAGGCCGTCCAGGACTCGATGGGCCTCTTCTTTCAATGCCTTGGGATCCATGGCTAAACAGGTTGCACCAAACGCCTTCAGGCTTCAAGCCGGGATGCTAGGGCTGAAAGCGTACGCTTGTTTGCTCCTATTTCTCTGTCTCTTTTGGGTCGGGGCCGGCTGGTCGCGCGAGGCCGCTTTCCCGGTCTTCAGGGACGACTTGGATCGGGACTCGCTTCGCCGCGCGATTCATCGGAGTCTCGAGTTTCTTCAAAGGCTGCCACCGGACCGACCGGTGGGAGAGTGGCCGAGGAGAGTTACGGCACAAGAGATTAAGGAATCGCTGCTTTTGTTTATGGAGCGACTTGATCTTTTGGTTAAGCCGCAGTCGCTGGTGCAGTTTCTCCGCTCCCATTACGATCTGCATCGGTCCGACGGGAAGGGCGCCAGTGGAAGCGTTTTATTCACCGGGTACTACCAGCCCGTAATCTCAGGAAGCCTGGTTGAGACCGAGGAATTCCGTTTCCCGATCTACGGAAAGCCGAAAGATCTCCTGGAGCAGGAGGTGGTGAGCTCGGCCTCCGATCCGCGCCTGGAGAAGCTGGTCGGGAGGCTGGAGGATCAGCGCTTGGTGCCGTACTTTTCCCGCCATGAAATTGACGGCTTGGGCCGGCTCAAGGGCAAAGGATACGAGCTTGCCTGGGTGAAGGATCCGGTGGAACTATTTTTTCTGCACATTCAAGGCTCGGGACTTTTACGGCTGAAGGATGGGCGGTTGCTCCCTTTGAACTACGCCGCTTCTAACGGGCGACCGTATGCGAGCATCGGAAGGCTTCTGGTCGAGAGCGGCAAAATTCCCCGGGCGGAGATTAACATGCAGCGACTGCGCCGCTACCTGAAGGATCATCCCGAGGACGGGGGCTCCCTCATGGCGCGCAACGAGAGCTATGTTTTTTTCCGCTTTGGAAAAGACGGTCCCCTGGGCAGCTTGGAGGTCCCGCTGACGCCTGGACGGTCCATCGCGACCGACGCCCGTCATTTTCCTAAAGGCGCGTTAGGCTTTGTCGTCTCCCGTCGACCGGTCCCGGATGCCCAGGGGAAGGTGATTCGCTGGCGGCCCTTTTCGCGATTTGTGTTAAACCAGGACACCGGTAGTGCCATTCAAGGTCGGGGTAGGGTGGACCTCTATTTCGGGAGCGGCCCCGAGGCGGGATGGGTGGCGGGAGCGATGAATACCCCGGGAAAGCTTTATTTCTTGATTCGCAAGAGTGAGACCAGTCCCTAGCTTTTTGGCACGGATCTTGTGCCTGAGTTTACTTTTAGAGATGAGGGCTGCTGGCTAATTTTCACCGACACCTGCCATGGAGCGAACCTCTGAAATCTATCGCCTGAGATCAGCATTGGTTATCACGGCAATCTATTTTGCGGCGGAAGTCGTCGGGGGTTTCTTAACGAACAGCCTGGCCCTGCTTTCCGACGCGGGACACATGTTTTCCGATATCGCGGCCTTGGGCATGAGCCTATTTGCCTTCCAAATGGCGCGGCGTCCGGCCACTCTGAAACGCACCTACGGATATCATCGTCTGGAAATCTTAGCGGCCCTTCTGAACGGGCTTTCACTCTGGCTCGTTGTTGGCATTATTTTTAATGCGGCATATAACCGCTTTTTCGATCCGCCTGAGGTTGAAAGTAAGGCTATGCTCATCGTTGCGTCTCTGGGGCTGGGTGTGAATATTGCTTCGGGACTCATCCTTTACGGTTCCCACCATGAAAGCCTCAATGTCCGGGGGGCCTTTTTGCACATCATTGGGGATGCACTGGGGTCGATGGGGGCTATTTTTGCCGGGGTGATGATGCTTTTAACGGGTTGGTATCTGGCAGATCCCATCGTCAGCATTTTCATTGGCCTGCTGATCCTGTATTCCTCCTGGAGTCTGGTCAAAGAGTCGATCAGTATCCTGATGCAGTCGGTCCCGAGGGGAATCCAGCTCGAGGAGGTTCAGGCGGCTATGGAGCAGGTCAAGGGAGTCCGAAAGGTCCATGACCTTCATGTCTGGGCCGTCACCTCGGGAATTTTTACCCTCAGCGCTCACGCCGTCGTGGACGGCCGAGAGGGTTTTCATCATGTTTTGAACCAGATCGAGGAAATGCTGAAGCATCGCTTCAACATTGAGCACACGACCATTCAACTGGAGACGCAGGACAGAGAACAGAGAGAGTTTCAAGGTTTTTGACTCTGACGACCGATGCTTGACGGTTTACCAAGGCCGGACGGTCTATTTGCAATGTCGCACCACGCTCTCGGATTGGAATGGAGAGCGTGATTTTGGCAATCAGTTCGATGATGTTATAGGGTATTTGGCCCGGTGTCGTCGCGAGCGGGTGACCTCAAGTTCATTGAGACGTCACCTAAACGATCGAAGAGAAAGGAAAGGTTATGCGTTTTTTAATCACAGGGGGCGCTGGTTTTTTGGGTTCACATCTGACCGATGCGATGTTGGGGCAGGGTCATGAGGTAACCATTCTGGACGTGGCCTCCGACCTTAAGGTGCGTCATCAACTTGGAAACCCGCAATTCCGCTACGTTCGCGATTCTATTCTCAACCGCGAGATATTAGAAGGGCTCATCAGTTGGTGCGATGTGGTCTATCACCTGGCCGCTGTGGTCGGAGTGGAGCATTATGTCGGCGATCCCTACCAGGTCCTCAACGTCAACGTTAACGGGACCCAGGCGGTTCTTCAGGTTGCGTTTAAGGCCCAGAAAAAAGTCGTTTTCAGCTCCACTTCCGAGGTTTACGGGAAAAGCTCTGCAGTTCCCTTCAAAGAAGACGGGGACCGGGTTCTCGGCTCGACCCGGATCGACCGGTGGTGCTATTCAACTTCTAAGGCAGTAGGGGAGCATTTCTGTTTTGCTTTTCAAAAACTCGGCCTTCCCATCGTCGTGGTGCGTTATTTCAATGTCTACGGTCCGCGATTAGATCAGATGGATGTGGGACGGGTGATCACGATCTTTTTGGGGCAAGTGTTGCGCGGCGAGCCAGTGACCGTTATTGGCGACGGCGAGCAGACCCGCAGTTTCACCTATGTCGACGATGCGATTCGGGCCACGGTGTCCGCGGGTTTGAAGGAAGAGGCGGTAGGAGAAATTATCAACATCGGTTCGGACGAGGAAGTGTGCATCAAAGACCTCGCGGCGGTGATGGTGCGCCTCTCAGGCTCCCGGTCTTTGTTGACCTTTGTCCCTCAGGAAGCGGTCTATGGCAAAAGCTACGAGGATATTCGGCGTCGAGTTCCGGACATTCGCATGATGCGTGAGATCCTGGGTGTTTCTCCGCAGGTCAAACTCGAAGAGGGCTTGAGGCGCACGATCGACTGGTTTCGGTCCCCGAATTAATCCAGCGGTCAGAGCGGGTTGATAAAGCAAATCATATTCCGGCCGAGCCGGTCGTTGAAAACAAAGATGGGGGCATCTCGGAGCCCTCACATAGTAAGGCCGCGCGTGAGAAGGTAAAAGGTTGGCGCCGCGGCGAGACGATACCAGGCGAAGGGAGCCAGGCTCCAGCGGCTTAGGAAGCGAATAAAGCCGGCCACCGTCACCAGGGCGACGATGAAGGAAACCGTGAAGCCGACCGCGAACTGAGCCACATCGTGTGGAGTAAAAGCACCGGCCATCTTGAGCATCTCGTATCCTGAAGCGGCGAACATAACCGGGACTGCGATAAGGAAGGAGAACTCGGCGGCCGCCTTGCGGTCCAGGCCAAGCAGGAGTCCGCCCACGATCGTAGCTGCGGAGCGCGAGGTTCCAGGCCAGAGGGCAAGCGTCTGGAACAGTCCTATGCCGACAGCTTGGAGGAGGGTCAGGGCGTCCAGGGAACGGCGGGGCCCCTCCGAGGCAAGCTTCTCGGCGACCAGGATCGCCAGGCCCCCGACCGCTAACGCCCAGGCAACCGTAACCGGGGTAAACAGGTTTGCCTTGATAACGTCGTGAGCGAGGTATCCCAGGATGAGGGCGGGAATTGTCGCCAGCGTGATGCGCCATATGCCGGGCCATCCTTCCAGGGAGGACCGGGTCTCATGCTGAAAGTTTTTCTTGCGAGGTATAAGACCCAAGAACCGATTCCAATAGAGGACGACGACCGCCAGGATGGCGCCTAGCTGGATCGCCACCTCAAAGGTTACGGCCTTGTCTCCGGTGAATCCCAGGAGGCTACCCGACACGATGAGATGGCCAGTAGAGGATACGGGGATAAACTCAGTGAGGCCCTCTACAATGCCCAGGAAGATCGGGATCGACCAATAATCCATGATGTTTGCCACGCCCCCTTTTGTATAACTTTCCTAAAAGGCAAATCAAAGCAACCGATGAGCCATCGAACTTTACAGGTAAAGAAAAGTACGCCTATCCGGAAGGCTGAACGATTCCGGCACGATCCTTAAGAGGTAAATCTCCTTGTTTCTGGATGCCGTGGTCTTCCCATTCGAAGCTCGAAAGACCAGGAACCTTCCGGGCGGTGACTAGAGCTACAGCCGCCACCAGCAAGCCGCCGAAGAAAGTCGCTTCCCTGGCCCCTACCAAGGGAACCATCAGGCCGGTCTCGGTTTGTCCTAAAGGGCTGAGACCGCGGTTGCTTAGTTGGAAAACGCCAAACACTCTCCCCCTCATGGCCTCGGTGGAAGTCAACTGGAGAATCGTGTTTCTGGTTGCGCCCCATATGGTATCGGTTGCGCCCACCATCGCGAGCAAGAATAGTGAAAAGGTAAACGAGTGTGAGACGCCAAAGAAAGCGAAGCTTGCCCCATAGAGGATAGCCGAAGCGAGGAGAATTCTTCCCTGGTGGCGCGGTTGGCCGGCGGATATCAAGAGTCCGGAGCCGATCAGGGCTCCCAGGCCGCGAGCGGATTGGAGAAAACCGAGCCCGGTGGCGCCGACGTTGAGGATATCGCGCGCGAAAATGGTCAGCATGGCCTGGTCCAAACCGAAGATCGATGAGGTAGCTTCCATGACCATGACCCCAAGGATGATTTTCTGCCGGCAGACGTACGCGACTCCCTCCGAGACGTTGCGCATGAAATGTCCGGCACTTCCGGTTCCCGGAGAAGAGGCTCGGATCAAAAAGAGGGCTACGACGACGACCACAAAACTCAACGCGTTCGCGAAAAAAGCTCCCGCGGTTCCCACCGTGCTGATGGCGATCCCTGCCAGCGAGGGTCCTATGAGAACGGTGCCTTTCCACAGGAGGGAATTAAGGGTGACGGCGTTGGGCAGGACTGAGCGCGGAACTAAAGACGGGAACATGGCTTGACGCGCGGGCCCGTCCAGGGTTCCAATGACGGCGCTGACGAGGGTCAGGGCGTAGATCTGCCATACCCGGATGCTGCCCGCCTGGGTGAGAAATCCAAGGAGAAAGGCCACCAGCATCAGACCGATTTGCGTCACCAGGATGAGACGTTTGCGGTCGAACCGATCCGCGATGGTGCCGCCGAACAGACCGAAGCCGATGGACGGTGCCGCCCGAAACAGGCCGTTTAAACCGAGCTGGAGCGGAGAATTCGTCAGCTCATAAAGAAGCCAACTCGTTGCCGTGATCTGCATCCAGCTCCCGATATTGGAGATGAAGAAGCTGATCCAGAATAAACGAAAATCGCGGAACTGGAGCGCCGCGAAGGGATTACCGCTTTGTCGCTGCGGCAGCCGGATCGGACCTTTGTCGGACATGATTCACCGCGTCACGTAAATATAAACCGTCTTGTGCGAGAGAACAATCCCGCGACGAAGACTGCGGCGGGAGTTGATCTCCAAAAGCCGGTTTCGTTATGGGTTATCCCGGCGCACAGGCGGAAGTTGCCAACCCAACGGGAGTTCTTTACATTATGGCGATCGGTGCTGCTTTCGGCCGGTAGGGAGGCTATGGCCAAGAAGACAATCCTGGTTTCGTTCGTCGTGCTCGCGGGACTCCTGGCGGGGGCAGGCTATGCTGTTTGGCGACTGACCGGTGGGGGAGGGGAGTTCGTTGTCTCGGGAATCATCGAGGCCGACGATGTGCACGTGGGCTCGAAGGTAGGAGGGCGGGTGCTCAAAGTAGTTGCGCGCGAGGGCCAGGGCGTCAAGGCGGGCGATGTCCTTGTCCTGTTTGAGCCGGATGAGCCCAGCGCCTCCCTGGCCGAGGCCCAGGCGTCGCTGAGGCAGGCCGAGGCCAGGCTCGCGGAACTCACAGCGGGCTTCAGGAGAGAGGAAATCGATCAGGCCGAAGCGTCTGCGAATCAGTACCGGGAGGAGCTCAAACAGCTCCTCGCCGGGCCGCGCCAGCAGGAGATCGATCAGGCCAAAGCGAATTGGCTTGCGGCCAAGTCCCAGTACGAAAATGCCGGACGTCTGCGCGAGCGCATGCGGGACCTTCGCGCGCGCGAATTGATCGCCCAACAGGAATACGAGGACGCCAGAACCCGTGCGGAGGAAGCCGAGCAGAAGACGAAGGCGGAGCGAGAACGCTATGATCTGCTGCTGGCGGGAACGCGAGCGGAAGAAATCGCGCGGGCGCGCCACCGCCTGGCCGAGGCGGAGGCGAGGCTCCGGCAGCTCCAGAGCGGCTACCGCAAGGAGGAGATCGCACAGGCAAGGGCGGCGGCGGAGATGGCACGGGCTCGGGTCGAACGGCTCAAAGCCCAGCTCGACGAAACCGTAGTCCGAGCCCCATTCGATGCGGTGGTGGATGTCTTGGATCTGGAACCGGGCGATATCGTCGGACCAGGAAGACCCGTGGCCACGCTTCTGCGCCCAGACAGCTTGTGGGTGCGGGCCTACCTTCCCGAGGAGAAGCTGGGGTTTGTGAGGCCGGCGCTTGAGGTGAAGGTCCGGGTGGACTCCTTCCCAGGGAAAAGTTTCCCCGGGGTGGTTCGCCGGGTTCACCGGCAGGCGGAATTTACCCCGCGCAACGTTCAGACTCAGGAGGAGAGGGTGCTGCAGGTTTTTCAGACCGAAGTGGTGATCAAAGATCCTGACCAGGTGTTGCGACCGGGGATGAACGCTGACGTCATCATTCCGGGCCGTTGAAGCGATGGCCCATGGAGACCGTCATCAAGGCCGAAGGGCTGACCAAGAAGTTCGGGGAGCTGATCGCGGTGGAGGACGTGAGCCTGGAGATCACTCGTGGCAACATCTTTGGCTTTCTCGGGCCCAACGGCTCGGGCAAGTCCACGGTGATTCGCATGCTCTGCGGGCTGCTGCAGCCGACGGCGGGTCGGGCGGAGTTAGACGGGTTGGATGTCGTCGCCGAAGCGGAGGAAGTCAAGAAGCGCCTCGGCTACATGTCCCAGCGTTTCAGCTTATACGAGGATCTCTCGGTCCAAGAGAACCTCGATTTTTACGGCTCCATCTACGGACTGCGCCGTGCAAGGCTCGCCGAGCGTCGCCAAAGCGTGGTGAATCTCGTGGGTTTGGAAGGTCGCCAGGCGCAGCTCGTGCAAACCCTGTCCGGCGGCTTCAAGCAGCGTCTGGCCCTGGCCTGTTCGCTTTTGCATGAGCCGAGGATTCTCTTTCTCGATGAACCTACGGCGGGGATTGACCCGGTGGCGCGGCGCGAGATTTGGGATCTCCTCTTTCGCCTCGCTCGCGAGGGCACCACTCTGTTCGTCACGACGCACTACATGGATGAGGCAGAGCGCTGTTCTCAAGTTGGCTACATCTATCAGTCGAGGCTCATGGTTTGCGGCAGGCCCGAGGAGTTAAAGAGGCTGCCGGAATTAACGCCCGAAGGGGCGCTTTGGTTCGAGGTGCGCTGCGATGAGCCCACCCAGGCCTTGGGCCTGCTGCGGGAGTGGCCGGAAATCATCGATGCCACCATCTTTGGCGAGGCACTCCATCTGTTGGCCCGTAAGGGAACCGATGAAGCGGGGATCATCGGATTCTTAAAGCCGGCCGGCGGGGGTCGCTTGGAGTGCCGCCGGGTGCTTCCCTCGCTCGAGGATGTCTTCGTCACGTTGACGCGCCGGCATCGCTCATAGCTCGGAGGTTAGAGAAATGTTCAGGGGACTTTGGGCCGTCATGCGGAAAGAGATCCTCCATATTCGGCGGGATCCTGCGACCCGGTTTATCTTTGCCATCCCACTGATCGAGCTTTTGCTGTTTGGCTATGCCATTGAGATAGATGTCAAAAACATTTCTACCGTGGTCTTTGACCTCGACCGGCAAATGGAGAGCCGCGCCCTCATCAAGGAATTCGAGAGCACGCGCTACTTCCGCGTGATCCGTGAGGTCTACTCGGATCGGGATCTGGAGCAGGCGATCGTGAGCGGGCGGGCCAAGGCGGGAATTAAGATCCCGCCGAACTATTCCAGGGATCTGGTCAACGGGCAGCAGGCCAAGGTGCAGGTTTTGATCGACGGATCGGATTCCACGACCGCGCTGCGTCTGCTCCAGGCTAGCCAGACCCTCGGGTTTCTCAAGTCGCTCGAAAGGGAAGGATTCACTCAGGACCTGATGGCGGTTGAAGCGCGACCACGCCTCCTCTTCAATCCAAACCTCGAGAGCGCGAACTTCTTTGTCCCCGGACTGATCGGGATTCTCCTCCAGCTCGTCACCGTTTTTCTTACCGCCTTTTCAATCGTGCGGGAGCGCGAGCGCGGGACCCTGGAACAGCTTCTGGTCACCCCGATTTCCAAAGGCGGCCTAATCGTCGGCAAGCTGCTCCCCTATTGCGCGATCGGCTTTATCCAGACCGGATTGGTCCTCCTGGTGATGGTCTTACTTTTCCGGGTCCCGATCCATGGGTCTCTGAGTCTCCTCCTGCTTTTATCCGGGGTCTTTCTCATTCCGGCGCTGGGGATGGGGATTGTTATTTCGACCTTCGCCAGCAATCAGGGCGAGGCGATGCAGGTCTCTGTCTTGTTCATGCTCCCTTCAATCCTTTTGTCCGGCTTTATCTTTCCGCGCGAATCCATGCCCTTAGTCATTTATCTCTTGAGCTTTCTCATCCCTGCGACATACTACATCGAGATCTTGCGCGGGATCATCCTTCGCGGAGCCGGTTGGCTCGCGCTCTGGGACGAGGCGGCGGTGCTCTTGAGCTTCGGCGTCCTCTTTATCGTTCTGAGCGTTTTGCGTTTCAAGAAGCACCTTGGCTAGAGCTATCTCCTTCGGTTTCCCGCATGCCAGACGGCGCCCCGCCGTGCGTTCCAGTTGGCTACTCGTGCTCGCCTTCCTGGCTTCCGCCTGTTCAGGGCCAATTAATCAGCCAGACCTGGCAAGAAAGTCTCAGAAGACCAAAAGCGTTGTTATCGTGAATTATGGCTGGCATACGGGGGTTGCGATAAGGAAGGCTGATATCCCGCCGACCGTCATCCCAGAGAGCCGGGATTTCCCCGACGCCGATTTTGTCGAGATCGGCTGGGGAGATTGGGATTACTACCGGGCGGCAGATCCCGGCTTGGGAATGGCGCTCAAGGCTTCGTTCTGGTCCAGCCGCAGCGCTCTTCACGTCATTGGTTTCAAGGGGTCGGCGGAAGATCATTTTCGGGGCAGCGAGGTTGTCGAGATTGCCGTTTCTGACGATGGGTTAAGAGGATTGGTCCGATTTGTAGCGGAAACTTTCTTGAGAAGCGAGGAAGGTCTTCCGGCTGAGGGTAGCCCGGGGTTGTATGCAAATAGCCGGTTCTATCCGGCTCGAGGACAGTTTCACCTCTTCAGAAACTGCAACACCTGGGTGGCAGAAGCACTGCAGTCCGCCGGGCTCCCCGTTTCTACGTCTTTTGCGATCACGGCAGGAAATGTAATGTATCAAGCCAGACGTTTTGGAACCGTTAGGGCGCCGGGGCACTAGCAGAGTGCTGAAAAACCTCCGTTCACCCTTCGACCAGGCTCAGGGCGAACGGAGTTTGCTTTGAATGCATTAATGAATTTCCGTTCATGCTGAGCCCGTCGAAGCATGGAATTGCTTTTTTCAGCATCCTGCTAGAGGATATGTCGAGGTATCTCCTCTTTTCCTGTTCCTGCGAGATGGGTTAAAGCTCAAGTCGCCGGACGACGGAATGGAGTTGCCAGGAGTGGTACGCGTTCTCTCTTGGCGCTCTGGCAATTCGCCGTTGGGCTCAGCGCTTCAAAAAGCAGAATTCCCTTTTTCCGACCCCAGCGCCCAAACCAACAGGTTCCGTTCACGAGCCTAGGGCTTATTTCACTATTTCATCTTTCCTATCGGTCAAGCGTGACAGCGCTTACGCCGATTAACGGTCTATGCGGATAGCCAAGACGCTGGGGTTTGGGGCGCACGGGGGAGGGGGGAGCACCCTGAGCGGCGGCTAAACTTGGCCATCAGACGTGTGAATTCGTGGGTGAATTCACACGAGGTGGGACATAAGCCAGTGAGTGAACAGAGGTTTTCGGGTACACCCTGAATACGAGTGGACTATGGACCGAGCTGCTTCTGGTGCCAGTTGATGAGGCGTTGCATATCGCCCTCCTTGACTTCGTTGGGGGAGTGAACCTTGAGGCCGAGCTTGTGTCGGACTTCGGTGAGAAGTGGCGTGTGGCCCATGGGGTAAATCTGGTCTTCAAAAAGTGGGACGAAGCCGCCGCTCTGGTTGACCTCGTGGATGTACGACTTGGGAGCGAACCTCATGATGAAGAGGGATGTCACTTGGAGATGCTTGCATAGCTGCACCTTGGTTCGCAACTCCTCCCGTGAGATGTAGTTTTGGGTGTTCTTGATCTCCACTCCATACGCGCGCCCGTCCCTGGTGAAGATTCGATCCAGGTTGTGGTTGGTCGTTTCCCAAGTCAGGCCCTTCCATGTCTTCAGGGAAGAGGGTCAGGTCTTGTTTCTTGTATCATTGCCTGTTTGCCAACCGGCTCAGCGTAGCGTAGTGCACGTCCAGAAAATCTGCAACCTCTCTTTGGCTGTGCCCGTAACGATGTATCGCTCCAACAATCCGAGCGTCACGCTTGGTCTTGGTTAGCTTCCGTTCATACTATTGGGGCCGCGTCTTGCAATAGTAGAATGTGTGATCGCAAGACATGTCCCCCTCTACGAGCCATGATTCATCGGAACTGTCACGATAGGCGACGGATAGCAAGATACAAGACCTGACCCTCCTGGCTCCAGTCCCCCTTTACTGCCTGGTACCACTTCTTCCCGGAGCGTTCAGTCCTGTCACAGGCGACGCAAGTGCACTCGGAGCCCAAAAGACGGTCGCTGCGGTGACGAAAAGCCGCCAGCGGGTGTCCTCACGGCTTGACAGTCCAGGGTGTGCCCCGGAGGTGTGTAGAACATTGAACCATGCCTGGATAAATTCGGCCTCAACATGTGACAGAGCTCCCGTAGCCTGAAGGTGTTTTCTCGCATTACCTCCAACGGGCGCGTTGGCAGATCTTGGGGTAAGTTTCGCTATGCTGTTGAACACTTCTTCCAACGTCGCGCGCAACTGGGAGTTGCATGATGCCCAATTCCCCCGCTGAAAGTTATCCAGAGCCTGCATAAGATGGCCCTTCGCAGTATCCCACCCGAGCGACTCCAGTGCGGCGACGAGTGGTCCCGCGGTATCCGAGAGTGAGCCTAGTGGAGGCGCAAGCATCACTTTGCCATTAAAGATCTCGTAGCCATCGGCCCTCAATGCGGCCACCAGTTGCCGATCGAACTTGTTGGCCTGCCCCTGTAGCATCTTCCAGTTGAGTCGTTCGCCGACGTGCTCGAATATCCCGCCCATAATATGCTCGGCGGGTTCGGTTGCCGCGATGTCGGCCAAGACAGACAGGGTCCGGTTGAACTTGGAGGAACCTCGCGACTCCCAATGGGAGTAGCCTTGTCTGGCGAACATGGCCTGCAGCTGGAAGTTGGAATGGTTGTCTGCAAGCCTGGCCGCGAGTCTGTCGAGAAGGGACTGACTGATTTTCATTGTCGCCCCAAATGCGTCAGTCGGCTAACGTGAAACCCGAACGCGTGTTTTCCTGCCCGCTCGACGCTGGTTAACCGACCCGACCCTCATGCCGGAGACACTTCAACAGTAGCCGCCGAGCATTTACCAATCTACGTTCACAATCGCTGAAGGCCTGCTGCGGGTCACCGCCACCCCTGAGGGACTGCGAGAGGCCGCCCGCCGTCTTCGAAAGAACCGCCTGCCCTACGGAGCTCGCGTGCCCCGCCGCAACGTAGGCCCCAATCACTGCTTTCTTGAGGCTCGGCTTGAGGATAGCCAGAGAACCTGTGCGGATTATGCGTGCGAATTGTTCGTCGCGGAGGGGGCAGGACCTGCCTCCAGCGGCAGCCTTGGCAGCGGCGATGTTGAACTCGATCTCGTCGATCAGCGCCTGAACAGGCCCTACTTCAGGCTCACGCGACTCGGCACTAAGACGTTCTGGGTGCTGCGCGCAAATTTCGACCCATTGCTTCTTATGCTGGCGAAGCTCAGCCTCCGTAAACTTACGACCGCGCGGGTGGTCGTCGTTGTAGCTGTGGATCTCAGCGTGGCAGTCGAAGCACACGGGTATGGCATTGTCGATGCTGTCAGAGCCTCCCGGAGACGATGGATCGATGTGGTCTGTCTCCATTTTCACCCCGCAGAAGCGATGACAGACGCAGCATCGGCGATGGCAGCGAGCGAGCAGGTCATCTACTTCCCGTCGATTGAAGGGCATCGCTTATCTCCCCGAATGTTGGCTAACTATAATTATAGAGGTCACGGTCGTTGAATTTCTAAAAAGCGATGCTGAGTTTGTTGCTTTTGCAAGGACCTGTCAAGCATTTTTAGCCTCAAATGAATTCCCCAGGCGAGTTCTTGAGAAACGCTAGTCTCGATGTACGGAGTGCGGCGTTTGAAAAGCTTGTTTCTATTGCCACAGGCGTTGGATGAAACCCTCTTTTTCAAGCTCCTGGAAGAAGCGGGCTTCTATGAACTGCTCCGGCTTGGCTGCGGCCGCCCGAGGATCTTTATCTGCCATTTGGTTCAGCACCGTCTGAATCGACTCCGGATTGGGATAAGGAACTTTGGGCACATAGCGTAAAACGTAAAGATCGTAGATGCCGTTCAGGAAGTGCAAATCGTTATTCTTGAGATATTTTTTAAATACTTCAACGCTGAAACCGTGTTGGGTCTTGGCAAAGTGACTCCCCTCTACATAGCCGCGAATAAATTTTCTCACCGCATTCTCATTGCGCCGGAGGAAAGAGCGAGTCGTGTTGATCGTCGAGGTCGGGAAGTTAAGTCCCAGGGTCGACACATCCACCAGTTCTTTCAAGCCTTCCTTGCGGGCCAGGATGGTGAATTCGGCATTGAGGGTGGCCGCGTCTAATGCCCCGCCTTTCAGGGCAGCTAGCATCTCGGGCATACCGCCGATCTGAATCACGGCGAAGTCCTTCCCTCGCTTGACAGGCCATTTCTGCTCGGCATAAAGAAGCGCAAAGTCAGTTGCGGAACCAAAACGTGTGATGCCTATCTTTTTCCCCTTTAGGTCTTCCGGCCGGCGGATTTCCGGGCGAACCGCCAGAAAGAATGGCAGGACATCCATCTGACCGGCCACGATCACCAAGTCGCCGCCGGCAAGGTTGGAGTTCACGACCGCGGCTCCGGTGAAAGTCCCAATGGGGACTTCGCCAGACTGAACCACCTGCGCGGCCCGGCCTCCTCCTCCCACATACAGCAACTCCACCTCGAGGCCGTGTTTGCGGAAAATTCCTGCCTCATAGGGAATCCATACGGCCGACTGCGATCCGCCGATGGCGCTGTAGACTACCCGGATCTTTTCAAGCGAGGGCGCGCTCTGCGCCATAGCGTCATCGGGGAACAGGCCTAACAGAACCGAGAGCGAAACCAGCAGCGAATATCTCTTCATAGAGTCTCCTCCTCTATGGCGAAAGGGTATGCCGTGTCAAGAAGGTTTTACAGCGGATGGCTTGAGCGTGGTGTGCCCATTGGGGAGCAATGCGGCCATGAGGCCGACGCTTACAAACGATAGGATCCCGAGAAGCCAAAAGATCGTGGAGAGGTTCGCGGCAACGAGGAGGAGACCGACTACCGTGGTGGAGACGGTCTTCGACACCTGCTGAATGAGCCGGTCGAAAGAGACGATGCCACCGCGCAGTTCCGTGGGTGCATTTTGCGTGAGCAGGCTCTTCTGCATCGGCGAGATCACACCGTTGGCCAGCCCGTAAAAGAACAGCGCCGCTCCCACTAACCACACGCCCGGAACCAAGGGGACCGCAACCAGCGCGATTCCGCTGATCAGAAAAGCTACGAATAGGAGCCGAGCCTTATCGTGTCCTACAGCCAGGCGTCCCGCTTGGCTTGAGGTCAACATGGCTCCGGCAGAAAAGAAGGCGTAGAGAAGACCGGCCGTTGCCGTGGAGATCCCGTGGGTGCGCACGAGAAAGAGGGGAAAGTAGGTTAGGAAGCCATAATCGAGAAAAAAGCGCAGAAAGCCTGCTGAGAAGGCAACAATCAATCGCGGATGCCGGGCAAGACGCAACGTGTTGCCCAGGTATGACCAGGTTCCGCTCTCGACATGTCCTTTGGTTTCAGGCATCCAAATCAGCGCGCAAAGTCCAAGTGGCACCGCCAAAGCGTAGAAAAGAAACGGCCAGAACCAGGCGATGATCGCGAGCAGTCCTCCCAGGGGCGGCAGGATAAGGTAGCCCACTCGGTCGAGGAATACCTTGAGCCCCTGCCCGCCGACTTCGCTGTCTCCCTCGAGCAGATCGCCGATGAGGACGATCGTAAGCGGGATGACGGCGCTGAAGACGATTCCCTGAATCGCGCGCAAGATCAGAACCCAGAGAAAGCTCGGCGCCAGGGCGACGGCAGCCCCGCTGATCCCGAACAGGACAAGGCCCCAGGCGAGGAGGAGGCGCCGGCCGTAGAGATCGGCGACGATGCCGAAAAGGGGGGAAAGGAAGATCGCTGGAGCTGTGTACACGGTCATGACGAGGCCTAGCGCCGATTCGCTGATCCCTAAAGGCTCGATCATCGCAGGCAAGGCTGGCTGGATGAAATTCACTCCCATGATTATCATCACGCTCGATAGATAAACGAGCGCCAGCGCCTTGCGCTTGGCCGGCACCAGCTCGCCCAGGCCAAAGATCACGGGAAGGGACAGCGCGCGCATGCCTGCCAACCTAGACAAATCGTCTCCGAGAATCAATCCGCCTCGGGGTCAAGGCCCAGACACCATACTCCTCTGAGACTTTCCCGTCCTCGTCCAATAGGACGGTGAAGCTGAGGCCGAGCTCGTTAACGAACTTGACGGCTTCCTCCTTCGTCTCTTTGAAATTGACCGCCAATATCTCCAGGCCTTCCTTCCTATATTCTCGGTGCAGCTTTTCCATCGTCGGCATCTCCTGCCGGCAGGGGACGCACCAGGTGGCCCAAAAATTGAGAAAGATCACCTTGCCTTTAAAGCTCTTTAGACTCGTCCGCATTCCGGAGATATTCTCGAGAGCGAAATCCGGGGCTAGGATCCGCTTGTTGGGCTTTTCAATGCCGAGCTTCTTAGTGGAATCGTCGCTGACGGCGGGTGGCTCTCTCCGCTGGTGCAACAAAACCCTGGAAAGGACTACGATGGCTGAGAACAAGACGGCTATCGCTACAAAGATGGCTATCCGTGTTTTCAGTTTTAGTGGGCGCTTCCCGTTTGCCGCCTGTACGTGTACGGTTTCCGTCATGTCATCAAAATAAGGGTAACCTAAACCGTCGGTCTTGAAAAGCGCGTGGAGCGTGGGTTTGACAGCTAGTCTGTTAGCGGGTAGTTTCTCCATTGCGCGGTCTCCGCGGATTTGGCATATCTGGTTTGCCTGCCGTCGTGTCCGCCTGACGTGGTCGAGCTGGGGGAGCGAACTTCTCAGTGTAAAGGAGAATCTTCATGGCCAAGGATATGCGTTTATGGATCGATCAGTTGGAGAAAGCCGGATCACTCGCGCGGATTACAAAAGCTGTAGATCCGCGGACACAGATGGGGGAATTGCTGTGGCAGGCTCGGGACCGCGCGCTTCTGTTTGAGAACTTGTCAGGCTTTCCGCGGTGGCGCTGTTTGGGACAGGCGCCCAGCGATGTGTCGCTAGCCCCGCTAGCCTTCCAATGCCAGCGCAACGAGATGGTGCCTGAGTTCCTCCGGCGCACTGAGCAACTAGGCACGACGCGTGTCGTGCAATCGGGGCCGGTAAAAGAGAAAATCATGATCGGTGACGAAGCCGATCTCACCAAGCTGCCGATCCACCAGGCGGGAGTTCGCGACGGTGGCCCATACATCGGCTCGGGATTGATGATCACCAAGAATCCCGAGACCGGCCGCCGCAACGTGAGCTTTCATCGCTTGCAGATGAAGGGACCAAGAAAGACCGGCATCTTCATCTATCCGCGTCATGCCTGGCTCAACTATCAGCTCTACGAGCAGGCCGGAAAAGCGATGCCTGTGGCGATAATGATCGGGCATCATCCGATGTACTATTTCGCTGCGGCCACAACCACCCAGTACGGGGTCGATGAGCTTGAGATCGCCTCCGCCCTACTCGATGAAGAGGTGGAGCTTGTAAAGTGCGAGACCGTCGATATCGAGGTTCCCGCCCACGCTGAAATTGTCATCGAAGGAGAAATCCCGCCAAAGGTTCGGGAGGAAGAGGGCCCGTTCAGCGAGTTTCAGGACTATTATCTTACCGGGTCGGGCAAGAACCCGGTGGTCGAGATCAAGGCCGTCACGATGCGTCATGACGCGATCTTTAAGTCCGTCCAGAACGGTAGCGAGGTTGAAGGCTGTGTCTACCACAAGGTTCCCATGTCCGCCCAAATCCTGCGGCGGCTCAGGAGCGTGGGTGGTTTTGCGGAGGTGAAAAACGTCTTGGTC
>JACPSF010000375.1 GCA_016193385.1 Deltaproteobacteria bacterium
GGTTTGCTGAGCGTCATGATTGAGGGCGGAGGGACGACGGCGGGCCGTGCGTTGCGGGAGAATGTGGTGGATAAAGTCCTGTTTTTTTATGCCCCCAAACTCCTCGGCGGAGACGGTAGAGATATGATCGGCGCGCTGGGGATCAAGCAGGTGCGCCGGTGCCGGACGATAAGGGATGTCGAGGTGAAAAGGTTCGGGCCAGACTTGCTGGTATCGGGATATCTTAGGTAGCCTTATCGTTAGGGCCAATCAAGCTGGTGCGTTGTATACGTTGTCGAGCTTGCGTGTCAGGCGTGACAGATTATGTTCCGGCTGACGCTCAGGGAAGCTCGGGAAGTCTCCCGTTCAAGATCACAAGTGGAGGCACGGGCCGGACCACGCTAGGTCTCAGCGTTTTTCTGCCAGGGGATAGTGTTGTCCGGTATTAGCGCAGCACTTTCGCTGCCGAAATCACCCGCGTAAGCTTGACTTTCTTTCCGAGCGGTTGGCACAGGGAATCGCTTCTCTCCCTATAACGTGCGTTTCGCCTTCAAAACGGCGCCACCAAGCGCCTGAGGCACTCCTATTCTGCAATCTTGTGTCGCCAGATCAATAAATTGCGCAGGTCCGACCCGGTTCTGGACCCGGTTATTAGGCTTCCTCATGGGTGGAAAATCGGCTCACTCCGAATGGCCTGCAACGCGCTGGCCAGGGCCATGTCCGTCCGCACCTGCCACCATTCGCCAGTGTGGCGCATGTATGCGACATTGAAATGGCCGTTCCTCAAGTACTCCAAACGCGCAAAACCGGTCTCGAAAAATGGCGAGACCGCGTTTGGACCTGGACACGCATATCTGGCCATGAGGTAGAAATAGCGGCCTCGCCACTTCGTGAAGATATCCACGATATAGTTCCAGCGGGGGTTCTTCGGTGGCGGCTGGACATACTCGGGCGTCAGTTCCGCTTTGACCAGTTGGCGCGCCATCGTACTCACTTCATCCTTCACACCCTTTGGCACGACCCGTGGCGTTGCCGGAGCCCACGTCCACTGCCTGCCGCGTCTTGGCGCGATGCTCATGGAATTTCGTCTCTCGTCAGCCGAACAGGCCCCTCAGCCGCGCGTGCTTTGACCCCGAAGCTTTACAGGCCGCTTCTTGCGCGTCGGCTGCCGGGGTTCGTTAGGCAGGCGCATAAAGTTCTCAGGCTGCAGGAGACTCGCAACAGAGATGTCTTCGTCGATAGATTCCCAATGAATACCGATACCCCCGCCAATTAATTCCCAGTCAGCCCGCTGCTTAGGAGTGGCTGCGAGGAGGCGGGGAAACCAGGCAACGGGCACAGAAACCGTTCGACCATCTGCGAGAACCACCGTCAGCGTGTCGGCGGTGCAAGAAACGTCAATTGCTAAAGCTTCACTTCTTGTCGGCGAAATACTCATGCCACTTCTCCAGGAAAAACTGCCTATTGTCAAGAACTAGCCGTCGAATCTCAGTGATGTCGTGGCCACGGGTCGGACCACGTTATGTCTCAGGGTTCTCAGCGTTTTTCTGCCAGGGGATAGTGTTGTCTGCCATTAGCGTAGCACTTTCGCTGCCGAAATCAGCGGTGTAAGCTTGACTTTCTTGCCGAGCGGTTGGCACGAGGCATCGCTTCTCTCCCTAGAACGTGCGTTTCGCCTTCAAAACGGCGCCACCAAGCGCCTAAGTCACTCCTATTCTACAATCTTATGTCGCCAGATCAATAAATTGCGCAGGTCCGGCCCGGTTCTCACACCAAAGTCTCTGACTGTCATGTCAAGACCCGGCCCCCAATGCTTTCCTTGTTTTATTTTTGGCCGTTTGAGGCGCGTAAGAATTCGATTATATCAGAGTGCTACTTAAACCAGTCGCCGTGCTGACGGTGTTGAGCAAAGCGCTCGTGGAGCTCAGATTCATGATCTCCACGTAAACAGGCAACCAGCCATAGAGTTCCGTCGAGGCAACTCACGCGGAGGTCGGATAGCCTAGCCCGGAGTTTGCTGCTTTTTCCAATTTTAAAGGATGACATGGCAGGAAAATACACCACATATGTTTTTACCCCATGGATTTCGCCTGCCCGGTCAAGCTCCCCCTTTAGCGTGTCTCCCAACTCTCGAAGGTAGCTAAGATCCAAAGCCCTTGAGTGCTGGAGTTGTTCTCTGCAGATATGAGCTTTGTTGCCGTGGGGGAACCATTTGAGATAGTTGAATGAGCCTGCTTTCATTTCGGCATCGATCAGTAGGGCCTTTGCCTCAGCGAGCTTGCGATTCTCCGGCGTATCCTTGAGCAGGATGCCTTCCCAGGTCCGGCCGCCGGGTATCCCCTGGCCGATCAGGCGGAACGCCAGATAACCGTGGCGGGTTGTCTTTACTTTGGCTCCCATCATTGGCCCCGTCGGTTAATTTTTGCTGTAATCCTCAAGCAGTAAGTAGGGAACGCCGCGATCTTCTTATCCATATATTCAAGCCTGCCCCTTCGAAGGGTCAGGTCTTGTCTCTTGTATTAATGCCTGTTTGCCAACCGGCTGCCCGTAGCGTAGGGCAGGTCCAGAGAATCTGCAACCTCTCTCGCTGTACCTGTAACGATGTACCGCCTGGACAATCCGTGCGTCTCGCTTGGTTATGATCCTCACCGTCATCGAAGATGTCTTCTCGGGCGTTGTCTCGTGAGGTCACATGGTAGATCGCACCGTTAAGTTCCACTCTGAGAGGACGAGCCATGACCCTCGGAACTATCAAAAAGGTGGCGAATAGCAAGATACAAGACCTGACCCTACACTCTGACCCGGGCAAAGGGATCCGCCGGCTCAGGCGCGCCGGTGTGCGGGTCGATGTCGGCCTGTTGGAGGCCGAATGTCGCCGGCTCAACGAGGCCTTTATCAAATATATCACCCGCCGCATTCCCTTCGTCGTCCTCAAACTCGCCGCCTCTTTGGAC
>JACPSF010000376.1 GCA_016193385.1 Deltaproteobacteria bacterium
GATGATGCCCTCGATTAGTAACTTCTCTACCAAGCAATCATCGAGTGGTCGGTCGAACGCCGCCATCGATTCTTCGTTGCGATAGGCCCAACCGAGGCCCTTGTTTGCGTACTGACCCTCTGGCTCCCCACAAAGCCAACCGATGATGGGAAGCTCGACGTATCCCGCCTCGGTCATGGCAAGATAGCCTCCTGAAAATGACGTGGGTTCACGCGCACCCGTCCAGTGAGTAGATCGTGCATTAGGGATTTCTTCAACACTTCGACGGCTTCCAGTTTAGCGATGAGTGTGTCTTGATATGTCTCAGCGGTGGTGATCATCTCGATAATTTGCCGCTGTTGAGCGTCCGGCGCCCGGAGGAAGTAACGTGGGTAAAGGTCCTTGTTATTGAGCTGAGGCACACCGGAATCTTCCACGTATCGAGAGAGATTCCGCCATTCTAGCTGATACTTGAGGAAATCCGGCCTCATTCCTGGCAGGGTCTGAATTGCCATTAGATTTGGATCGATTGCGACAGGGACTGCAGTACTACGAATACGGTTCTTTAGGATAGCCGCACCGCGCTTGGCAATCACCAAGGTCTGCAGCGGTAGCAACTTGAACATGGGGTTGTCCGCTGCGCGAAATCCAATTTTGGTACGAGTGACGGTGCGGCGGTTCTCTGGAGCATTAAAGTCGTCCACCTTCATGAACCAGGCATCCGCTTCCCGTCCATCTCGTGGCTTCCTGATCGCGTCCACACTGCTGCATCCACCGGTTAAGATGACAAACGCCTGCTGGCCTTTGATGGCGTCCCATGACGACGGGATGCGACCAGCGTCCGAGGTCTTCATTGGCTCGCGTGTAATCTCGAATTCGAAAGCTGCCTGGAACAATCCCCGCCGAACTGCGCCAGCCCGCTCCACTGCCGTGCGGTTGCGCTCCAGCGTGGCATCCACAGCATCGAGAACGCGAGCGATCGCGGCTTGCTCTTCGGGCAACGGCACAGGAACTAGCAATCTCTTCTCAAACACATCCTCAGGCACGCGCTGCCGCCCCGTCGAACCTTCCATACGTGCGGCAGCACGCCCGCGGACCGCGTGGCAGCAAAGAAGGTGAAAAAGAAATCGCGGATGGGAATCATCACGCGGCGATAAAACGATGAACTCGGTAGAGCCAATGCCAAGCTCCGCAGGTAACTCGCCCACAAAAGCCACCTTCCCGTTTTCCGGGCACGGCGTGATTTTGGCAAAAAGTGTGTCACCAACCTTAAAACGCGAAAGGCCTGATCCCTCCAGCTTCCGCGTCTCAATCTTTTGAATGCCGCCGAAGTTCTCCGCCACCGAAGCCATCTCAATGAAAGGATACTCACCTCCCTTGTGTGCGGGATAGCGAGGGTTGATTTTCGCTAGCGTGCGGACAGGCTGTTTCCGCCAACCTTCCGTCGCGTTCGGGAAGCAATCAGTCTGCATAGCCAATACGTTTGAGCAGTTCCCGCAAGGTGTCCTCTGCTTTCTGCACAGCGCACTCAGCGACCCCAAGTCCCTTCAGCGCGTCCTTCACCTCCACGCGCGGCTCTGGATCAAATGTGTCCACGTAACGTGGAATATTTAGGTTGAATTCGTTCTCCTCGATTTCTGAGAGAGTAACGAGGCAGGCGTGTTTCAATAGTTCGTCGGGATTGGCATATAAGGCGCTGAGTTCTGCGCCAACCTTGGCCACGTCTTGCCGGTCGTCGTCGGTACGGCGGCGAGCCTCAGCGATGCGCTCGTCGCGCTCAGCGATTTTGGCGGCGACTTTCTCGCGCTGCTTCTCAAGCCTCGTCGCGGCAGACTCGGCCCGGTCGCGTTCGGCTTTCTTTGTCACCTCGGCAACACTTGCGCGCGCGACGGTGAGGTCGGCGTCTATCTTAGCAAGCCTGTCAGCGTGGAGCTGATATTCGACCTGGAGACGACCGACTTCGTCCTCTTCTCGGAAGCCGATTTGCTCGCGGATGCGCTCGCTGTGCTTGGCGACGAGCTCGGGCACTTTCGCTGCGTCGCCGTAGGCGTGGTAGTGGACGAGTATTCGCATTACGTCCTGCGGGCGAAGTTCATTCTGTGCGGAAAGGGCGCGATAGTGCCGCGCCGCATAGACGAGCAACACCTTGTCACGGCGCTCCGGTGGACGTTGTCTCCTTAATATGAGCAGACACGCTGGAACACCAGCGCCATAGAAAACGTTCAGGGGCAGTGAAATGACTGCATCGATCACCCGAGACTGCAGCAGCGCCTCGCGGATAAGGTGCTCGTCGTCGGCCTTGCGGCGCTTAACGATGGAATTGCCGTCGTCATCGAACTCGCCCGTCTCCTCCTCAACCTCCGGCTGTCCGCGGAAGAGCACACCCTGTGGGCAGACAATACCCGCCCGTCCGTCGTCAGCAAGAGAAGCCAGAATATGTAGGATGAAAGCGTAGTCGCCATACGCCGGAGGTGGCGCTTTAAAACTCGCTCCACGGCCAAATCGGCCAAACAGGTCTTTGTAACCTTCCTTCCCGAAGGTTTCCTTTTTTAGCTTGTCCTTTTTCTTTTTGTCATCTGTCTGTTGCTCCGGTTTCAGCCACCACATTTCGTCGGAGAATGGAAAATTAGCGAGAACAACCGAAAACTTTTTTACCCTGCC
>JACPSF010000372.1 GCA_016193385.1 Deltaproteobacteria bacterium
CAGCGCCACCTTGACCGGATACTTGTACGCATTCCGCCGAAGGGCGTCCCCTATCAATAAAAACTCAGACATGACACTCAGTTTTTAATTTTGAATTCTTAATTTTTAGTTGTCTGAAACCCCAATTCAAAACTCAACACTCAAAATTCAAAATTATTTCCCTTTCCATACCGGTGCGCGCTTCTCGGCAAAGGCGCGCGGGCCTTCCTTGCTGTCATCCGTGGTCGCGACGAGAGCGGAAAAATCCGCTTCCAGCCGTAATGCTTGCTCCAGAGGGAGCTCTCTTCCCACGTAGATGGCCTCTTTGGTAAATCTGAGGGAAAGAGGGGCTCCTTTAAGGAGAGATTGGACAAATTGCTCTCCAAACTGGATCAACTCCTCCGGACGCGCAAGCCGATGGACCAAACCGATCCGGTAGGCCTCCGTGGCATCGACCAGTTCTCCCGTAAGACAGATCTCCAAAGCCTTCGCGATACCGACGATGCGCGCAAGCCGCTGCGTGCCTCCTGAGCCCGGGATGATCCCGCGGCGCACTTCAGGAAGGCCCATCTTGGCGTCCTCGGCCGCGATCCGGATGTCGCAACAAAGACAGATTTCAAGTCCCCCGCCGACCGCGTAGCCACGAATCAGCGCGATCGTGGGCTTGGTAATGGCCGCTACCGCCAGGGTTTGAGTGTTAGCCCCCGGACTGATCTTCACTTGCCGCCTTTCTATGAACGAAGAGGATTCACCTCTCGCCCTCTCTTTCAGATCCGCGCCTGCGGAAAATGCCTTCTCCCCCGCGCCCTTGAAAATGACGACGCGGACGTCATTGTTCTCTTCCGCTTGCCGGCACGCGCTCACGATCTCGCCGCCCATTTCCTGATTGATCGCGTTCATCGCCTCCGGCCGGTTGAGCGTGATCCAGGCGACTTGATTTTTGACGCCGTAAATGATGTTGTGATATTCCACAAATTTTCCTTTCAGCGTTGTTTTGCTTTTCTCTCCGCCGCGAGTCTTTCGAGAAAAGTAAGATCGAGCATCTCGGCGCCGTTGAGGTTCATCCCCGCGAGAGTCTTGTCGTTACTGATCACATTATCGATCGATTTGGCCGTGATCACCGGCAGCCCAGGGGTGAGCTGGCTGTAGGCCCTGCGCGTCTCTTCCAATTCTTCGGTGGCATTGGATTTATAGTATTCTCCCAGAAAACGGATGACTTTTTCTTTGTTCTTCTCGTCCCGATATAAGTCCATTCCGTCCGCCAGCCCGCGCATAAAGTTCATGACCGTCTCGGGCTCCGAGCGGATAAAAGAGCGGATAGTTAGGACCCCGGAGATGGCGTAGTGAAAATCCAGCTTCGAGAGGTCAATCAGCACCGGATAGCCAAACTTGCGCGCCAGCAAGGTAAACGGCGGTTGGAAAACCGACGCCTCGATATGGCCTCCGCTCAGGGCAGCCCACCTTTCCCCTGCGCCGCCGACCCCGATGATGGTCGCATCCTTGTCCGGGTTGAAACCTAGCTGGCGTAAAGCAAAGCGGGCAATAAAGTCCGAGCTGGCCCCGATCTGGCTGACGCCGATCTTTTTCCCCTTGAGCTCCTCTACCCTGCGCACCGACGGCCCGGTAACCAAAAAATAGTCGAGCCGGTTACCCACCGCGCCGATAAATGTCAGCTCCCTGGCCCCCTGCGCCCAGGCGCTGATGCTGGTTGATCCTCCCTGAAGCTCCACAAGGGCCTCCCTTGCAAGGAGCGCCTGTACCGCAGCGCGCCCGCCGCGGATATATATCGGCTGAATTTTAAGGCCATACTTCTCGAAAGAGCCGGAGCGGTAGGCCACCCAGAAATAACTGGTCGAGCCTCCGAGAGGATAGGGCACCCTGAGTTCCCTTGGCCCCTTTGCCTGGGCAAAGAGAAATGAAGGAACTAGCAGCAAAATGGAGGATAGGAGCGATAAAAGCCTCTTGATTTTCATTTTACCCTCCATTTCGATTTTTGACGTACGCATGGCTCTCATACCATTTCTGCCAGTTTGTCCCAATCTAAAATCGCCAATCGAAAATTCTTTTCTGTTGCCTACTGCCTGCTGCCTTCTGTCATTTTATAACCTTGTCCGCCCGATACAGAACCGACTGCGGAATCGTCACGCCAATCTGCTTAGCCGTTTTCAGATTGATGACGAGCTCGATCTTATGGACCCCCTCCACCGGCAAGTCCTTGGGTTTAACACCAGTAAGAATGCGCTGGACGTACTTCGCTGACAGGCGGCCAACTTCGTGGCGGTTCACGCTGTAGCTGGCGAGGCCTCCCTTGATGACTTCACTTAGAAAATTGAACATAGTCGGTAACCTCTTGACCCTTGCCGTGTCGATGATCAGTTGATCCTGGCTAGTTACCATCGGATCCCCCACTGCGAAGAAGGCATCCACTTCCCCGGCCCTAAGCGCTCGCACACCCGCCTGAAGTTCCTCGACGGAAGCAACGTGCCGTTCGACAAGCTCGACCCCCAGCAGTCGCGCAGCCTCCCGCGCCAACTTGGAGGACTCAATGGCAACAGGATAGCGCGGGTCGTAGAACGTCACTACCCGGCGGAGCTTCGGAACAATCTCTTTCAGAATCTCCAGGCGCTTCCCGGTGAGGTCGGTGACCCGGTAGTAGACGCCTGTGAGTCTTCCCCCCGGTTTTGCGAAGCTATCGACGAGCCCGAGAACAACCGGGTCGGTCCCGGCAGAGAAAACGATGGGGATGTCTGCCGTCGCCCGCCTTGCTGCTATGGTGACGTTGGTGGAAGTTGTATATATCAGGTTGCCTTTCCCTTGTTCGAGATTCCTCGCTGCCTCCTCTGCCGCCTTCAGATCTCCCTTCATATCTCGGATTGCCAGAATAAATTGTTTTCCCTCTTCAAGTCCCAACTCCCTTAGTCCGACCCGGAGCCCGTCAATTGTCTCGTACCACGCGCCGCCTGGGAGGATGACACCGACACGATAGACCTTGGCCTGCTGCGCTTCCGCCAGATGGACAAAAGCTAAAATTACAGTGGCCAGTGTGATGGCAAGGATTTTTTTACTCATAGGTCCTCATTTTTCCCTCACCCTAGCCCTCTCCCAAAGGGAGAGGGAAGCAGAGCTGCCAATCTAAAATTCTTACCCTGAAAGTTCGAACACTGGCAGCTTGATTCCCGGATCGGCGGTCTCTTGAAAGACAACCTTGACTTTGGCGCCGGTCTTCACGGTTTGTAAGTCTTTCCCCACAATCCGGCTTTCCATTATGACACCCTCATCCAATATGATGTTGGCGTAGCAGATCGGGACTTCTTCCTTGAAGGCTGGATTGCGAGGAACTCTCACCCATGTAAAGCTATGGAGCTTTCCCTTACCCGATGCGGCGACCCATTCCAGGTCGCCGCTAAAGCAGCCCACACAGGCCGCGCGCGGAAAGAACTGGAGCTTGCCGCATTCTTTGCACTTCTGAAGCAGGAGTTTGCCGGCGGCGGCCCCTTCCCAGTAGGGCTGGTCGATTTTGTTGATCTTCGGCAGACTCTTTTCCGCCATCATTGTCTCCTTTCCATGATTAATCCGGCGGTGGTACCGAGATTGCGCCCATAAGAAAGCCACCCGATCCCTGTAACCAAAGCTCGTTCTGCCTTCTTCACTTGTCTTGGCCCAGACTCCCCTCTCAGTTGTCTCAGCGCCTCGACGATATGGAGAAATCCACCGGCCA
>JACPSF010000345.1 GCA_016193385.1 Deltaproteobacteria bacterium
AAAAAAGCTTTCGCCGTCAGTGATGAGATACTGGAGGTCACGGATTTGAGGACGATCTACGGTTGGATAGTAAACCTCGGTAATAATTCCATTCCATACGGTAAACCAAATCCGGCTGGAGCCCGCGTAGGCGGTCCCCACCCCCTCTTTGCCGCCATGGGTCCAGCGGGGATGAATACCCGGCCGCCCGAAGGCCTCTCCGTCACCGCGCAACCTCGCCATGGTTATCTTTGCTTCTGTACTGCCGGGAAAACTCTCTTCTTCATTGCTCTCTCCTATAGGACCAGATCACTTGCTTCGCGGACAGAGCATTCAAGAACCCGCGCGTAACTTGCCCAGAACAATCCGGCAACTGATCCACGAGGGACTTCAGGTAACGAAGGTCTTCAACGGTGTCGACATCACACCATGTGGGGATAAAATGAGGCACCAGTCCGAGAGCTGAGAGGCGCTGAACCGTAGCAGATAAAACCCTGCTGCTGCTCCAAGGAATCCCTTGGAACACATCTGGAACATAGCGATTCATTCCGATCAGGTAATAGCCGCCGTCCCGGCTTGGGCCCAAGGTGAATTTACAATCGGAATTTTCCAGCGCCGCGAAGGCATCTTGTAGAAACCGGGGCGGAAAAACAGGCACGTCGCTTCCAATGACAACGATGCTTCTGTATCCCCTGGAAAAGAGGTCCTCAAAGATATGCTTCATTCTTTCTCCCAAATCGCGTCCGCGCTGGGGAATGCAGACAAAATGACCGCGAGCTGTTCCGCTAAAGAAGGCGGCATGTTCAACCGGGGTAAAGGCAATGAAGAGGTCCGCCCTTTGAAAAGATTTCAATCCTTCGATCAGATCCAGCAGGAGGCAGCGCGAAAGCTCTGCCGCCTCTTCCGGCGAAAGAGGGGGAACCAGTCTCGTCTTGGCCTTACCCGGGAGGGGCGCTTTGGCCATAATCACTAGGGCGTTAGCGTGTGTCGGCATAATATTCCTTCAAACGGAAGGGGGAAACGCCAAATAGATAGAGAAGCTTCAGCGTCCACATCTTAAGAATCGTCCCCCATACCCCCTCCGTTTCCCACCTCCGCGCAGATGTCACCACCCGACTCTTCAGACAAGCCAGTCGTCCATTCTTTCTCAGCATCTGGCAAAAAGCGATGTCTTCCATTAAAGGAATATCGGGAAAACCGCCGAACTCTTCAAAGACCTTCCTGCGCACGAATCGCCACCTTCGTCAAACGGGAGCGCAGACTGATTAGCGCGCCGATCCATTTCAGGGCCCAGTGATCGCCTTCAAGCTCGACGTCGAAACGGCCGCCGATACACCCTGGATCGCTTAAAGCGGCGCGGATGTCTTCCACTGCTGAGGATGGAAGCCGAGTATCCGCGTGGAGAAAGACAATCACATCTCCCCTCGCCTCTTTGGCGCCCCGGTTCATCTGGCGCGCTCGTCCGCGAGGAGAAGAGAGAAGCCGTGCGCTTGTCTGTTCGATGATGGCTCGCGTCCGGTCATTGCTCCCTCCATCCACGGCGATCACTTCATCCGGCGCGCTCGCCGTGAGCGCCGCCAGCGTGGCGGCGATGGTTTTCTCTTCGTTAAGCACCGGGATGACGACTGTAATGCGCATGAGCGTACCTTTTAGTGTACTCCTGAATTCACGACTGTGGCACCGGCGCTGAGCCTAAGATCAGTTCTTTATATAGCTTTACATTCATAGAAGTCCTTCGCACAGCATCTAACGGCGCCAAGCCAGCCACTTTTCGAAGACTTTCTTCACCGTCGGCGTGAGCTTCGTGCGCATATAGGCGTCGCCAACCTTGCGCAGCACCTCCGCTTGAGTCGGATAGGAGTGGATTGTCGAAGATAGAACATCGATCTTTTGCTTAGCCACCATCGCCAGCGTCAGCTCGCTGATCATTTCACCGGCATGGCGCGCCACGAGCGTGCCGCCCAGGATCCGACCCGTTTTTTTGTCGTAATGGATCCGGGCGAGACCCTCGCCCTCACCGTCTAGAATGGCTCGGTCAACATGATTCAGCGATTCGGTGATGGTCGCCACATCGAAGCCGGCGGCGCTGGCGTCTTTTTCGTAGTAGCCGACGTGCGCGATCTCAGGATCGGTATAAGTGCACCAAGGGATCACCAAATCAGTTACCTTGCGCCGCGCGAAGAAGAGCGCGTTGGCGATCACGGTGCGCGCCATGGCATCGGCGGCGTGAGTGAATTTGTACCGGGAGCAGATATCGCCCGCAGCATAGATACGGTGATTGGTGGTCCGCAGCCTGTTATCCACCACAACTCCTTGTGCGGTATACTGCACGGCCGCCTCTTCTAATCCTAATCCCTCGAGGTTCGGTTTACGCCCACCGCCTACGAGGATTTCATCGACGACAATGTCGTAATGATTGCCGTGCGAGTCAACCGTTAGTCGTTTTGTGCCGCCCTCGGCTTTACTTACCTTCAGATCTTTGCCGCAGCACATCAATTTGACACCGTCCCGATCGATCATGGACTGACGGACGATCTCGCTGGCATCGGGATCCTCGTTCGGTAAGATTCCATGTAATGCTTCGATCAGGTAAACCTCGCTGCCGAAGCGGGCAAAGGACTGCGCCAGCTCGCAGCCGATCGGCCCGGCGCCGATGACGGCGATGCGACGGGGCAATTGGGTCAAAGTAA
>JACPSF010000346.1 GCA_016193385.1 Deltaproteobacteria bacterium
AACTGATCCACCATCATCTTGGTAATGCCCCCGATCATTCTCTGCCCGACCCCGGCGATCAAACCGCCCACCTTCGCATCGGCGCTGTATTTGAGAACCGTCTGTCCGTTTTTTTCCTCGAGGTCGACCGCCATGTCCCCCTGCATGAAACCTGGGGTCCCGGAACCCTCGCCGCTGAGCACATAGTGTGCGGGGGGCTGCTTGTCCCTGATCGCGACTTTGCCTTTGTAAGTTCCTTTCACCGAGGCGACGCCGATTTTCATCGTCGCCTCAAACTGATCCGGCGCCACTTCCGCAAGACCCTCGCACCCCGGCATGCACTGGGCCATGATCTTCGGATCCAGCAGGACCTCCCAAACCCTCTGACGCGGAGCTTTAAAGGTATAATTCCCTTCGATCTTCAAACGCCTTTCCTCCTCAAGACGAGATGCAAAACCAGCGCTCGGGACGACCCCTCGCGCTGGCGAAAAACCTCTCATCAGAACCATAACTTTCATCCTCCAAGAATACAACACCGCTCCTCGGCCTGGATAACCCTGCTTGGTTGAATCCTCGGCCCTCCTCCGTTAAACTTGCATTCAGCGTGAATAGGCTCCTGACCCTTTTCATATATCTATACGTTCCCCTTTCCCTCCTATGCCTGCCCGACTCGCCTGGCGCCCAGGAGAAAACAGCGCGCGAGCTCTTCACCCAAGCCTATACCTTCTTCTCCCAAAACCGTCTGGCTGAGGCGGAGAGCCTCTTTGTGAAGACCTTGAACCGCGCCTCGCCGCTGGAGGACTACAGCCTCTACTTTCTCGGCGAGATTTCCCTCTCTCGCGGCGACCCGGGCAGCGCTGGCACGTATTTCGGCCAGGTCAAACAAAAATTCCCTCTAAGCGTTTGGGCCCCCCGGGCCGAGCTCCGGGTCGCAAAGATCACTCTGGCTGCCAAAGATTACGCCGGGGCGCGGGAGAGGCTGTACGAAATCCAAAACAGAGCGCCGCCGCGGGAGATTGCCGACGAGGCACTGTTCCTGCTCGGCCAGCTTCACGAGACCATGGGAGAATTGACTCAGGCATACTCCGTTTACCAGGCATTGCGCCGCTCCTCCCCCCTCTCCTCTTGGTCGCCCATAGCGCGAAAAGAAGTGAACCGGCTCAGGGAGGAGCAGCCCCAGCTCTTTGGCCTAACAAGGGTCGAGGCTTTATTGGATGAGGGAGAGCTATTGGCTCGAGAGCGCCAATACCAGGAAGCAGAAAGGGTGTACCGGACTCTCGTCGATCTTGCGCCTCGGGGTCCTTTGCGCCCGCGCTTCCTGATGGGCCTGGCCAATGTCTTGCGAGCGGCACGGAAACGGGAGGAGGCGATACCCGTCCTGACAGAGATCGTCGAGAAATATCCGGGGAGTTCGCAGGGTCCGAACGCCCTGTACCGGCTCGCCGAGATCTATTGGAATCGAGACGAGAACCTCAAAGCGCTTGATTACTTTAAGCAACTCAGCGATCGCTACCCCAAAAGCTCCTTCAACGATCTTGCCTATATTGCATCGGCGCGCATCTACGAATCTCTCGGTAAACCGAGTGACACGCTGCGCCTGTACCAAGACTTTGCCAAGAGATTCCCTGATAGCCCAATGCGTGAGGAGACCCGGTGGAGATCGGCCTGGATTCATTACCTCCAGGGCGATAATGACCGCGCCTACGCCGCCTTCCACCGTCTTGCGGCAGACAAGGGAGAGGGACGTTACAAGACCGGGGCTCTTTACTGGCAAGCCCGAACTGCCCAGAGGTTGGGACGCTCCGATGAGGCGAAACAGATTTTTTCCCAGATCCTGAACGCGCAGGAGGAGAGCTATTATAAGGGACCGGCGGCCCGATGGCTGGAAAAAATGGGCGCTGCTGTCGAGGAGAAAAAGACGGCAAGCTCGAATCTCTTCCCTGAAACGGCCCCCCCTTTTAGCCCGGACGGTTCCTTTCACCTATCCCGCGCCCAGGAGCTGGCTGAGATCTCACTGAACCAATTAGCTGTCACTGAGTTGGACGAGATCCGAAACTCGAGCAATAACGACCTCCCCACGAAACTCACGCTGATACGCGAGTATGCCCGCAATGGAGCCTACGCGCGCAGCGTTGCCCTGGCGAACCAAATCCCTTCTCCTTCAGACGAGCTAAACCGCTACCGTTACCCCTTAGCCTTCTGGGAGACGATTCAGAAACTCACGGAAGAAAGGAGCCTCGATCCCTATCTGGTGGTGGCCTTGATTCGTCAAGAGAGCATTTTCGACCCCAAGGCCCTTTCTGCAGCATCGGCCTACGGCTTAATGCAGCTTCTTCCCTCCACTGCTGTTCGGGCAGCCGCCCAGTTGGGACTTTCTCCGCCCCAGCCGCAAAAACTCTATGAACCGGAGCTCAACCTGACCCTCGGCACTCTCTACCTGAAAGAACTCCTCCAACGTTACTCGAACAATGTGATCAAAGCGATCGCCGCCTACAATGCCGGAGAGAACGCCGTAGCCCGCTGGGAAAAACAGATCGTGGCAGAGGACGAAGACGAGTTCATCGAGAGGATCCCATACGGGGAAACGCGACTTTATATAAAACTGGTTTTGCGCAATCATCGGATCTATCGAAAGATCTACAGCAGCCCTCGATGAGAAAAAAATCCGCTCGCGAGAGGCCCCTGATCGGGATCACCCCGGACATCGAGACCACCCCACGGGGTTCCCAGCCGGGTAAGCGAAATCGGTTGATTCTGCTCCACGAGCGCTACACGCGAGCGATGCTGGAAACCGGCGGCCTGCCCATCATCCTCCCTATCGTGCCCCCCCGGAGCGCCATCCAGGCGATCTTCGCGCGCCTGGATGGGATCCTGATCAGCGGGGGGAATTTCGATATCGATCCAGGACGTTACGGCGAAACATCGATAGCAGCGCTGGGCGAGGTCAAAGAGGACCGGACCCAATTCGAGCTGGGATTGATCTCCCTGGCCCTCAAATGGAATTTACCCGTTCTCGGGGTTTGCGGCGGCGCTCAGGCCATCAATGTCGCCCTCGGTGGAACGCTCTATCAAGACATCGCCAGCCAGATCCCGGCTGCGCTGGAGCATCAGCAAGGGGCCTTAAAAGATCGAGGGGGTCACGCGGTCACCATCCACGACGGGACCTTGCTCCGGAGAATCGTGGGGCGGAAGCGTTTAGAGACCAATACCACCCATCACCAGTCGGTGAAGCGACTGGGCAAAGGGCTGATCGTCAACGCGACCGCCGAAGATGGTGTGATCGAGGGTCTTGAAAGCAGGGAACATGCATTTGTTCTTGGCGTCCAGTGGCATCCCGAGTTTCTCATAGACAAGGACGTCTGTCAGAAAAAGATCTTTACCGCCTTTGTCTCGGCCTGCGCGAACCACCGACCATGACCCAATCTTTGTTTGCAAGCCTACGGGTCCGCTTGCTACTGCTGGTCTCCGGAGGAGTCGCAGACCCGCCAGGCGGATCATCGTCGTGATGCGATCCCCCTATTTTGTCAGCGAGAGCCTTCCGGCCCCGGAAAGCAAGAGCGAGATCAACCCCCCTATCAGCAGGAAATTCAGAGACGAGCCCCCGATAAATCCTTTCGCCACATGAACCGGACCGATGGCCACGAGCTCGACCGCTAAAAGCAAGACGGATACCAAACGGACGTAAAGCCCAAGAACAAGAAATGCGCCGCCGAAAAATTCCAGGGCGCCAAACAGTAAAGCAAGCAGCAGAGGCCACGGGACCCCCGCGTGCGCGAAAGACTGGGTTCGTACCGCCAGCTCGCCGAACAGCACCCACCACCCCTGCAGGGCGAAGACGCTGCCACAGGCAAGCCGTAAAGGAAGAGGCGCCCAGCCGTGCATCATCGGGGCCATAGGTCTCTCTGGCGCTCCCGCATCAGAGAAGGGAGAAGGGGTGAAAGAAGGGGTCAAATCTTTTGTTGATAGTCCAGCCTCTTCACATGGTGGAGAGTCGGGCAAACTGTATTTCATAGGGGGCAGGACATGTGAGGGCAGGGTTCTAACAAAAACTATCAACTCGCAACAAAAGATTTGCCTGCTAATGGGTGACCCCTTTCTTCTTTCTTCACACCGCGGCTTGGACAGCGATGCCCGCGAAGCGGGCGCGAGTCAAGCCGGACGTTGAGGCCGTAGAAAAAGGTAGAGCGAAAAATTTACGAAAAAAACGGCCTCCGTATTTGGCGGTTAAGCGACGATCTCGGATCGGGGGACGCTTTAGCTACCCCCAATTTGGTCACATTTTTGGTAGTTGGGACTTTTTCTACAGCCTCGTTAGGTTAAACGGGAAGGAGGGACGTGAGATGAACAGGCTTTTCTCTACGTTCGTAGTTGCTCTGTTGCTGCTTATGATCCCTCACGCTTTACTTGCCCAACAGACGGAAGCTCCAGTTTATCAGGATGGTGATTGGTGGCGCGTTAAAGTAGGGGTAACACGTCCCAGCGGTGTAGCAGTTGGCGGGCCACAGTTGAGTGGATACCCAGAATACATGGTCAAGGTGGATAGCGGTAGGTTTAGGGTTTTTGGCATACGGGGAGAACAACATAACGAAATCGAGGCTCCTAACATCGTCTCCCTGGTTGCGGGGCGGCCAGAGTGGAGAGGGGAGCTTCTTATGTTCCCTATGCACGTGGGACTTACTTGGTCGTCCCGATTCCCTTTTCAGTTGCCTGGGCTTCGACAGCGGTGGGCTAGTGCTCAATATGAGGTCCATTCCTGGGAAACAATTAAGACGGTGAAAGGTGAGCTAGAGGCATTTAAAATTGTCATGGACGTTCCGGGGTTGCCGGTTCCTCAGAAAGGTTCTATCACGGCGCGGGTTGCCACTTACTATTACTCTCCAAAAACAAAGGCTATAGTGTACTTTCGTGAGGAGTCACCCCCAAAGTCTCCTGAAGCAATAACAGCTGCTACGCTTGTTGATTTCAATGTAGGTCAGTGATCGTAACCTAACTCGGGGGATTTCCGGGGACAGTACACTGCATTGCCGGTTGATCGGCAGACCAGAAGCTTGCTTGGGCATGCCTCGTTTATTGGAGCTGGGGCGACAGGTGAAGTTGGGGCTCGACCACTCGTTTTTTTCTCCGCTACGTGCGGTCCCGGCTACGACAAGTTCCGAAAATCTCGTTCTCCTTCTACCTGAGCCCTCTCAATGACTCCTGCAAATAGCTCTGATCCACGTATTTTAACGGGCTTGGCAGCGGGGCTTTGGGCTGGCTGCCGTCCCAGAATATCTGAATCGTATTCTTCAAGCCTTCGACGTTTACATCCGCATTCGGATGCCAGATCCGCTTCTCCGTGTAGAATTCCCAACCCCGCCGCGCGTGCTCGCGCTTGAGCTTCATCTCATTGGCCAGAAAATCGACCGCGGCCTATTTTTTGTGCGTCCTGTTGGCGTTCTGCGCCAGACGCCAGCGCAAGACCTCCGTCGCCCCTTCCGTGATGCGGATGCTTCGCACCTGGCGGTACCACCACTCCAGGGGCAAGTCCTTTGTCAGCCCCACACCTCCGTGGACCTGGATCGCGCGATCCACCACCCGGCCGGCCATCTCTGCGCAGGTGATTTTCACCATGTAAGACAGGTCGCGTACGTCCTCTCCCAGGTCAGAACGCCAAGCGCACTCATAAACCATAAGACGGGCTGCGTGGAGCTCCATAATCGAGTCGGCGATCATAAACTGCACCGCCTGGCGTTCTGCAAGCGGAACTCCAAAGGTGACGCGATTCTGCGCGTATTCGATCATCATGTCCAGCGCGCGTTGCGCAATCCCGACGGGACGTGCCCCGTGGCTGCGGATCCGGCCATCGGTGATCCATTTCTGCGCGAGAGAAAAACCTTCTCCGACTTTACCGATCACGTCGGTTGCGAGGACTCGGACATTGTTGAAAACGATCTCCCACGGGGCATCCCCCATCATCGTATGCCATTGTCGCTCCAAAGTGACACCTGGACTCTTCATGTCTACGATGAAGCACGTTATGCCGCCGTGGGCTCGTTTTTCAGGATCGGTCACGGCCATCACCTGGGCGTAATCCGCACTTCCTGCCCCGGTAATGAAGCGCTTGGTCCCGTTCAGGATGAAATGATCACCGTCGCGAACCGCCCGCGTCCGCATGCCCGCGGGATCGCTCCCGGCATCCGGTTCCGTTTGGGCGAAGCAGACCCTCCTTTCCCCTCTTATAACCGGGTAGAGAAACCGTTCTTTCTGCTCCGCATCGCAATGGAACAGAACCGGCCGCACTTCAGGACCGAACAGCTCGATACTGCGGAATGGAAGCGCAACGCTGCGCGAAACCTCTTCAGCGATCACGCATCGAGCGAGCAAACCAAGTCCAGCCCCGCCGTATTCCTGGGGAACGTCCAGCAGCCAAAATCCAAGGGCTTTGGCCTTTTCCTGTAAGGGCCGAAGATATTTCTCCGGCATCCCCTCCTCGCCTTCGGGGCGGTATTCCCGCTCCAAGGGAATCAGCTCCCTGTCGACAAACTCCCGCACCGTCCTCTTTAGCATCCGCAGCTCTGTAGGCAGATTGAAATCCATCTTCAACTCTCTGTAGCAGACCTTCGAACGTTTAATCGCTTCGCTCCGTTCAAGATGTTCAACGTTGAACGGTTTGAACGATTTGAACTGTTTAGCCTTTTACTTGGCGCTTCTTTGGTACGCGCCAAGGCCCGGGCGATATTTTTTCTCATCGATGAACTGCTTTATACCCTCCTCGCGGCCTCGTTCGGGATCGGTGGCGCGAAGCGCGACGCCCTTCGCCGCCAGATAGTCTTCGGCCTGCGAGTAATCCATGGTGCGGCACAGCTTGTAGACTTCCTTCGCCGCCCGCAAGGCCTGCGGATTTTTGGTCATCAACTTCTTTGCCAGTTTAACGGTCTCCTCCCGGAGCTTCTCCCGCGGGACAGCGTAATTCACAAGCTTCATCTCCGCCGCCTTCCTCCCGTCGAAAGTGTCCCCGGTCATGATGTAGTACATCGCATCACGGTAGCTCAGCGCATCGGCCAAAACACGGCTCACCAACCCGCCAGGAAAAATGCCCCAGTTGATCTCGCTCAGCCCGAAGATCGCATCCTCAGCGGCAATAGCGAAGTCACAGGCGATCAGCGGAGTAAAAGCGCCGCCAAAGCAAAAGCCATTGACCATGGCGATTGTAGGTTTGGGAAATGTGAACAGCCGCCGCCAGCGCCATTCCTGCGAGGCCCATCCGGCTCGACGGCGCTCCGCCGGCTTATTATGCAGGGCGCGGAAAAACTCCTTAAGATCCTGGCCGGCGCACCAGCTATCCCCGGCACCGGTGAGAACGAGCACCTGAGCCTCATCGTCCGCCTCCAGTTCGGTGATGGCATCCAGCATGTCGTAGTGCAACTGCGGGTTCATGGCGTTGCGCTTTTCAGGCCGGTTCAGAATGACCCAACTGATCCCTCCTTCTTTCTCGACCTTGACGGTCGCATAGCTTTTTGCTGTCATCGTAGCCTCCTTTTTGTCTGGAATTTTTAGTTCTTCTCGGCCTGTCTATTCCTGCGTCATCTTTTTCAGCGCCTCACGCGCAGGGCCGGTAGCGGCCCGGAACACCGCGGCGTTCACTTTCTCCGCCTCTTCCCCGACAAAAGTCACCAATTGGAAGCGTAAGAGGCGTTCTGATTCCGCTTTGAACTCTGGGTCTTCAAAGGTGTCACGGAAGCCTTTCCTTAGGATCTGAACTGGCTCGGTAGGAGTTTTTGGCGGAACAGTGATGAACCTCAGCATGCTGCGTGAGCCCCCCGAAATCTTAAACGCCTCCCAAAGAGGCCCGGACGGGTCCCTTCCCGCCGCCTTTCTAAAAAACTCGTTGAAAGAAGGCAGGTCAGACCGGCGGTCTCGCACTATGTCCCCTTCGGGCCCGAGCAGCCCCTCCTGATAAAGAGGGACCACGGTCCCTTCCCGGACCAGCAGGGTCCCACCGGTGGTATACCCAGTCAGACTCTCAGAGGTGTAATTGATCTCGCCCCGCTGGATGGCCACCCGGAGCTCAGGGACTCCCTTGTACCCTGTCACATAACGGTATGGAACACCCAGGAGATCCAGGGCCATACGGATCGCCAGATCTTTGTTGCTTTCGCGGGTAAAGCCCCCGACGACGACGGGTTTTGAGGGTTTTAAAAGATCCGAAGCAGTTTTCACGCCAGTATCCGCCCGGATGTACACCACGGAGGTCTCGGCCGCGCCCGCGATGACCGGCATATTGTTAAGATCAAAACGGACGCCGGAGCCGCCCAAAATCTGCGGCAGGTACATCCCGGAGAAAACCCCCACCGTCAAGCCATCGGGCTTGGCGGCCTCGTAAACGTAGTTGCCCCCAATGACACCGCCAGCCCCGCCCATATTCTGCACGATTACCGACGGCTCCCCAGGAACATGTTTGGGCAGGTGCTTGGCGATGAGCCTGCCAAAGACATCCGTAGGCCCTCCGGCGGTGAAGTTGACGATGAATCTGATACTCTTCCCTTTATAAAATGGCTGCTGGGCAAATGCAGGTTCAACGCCGGAGACGAGTACAAACCCAAGAATGATAGCCGCGAGACGTAAAGAACCTCTCTTAAACATAACGCCTCCTGTATTCCGCTTGGAGTCTCCCCGGGATGTCCCAGAGACGTATATCACGAGAGCAAATCTTGGGAAAGAAAATCTAACAGCGACAACCCCATTGACCACGCGTTCTCCTCATGGTAAGGGAGCCGACATCAGTCGGCCTCAACGCAATCGGGGGTGGCCATGAAGACAATTCAGGGATGGGTAACCTACGGCTTCAACGAAATGAGGGTCGAAGCGGCTCGTGGCGTAAAAGAGGATCCGGATCGATCCAATGATCACCCATAAACTCGAAGGCATCGAAAAAATTCCTCAAGCGCTGGAAATGACCGGCAACAAGCCGAAATACGGCATGTTGAACCCGGCCCAGGTACGGTTCAGTAACTGACGGGAGCAAGAAAGGACAAGGCAGGAGATCATGGAGAACGCAAAAATAATCGATGCCGACGGCCATGTGCGGGATCGCGATGCCGATATCCGCGCCCACATGGAGGAGCCCTACTGCCGGAGACAAGGGTCCCTCCTGCCCCAGGACGAATGGGACTCGAGCATGTACGGCAAACTCGGTATGGACATCCACGATGTCCCGACCCGGCTGCGCGACCTGGACAAAGAAGGCATCGACACTTCCGTTCTTTTCCCGACCGGGGGTTTTCACGTCACCCGCCTACCGGAGAAAGACTATGCCGCAGCCTTTTGCCGCGGCTACAACAACTGGATCGCCAGCGTGTGCAGGGAAAGCCCGCGACTCAAGGGAGTGGGTCTTGCGCCTTTTCAGGACGTGCCGGCGGCGGCGGAAGAGGTCAACCGGGCGATCACAAAGCTCGGACTGGTCGGGATCACCGTGGGCACCTTCGGCATGAAAGAACATCTGGGCACGCCCGCCTTCTGGCCGATCTACGAGGAGTTACAAAGGCTCAACGCTCCGCTCCTGGTTCACAATTCGCGGTCGGGGCCCGCGGGAGAGGTTCGCTTCGACACCTTTCTCTTCAAACACACGATCGGCCGGCCCTTCGAGACGCTGCTCGACTGCGCCGCGCTGATGTACGGAGGAGTGCCGGAAAAGTTTCCCAAATTGAGAATCGCGTTCCTTGAGTGCGGGGTGGGCTGGGTCCCTTACTGGATGGATCGGATGGATGAGGAGTGGGAGAAACGCCAATCGGAAGCCCCCCTGCTCAAAGCCAAGCCGAGCGAATACATGACCAGGGGCAACTGGTTTTACGCCGCGGAACCGGAGGAGAGCACGCTCCCTTATGTGATCGACCGGATCGGCGACGACCAGATCCTGTTCGCTTCCGATTACCCCCACTGGGACGGTATGTTCCCGTATGTGGTCTCCACGATTCGCGGGCGCAATGACCTCCTGGAAAACAGCAAAAGAAAAATTCTCGGCGACAACGCGAAGCGGCTTTACGGATGGAGCAGTTGAAGGACCTCACATAGGATGAAGGTCAGGCCCCAGTTTTTCTTCAGCCTAGCGATACTGATCTTCCTGGTTTACTTCGTCTGGGAAGCTCGCGAATGGCGTCTCCAGGCACGGCTCTACCCATGGGTGATCGGCATGCCCATGATCGCCCTCGCCCTGGTCCAAATCTGGCTCGAACTGAAAGGCGTGTCCCAAGAAAAAAGATCAGGGGATGTGCCGGTCGATTTTCAGTTCGAGCAGCCCGTGGACCCCGATATCGCACGCCGTAGAACCGTGAACATCTTCGCCTGGATCTTGGGATTTTTCGCGGCCATCTGGTTGCTCGGCTTCTCCTTGGCTATCCCCCTCTTCTTATTCTTCTACCTCAAAGTTCAGTCCCGCGAACCCTGGGTCCTCTCCGTTATCCTTACTGCCGCCGGCTGGCTTCTCTTCTGGGGGCTATTTGACAGGTTGTTACATCTTCCCTTTCCGGAGGCCCAGGTGCTCACCTGGCTGGGAATGTAGGCGAAATAACCTGGAGGTTCTTTATGAAACCACGCGCCCTTCTTCCTTCTCGATTTTTTATCCTTCTCCTCCTATTCTTATGCTTTGCGGTCCGCCTGTCCGCGGGTCCCGTATACGCCCAAGAGCCTTACTATAAAGGCAAGACCGTGAGAATTGTCGTTGGCTTTAGCGCGGGCGGCTTTTACGACCGCTGGGCACGTCTGGTGGCCCGCCACCTCGGCAAACAAATCCCGGGAAACCCGGACATCATCGTCCAAAACATGCCCGGCGCGGGATCAGCAATCGCGACCAACTATGTCTTTAGTGTGGCGAAACCCGATGGACTAACACTTGGCATGCCGAGCGCCAGCATTTACATGGACCAACTGGTCGGCCGTAAAGAGGCTAAGTTCGACGTGCGAAAATTCAAATGGATCGGCACGCAAGATAAAAGGCACCAGGTGGTCTATATGCGTGCAGACACTCCGTTTAACTCCATCGAAGACGTCATGAAAGCCAAGGAGCCACCCAAATGCGGCGAAACCGGCACGGCAAGCCAGGGTTATCTGACGCTCAGGCTTCTGGAAGAAGCCTTGGGAGCCAAATTCGGCCCTGTATTGGGTTATCCCGGTGGCGCCGAGATCGACCTTGCGGTGGAAAAGGGTGAGGTGGTTTGCCGAGCCCTGAGCATCGATCCCTTCTTTGGCCGCGAGCCATTTAACACCTGGCGCAAAAAGGCGTTTGTGCGCCTACTCGTCCAAACCGGGAAAACGCGGGATTCGCGGGCCCCCGACGTGCTTACAATCCATGAGCTTATGGATAAACACCAGACCCGGGAAATGAGCCGCCGGGTGGTAGAGGTGCTGCTGGGAGTAGCGGAATTTGGGAGCCCGCTGTTTGTTCCTCCCGCAACCCCGGCGCAGCACGTGCGGACCCTACGCGAAGCCCATGCCAAGGCGATGAAGGATCCCGCGCTTGTGGCGGACGCCGAAAAGGGAAAGATGGATATGGCTCCTTCCACAGGCGAAGAGCTGGAGGTCATCACGCAAAAAATCATGGACCAACCTGCCGATGTCATCGAGCGGGTCAAGAAAATCATGGGGAGTAATTAGCGTGGTTACTATGATCCGCTTCCTATTTATTACCGCTCTCTTGTTGCTGGTTCTTAGCCCGAACCTTCCGGCCCAGGCCCCTTTCTACGAGGGAAAGACCATCAGGATCGTGGTCGGATACTTATCCGGCGACGGTTACGATATTTCGGCGCGCATGTTTGCCCGCCACATGCCCAAGCACATCCCGGGAAACCCCAACGTGATCGTGCAGAACATGCCCGGCGCCGGGTCGAGGATTGCGGCCAATTATCTTTTCAGCGTGGCGAAGCCGGACGGGCTGACCCTTGGGGCCATCGGGCCATCCCTCTACTTCGACCAGCTTGTGGGCAACCCTGAGGTCCGCTTCGACTGGGCGAAGTTCAACTGGATCGGCACGCCGGAACAAACCGAATTCTTGCTGTTCGTGCGCGCGGATACCCCCTACAAAACCATCGAGGATATCCGCAATGCCAAGGAGCCACCGAAGTGCGCTGCCACCGGCACCGGCAGCTCCGGCCATTACATGCCCAGGCTCTACGGTGAAGCCCTCGGGCTCAAGTTCAACGTCATCGTGGGCTACCCGGGCGGCAGCGAACAGGACCTCGCGGTGGAACGGGGCGAGGTCCACTGCCGAAGCTTGAGCATCAGCACGTTTTACGGCCGCGAGCCGTTTCAGAGCTGGATCAAAAAGGGTTTTGTCCGAGTTCTCATCCAGACCTCTCGGAAGAGAGACAAGCGCGCCCCGGACGTGCCGACGATCTACGAACTGATGGAGCAGTACAAGACACCGGAGCCGATCCGGCGCCTGGCATTGGTGATCCTCGCGCCGGCCGCCTTTGGCCGGCCCTTGATCGCTCCGCCGGGAATTCCGCCTGATCGGCTGAAGATCCTTCGCGAGGCGTGGGGCCAGTCTCTCAAGGAGCCCGATCTGCTCGAAGAGATGAAAAAACGAAGATGGATTTTGGAGCCTCTAGGCGGCGAGGAACTCCAGTCGCTGGCTCAAGAGGTGATGTCTCAGCCGCCAGAGGTCATTGGGCGTATGGAAAAACTGTTGGGAAAATGATTCCGCGCCGAGGAGGGTTTTATGTTTGAGAAGTTCAAGGGTTCAAGGCTTGAAAGAATCAAGGGTTTTATTCTTTTAACCCTTTATCTCTTTATCCCCTCATCCCTTACCACACCCGCCTTGGCGCAAGATTCCTTCTATAAAGGCAAGGCGATCAGGATCATTGTGGGCCTCAGCGCTGGGGGCGGTTATGACCGCGCGGCGCGAATTATATCTCGCCAGCTGGGGAAATATATCCCGGGGAACCCGGACGTAATCGTCCAGAATATGCCGGGCGCCGGTTCCGTGATCGCCGCCAACTACGTCTACGGGGTAGCCAAGCCCGACGGGCTGACGCTGCTGATGCCGCACAACAATGTCTATCTGAGCCAAATGTCCGGCGACAAAGAGGTGAAGTTCGATCTTCTCAAGATGCACTGGATCGGCTCCTTGGAAAAGGATGACATGATGCTCTTTATCCGCGCCGACTCACCCTTCAAATCCATCAGGGACGTCATCAAAGCCAAGGAGGCCCCCAAGTGCGGCACCACGGGCGTCGGAGGCTCGGACTATGTCATGTCGAGGATCCTCGAGGAGACCATCGGCGCCAAGATCAATCAGGTGCTGGGTTATCCCGGGAGCAGCGAGATCGCCCTCGCCGTCGAGCGCGGCGAGGTCGCCTGCCAGGGGCTCACCATTTCCACATTTTTCGGGCGCGAGCCTTTTCTTACCTGGATCAAAACAGAATTCGTTCGCTTCCTCGCTCAGAGCGGCCAAAAGAGGGACCCAAGGGTCAACGGACCTACCGTCTATGAACTCATGGATGAATACAAAACGCCGGCGAACAAGCGCCGCCTGGCTGAGGCCATGCTGGCGGGCGGGGAATGTGCCAGGCCAATGCTGGTCGCTCCGGGCACGCCTCCTGAGAGAGTCAAGATGCTCCGCGAGGCCTACGAAAAGGTCGTGAAGGATCCGGAGCTCCTGGCTGAGGCGAAAAAGTTAAGGATCGAGGTTACCCCCGGAAAAGGCGCGGAGCTCCAGGCCATAGCCAAGGGGGCCATGAATCAGCCCGCTGACGTGATCGAGCAAATCAGAAGATTATTTGTGCAATAAAGACACCTCAGGCCATCGAGCGCATGAAAAAGATTCTGGTGAAATAAAGAGTAAAGAGGTTGACGCGAACCAGAAAAACATAGGATAAGCAAACCATTTTCGGGAAGGGGGAATAAGCTTATGGCATTCGACCTAACGATTCGCAACGGGCTGGTCATCGACGGAACAGGAAAGCCCGGCTTTGAGGCGGATATAGCGGTTGAAAGGGAGCGGATCTGTGCGATCGGAAAGAACCTCGGACGGGGGAAAAAAGAGATCGACGCCGGGGGAAAGGCGGTCGCTCCAGGGTTTATTGATCCTCACACGCACATGGATCTCTTTCTCGTCCTCTACCCCCACGGCAACGCCGTGGTGAATGTCGGCGTGACCACGGTCGTCCTCGGTGATTGCGGCGCGGCCTGCGCCCCGGTGCCTTCGGGCAGCGAGCCGCGCAAGGTCCTGGTGGCCTACCTCCGCCGTGTCCTGGACAAGTATGTGGACGAGAAGGACTGGAAGTGGAATACATTTCCGGAATATCTCGGGTATCTGAAAGGACGGGTGGGCATCAACGCCGCCGCCCTCATGCCGCACTCGCCGGTTCGCCTGGCCGTGATGGGGGAAGCGGCTTACCAGAGAGAGGCGCGGCCTGAGGAGCTCGAAGGGATGAAACAGGTGGTGCGCGAGGGCATGGAAGCCGGCGCCATCGGTTTCTCGACCAGCCCGCGCGGCGGCCCGGCGGTGCATGAGGGAACGCCGAGCACCTTCGCCAGCCAGAGCGAGATCGTCGAGCTCGCGAACCTGGCGGGCGAGTATGGTGGCTGCTTTCAATTCAATGCCTTCAGTAAC
>JACPSF010000347.1 GCA_016193385.1 Deltaproteobacteria bacterium
AACATCAAGTGAATCCTGCCGCCTCGTAAGTCCCCCCACGGAAGTGGGACCAAGGAGGAGCCGAGCCAAGAGTAGACTAGGCGAAGGCCATGGAAGGCGTTAAAGACCTGGAGCAACGCCGAAGAACCTCTCGGGGTAAGGGGAGCGGGATGAAGGGAAAGTGAATGATGGAACTGGGGAGGCCCTCGCTCGGTGTTACCCAATGGGGGGTAACAAACTCTGGATATAAGGTTAAAGCCGAAGTTCTGGGGTGCCGGGCAGGGAGTCGGAGGGGGTTATAGTACTTTTGATCCTCAGGACAACAGAACCTGAGGGGAGGGAAGGACCCCTGCTTTCTACTCAAGCGTTCGTAAGGAGGTAAGCGCGAGGGCATGTCCGTAAGGACCAACAACCCAATAGATAAAGTGCGAGAACTCCAGCGGGCGCTTTACCGGGCGGCCAAGAGGGCAGGAGGGAGACGCTTTCATGCTCTGTATGACCGCATCACGAGGGAGGATGTCCTATGGGAAGCGTTTAAGCGAGTCAGAGCCAATTGGGGGGTGGCAGGGGTGGATAAGGAGAGCTTGGAGGTCATTGAGGCAGAAGGGATAGAGAGGTTTCTCGCTGATATTCGCCAGCGGCTGATGAAGAAGAGGTACAGGCCCTGTCCAGTCCGAAGGGTCTACATTGCGAAGTCTGATGGCAAGAAGAGGCCACTGGGGATACCGACGGTGAGAGACCGCATGGTGCAGATGGCGACGAAGCTTGTGCTGGAGCCGATCTTTGAAGCTGACTTTCGTGAATGCAGCTACGGTTTTCGGCCTCGGCGGTCGGCGCATCATGCCTTGCAGGCGATCTTAAAGAAGATCAACGCAGGGCGGTGGTGCGTAGTGGATGCAGACATTCGAGCATTCTTTGATAGCATCGATCACGGACGGCTGTTGGAGTTAGTGCAGCGGCGGGTAAGTGATCGGCGGGTAGTGAAGCTTGTACGGCAGTGGTTGAGGGCGGGAGTCATGGAGGAAGGTAAGGTACGGACCAGCATTCTAGGGACCCCACAAGGAGGAGTGATCAGTCCGCTACTGGCCAATGTGTATTTGCATGAGTTGGATAAGATATGGCAGGAGCGGTGCAAGGGATTGGGAGAAGTAGTGAGATACGCGGATGATCTAGTCATCGTGTGTCGAAGTGAGGCGCAGGCCAATGAGAGTCATCGGAGGCTGAAGCTGAGTCTTAAACATCTGGGACTAGAGGTCAATGCGGAGAAGACCCGCGTGGTGGATGTCCGTAGGGAGGGATTTGACTTTCTGGGATTCCACCATCGAGGAGTACAGTCGTGGCGAAGCGGGAGAATAAGTCTTCAGCGGTGGCCGTCGGTGAAGGCGATGAAAGTGATGCGAACTAAGGTGAGAGCAGTAACCAATAGACGCATGACCTGGCAATCGGTGGAGGGGGTCGTTACCTTTCTCAATCCAATCCTTAGGGGGTGGTGGCAGTACTTTCGTTGGGGCAGTTCTGCACGCAAGGCGACACAGCTTCGCTATTATATTCATCAACGGCTGGCCCTGTTTGACTCGTATAAGCGTCGGCGTGTGGGCCGCAGATGGCGGGTCCACAGCCAGGCCTGGTTTAACCAACTAGGTCTTTATCCTCTCACAGGCGCGGGGAGCTATGCGTGAACTCCTTAGTCTTCGCATGCTGACGGTGAAAGTGATCGGAAAGCCGTGTGATCGAAAAGGTCATGCACGGATTGATGAGGAGGGGCTGGAGACTGAGTTACGGTGTGGCTAGTGAGGCACTGTCAGACGAAAGGGACAGCTAACGGATAGGCCATGCCTGCGGACCACAGCGCCAGTCCTTCACTCTACTTTTCGTTCAGGGCCGAAAATTCCGACCTCAAGGCCCGGCTGGATAGGCTGGAGAAATCTTTATTTGCAAAGGAGGCCCTGGCGCAGAGGTAAATAAATCGAAGCAACAGTCAGACGTAGTCGTCGAGAATAACAACGCTAACGCCTTCTGCCTTGAGCCTCGACAGTTGGCTATCGTTGGTTATAAAAGCCTGCGCTTTTTCTGTCAGCACCGTGCCAAGGAGGAGGGCGTCCGGCGTTCGGATATTATAACGGGCGCGCAATCGAGCCGCCTCCTTTGCGGCGGCGTAGTTCGGCGGGATGAGTTGGGTGTTGGGAAGAGAAAGGATGAAACGCTCGAACGCCTCTACCCTATCGCGCTGTTTCTCGGCAAAGGGTTGAACTAAAAGCTCCGTTACAGAAAGAATGGACAAGACGGCAACCGGGGAGCCTTCTGCAATTGCGGCAAAGGCCGCTTCGGTCAGATGCGAGTAGGGCTCGATATCTTCGAGGTGGTAGATCAGAATCGAGCTATCCAGCCCCACCTTGCTGAACCTTGCGAGATCCGAGCTGAACTTTGCTGTGTTCACCGCCACGACCGGCGTTCTCGCTCAAGATAACGCTCCACCGCCCGCCGGCTTTTCCCCCAGGTCCCCTTTAGCAATCCTCGCGTCGACCTCGCGTACTCCTTGGGCGGGGCCAGCACCACCCTCCCTTTTTCCAGGGTCACCAGGAGTTCGTCTCCTTCCTCCACTTGCAGGGCCTCGCGGATGTCTTTGGGAATCACAAACTGCCCCTTTTTGCTTATCTTTACTAACCGGCTCATAGTCATACCATTCTCCTCTTAGTATGACTATAAACCACTCGTAAGAAAACTACAAGGGTCGAGAGCAGAAAGCGGATCGGAGTCATTTTGATTCTTTCTTGGTGGGGAAAAGGGGATCGCGCCAAGGAAACTTGGGAAAGGAGGAAGAGATGTAGAAAGCAGCTCGGAAACCTTTCAGTGAAACCTGGCCGGTAATCAAGCCGGTCCGGGAAGGCCTAACCCGCTCCCGGAAGCGAGTCTTGCGCAGCAGTGGGGTAACCCATGCGGCGAAGCGTAGACAGCGAGTGCCAAGGCCCGGCTATTGAGCTTCGAAAGTCTTTACGTGTGA
>JACPSF010000348.1 GCA_016193385.1 Deltaproteobacteria bacterium
AAATTTGGTTTCAAGGCATGATACCGCTACCGTCGAACGAAGCGGTGGGTGCACTGAGAACTGGAAACTGACGATGTGAGGTCCTTGTGGAATTTTCGACTTATAATTTGAAGCGCTGGGTCGAACAGAACAAGGAGCTTTTTAACCCGCCGTATAAGACCAACCAACTGATCGTCCGTCACCAGGACTTCATGGTGATGATCCTGCACGGTCCGAACGTGCGGTTGGACTTTCACATCGAGCCGGGGGATGAGTTCTTTTATCAAATCGAGGGAGATATCGAACTCCACCTCCAGCCTCCCAGCGAACGCCGGCAGGTGGTCGCAATCCGCGAGGGAGAAATGTTTCTCTGTCCGGGTGGTCTGGCGCACTCGCCGAGGCGAGGAGAAAACACTTGGGGGCTCGTGCTTGAGCGCAAGAGGCGGCCCGAGGAGAACGAAGAGTTTGTCTGGTTCTGCGAGCAATGCGACGCGAAAGTCCACTCCGAGACGGTGGTTCAGGGGAACATCGCGGCCCAGGTCGGCCGCATCTACGAAGCTTTCAACGCCGATCCGCAGCTTCGGACCTGCAAGAGCTGCGGCTATGTTTTCCCGCCCGCGCCGATGGCTGAGCGCCTCGGGTTTCTCGAAGCCAAGAGATAGGCCGCCGCGGCGGTGGGTGGAGTAAGCGCCCTCGGGAAGCGCGCTCTCGGCTGCGGCCGATGGACGGTCCTCGCGAGGCTCGGAATCTCAGATTGCAGATCTCAAATCTCAAATTTGGGATTTGAAATTTGTCATTTGAAATCCCGAAGGGCGTGTCCGCAGCCTCGCTCGCGCTCCCCTTGGTCGCGGGCAAGCATGTCGGCGGCCTTCCTCCTCGGCGAAGACAAGGCCAGCAGTGTTTCTGCAGGAAAGCGGTCTTGTGATTGACTGGTACAGGCTTTTATTATAGGCCTTGGGGAAAAAGGAACAGTTATGGCTCGAAAAGGTATCCTTGTTACGGGAGGTAGCGGCCTCGTTGGCGCCTACACGGTGGGTATGCTCCTCGAAAAAGGGGAGCGGCCTGTGGTCTACGACGTGGCGCTAAATGAGAGACTGTTTGATGCGCTGGGCATAGACGCGAAATCGTTTGCCTTTGTTCGCGGCGATATCCTTGACCTGCCTGGCCTTATTTCGACTATTCGGGAACATGAGGTCGATCGCGTCGTTCATCTGGCGGCTTTTTTAGGGGAGGAAGTTCAGCGCCGTCCCTACAGTGGCGTTAGACTTAACCTCATGGGCACGGTCAACGTTCTTGAAGCCGCCCGGTTGGAAAAAGTTCCTCGCGTCGTTTTTCCAAGCTCAGGGACCGTCTTTTTAGGTTCGTTGCGCGAGGGCTTACAGAAGATCGACGAAGAAATCCCGCTCAACCCTCCATCGGTTTACGCGGCGACCAAGGCGGGCTCGGAATTCCTGGGACGGGCTTATGCCCAACGCTTCGGCTTCGAATTTGTCTGCGTGCGGTACGTCGGGGGGCTTTACGGTCCCTCGCCTGTGGCATTGAAGGCGACCCGCGAGCAGGCCATTCAAGAGATGGTACGGGCTGCTGTGAGACGGGAGCCCGCCAATATCCGCTGGCCTTACGGTCCGGCGGAGATTCTTTACGGTAAGGACGCGGCCAAAGGCACCGTGCTTGCCGTGCTCAAGGACAAATTAAAGGATAAGCTCTACCATATCGGTAACGGGGAGCTGGTGGGTGGGGAGGAGATTGTCGCGGCTTTGAAGGCGCAATTTCCTGAGGCAAAGATCACGCTGATCAAGGGGGAAAAGCCCATGCCGTACCCCGAAGCGAGGGTAGCGAGCGATTTCTCTCGCGCCCGGGAGCAACTCGGGTACGAGCCCGATTATCCTTTAAGCAAAGCCATTCCGGATTACGCGGCCACGTTGAGCAAAATCGAAGGCCGTTAAGCCTTTCATGCCATAAGAAGGAGGTCAGGGACCGATGAGGATTATCGACGCCGACGGGCACGTTAATGATTATGCCGGGGGCGATGAGATCGCAAAGTTCATGCCGGAAGGCAATCGTTCATCGGAGGTTTTTCCCGTGCTCGACCATCTTCACCACCAATACTTGAGAAAATACCGCGAGCCGATCGGCAACCCGGATTCCAAGGACTGGGATGAGTTTTTGGAAAAGAGCGGCATTGAGTGCACCGTGGTCTACCCGAGCGCCGGTCTGGCCGTCGGACGAATCGTCGACACCGAGTGGGCTATCGCAGCCTGCCGGGCCTATAACAACTGGCTCCATGAAAAGTTTGTCAGTGTGAGCGGAAGAATCAAGGGGATGGCGCTCATCCCCGTGCAGGATGTGGAGGCCGGCGCCTCCGAACTCCGTCGCGCGGTCACGGATCTGGGGATGTGCGGGGCCATGCTGCCTTCCAACGGAGAGGGCATCAAGGGGCACCTGGGGTCTAGCGTCTATTGGCCGATTTACGAGGAGGCCGAGAAGCTCGGCTGCTGCCTTGCCGTCCATGGCGGCTGCCACCACCACCTGGGCATGGATACGTTCAGCACCTACTACCCGATCCACGCCCTGGGTCATCCGTTCGGAATCATGGTGCAGGCTGCGGGGATGCTGGCCCACGGGATTTTCGACCGCTTCCCCAAGCTTCGGGTCGCCTTTCTCGAAGGGGGAGCGACCTGGGTCCCGTTTTTCATGGACCGAATCGATCGCTCTTATAATCGCGCCCACCTGCAGGTCGATCAGCAAGGCGATCTCTTGGTCGGACCGAAGCCGGACGAGAAGGCCAGCAACTATTTCAAGCGCCACATCCGGGAGGGGAGAATTTTTGCCGGCTTTGATTGCGACGACAGCGGCCTCGGTTTTGCCGTGCAAAAGGCGGGGCGCGATCCGTTTCTGTTCGCCAGCGACTTCCCGCACGAGATTTTCGATGCCGCCACGTGCCGCCATGAGATTGACGAACTCCTGAGCCGGGAGGACTTGTCGCAGAAGGACAAGGAGGCGGTTCTCGGCGGCAACGCGATGAGACTCTATCGTCTCGCCTTTTGACCGTAGCCATGGGAATCCCTGCAGAGCCGGTAGGGGCAGGCAGTATGGTGGGCGGCGCCCGGCAGGAACCTTGGAAGATCATGGGTTTTTGGCCCGCTGTTAAGGAGGGAAAAACGCGGCGATTTTTGCACCGCGTTGGCGCAGCTTAGCGCCGGGCCGAGACCGCGATAGTGCTCAATCTTAGGAGGTATCTATGAAAAAATTCTGCTCGATGGGGATCCTAGCGATCGTTTGCCTTTGGGCCCTGGCGGCCCAGTCCGTGGCCGCGCCGGCTGCGAAGCCCGGCTTCGATGAAAAGGCGGTGGGGGACTTTTACCGTGGCAAGACCGTTCGCATTATCGTCGGCTTTTCGGCGGGCGGAGGCTATGACGCCTATTCGCGGCTGATCGCGCGCCACCTCAGCCAGTATATACCGGGTAATCCGACGGTCATCGTGGATAATATGGCCGGGGCCGGGAGCATCATCGCTGCGAATCATGTCTACAACGCCGGGGCTAAGGACGGCACAGTCATCGGCAATATCTCGGGGCCGATTATTTTGGAGCAACTCTTCAACAATCCCGCCGTTCAGTTCGACATGGGGAAGTTCCAGGACCTCGCCGTTCCGGTCAGCGAAACCTATTGTATGATCGTGACCAAAAAGTCCGGGATATCCAAGTTCGAAGAGCTCCTTGGCCCGAATGCGAAGCAAGTCGTCATCGGCGGCATTCCCGGTTCAACGGTCGAGCATGCGCCGATCTTGATCCGAGACGTGGTCGGCGCGAACGTCAAGCTGGTTGCCGGCTACAAGGGAACTGCCGACGTGAGGCTGGCGATCGACAGCGGCGAGGTGGGGGGGTTCTTCAATACGTGGACCTCGGCCAAGATCACGTCCCTGGACAAATTCAAGAGCGGTGAATGGCTCATGCTGGCGCAGTTGACGGACAATCCGATCCGAGATCTCCCCTATCCGAACATTCCGACGATCTCTCGGATTGCGAAGACGGAGGAGCAAAGGCAGATTCTTCGCTTCGGCACGAGCAGTCCCAATCAGTTCGGCAAAGTCTATGTGGTAGCGCCGGGGGTGCCGGCGGACCGCGCGGCTGCCCTGGAGGCCGCTTTCGCCAAGGCTTTTGCAGACAAAAAGCTTTTGGCTGAGGCCGAGAAGGGGAGACTGGAGATTGACCCGCTATCCGGCGAAGAAATCCAAAAGCTCGTGGGGGAGTTCCTGGGGATGTCGCCGGAGCTCAGGTCGAAGCTGCAAAAAGCGCTAAAGGCGGGCAAAAAATAGCTTTAGAATATCCACCCGCACATACAGAGGCGAATCCGGATAATGTGGCGCCATGATCGTCGCTGTGGTCCTGTCGGCTGGTGAATCGCGGAGGATGGGCAGCCCCAAGGCCCTGCTCCCCATCGGCGGCGAAACTTTTATCGAGCGCATCGTTGCCTCTTTGGGGCGAAGCAAGGTGGGGAAGATCATCGTCGTCTTGGGCCACAACGCCGAAGGGATACGCTCTCAGGTCGCCCACCTACCCGTCACCTGGGTCGTGAATAAGGATTACGCCAAAGGACAACTCTCGTCTTTGATCGCGGCAGTCCGGAGTCTCCAGGAATCAGCCGGCGCGCCCCAGGTCGATGGTATTTTGGTCCATCTGGTCGACCACCCGTTTTTAGACTCCCGTCTGGTCGACGAGATGATCGACCGCTTCTACGAGTCGAAGAAACTCATCGTGCTGCCGCGCTATCAGGGGAGGCGGGGTCATCCGGTGATTTTCTCCACGGCTCTGTTTGCCGAGCTTTTGGGCACGCCGCTGGAAGAAGGGGCGAAGGCGGTCGTCCGTGCCCACCGGAATGAGACGTTGGAGATCGAAACCGGGGCGGAAGGGGTGACTGTGGATATCGATACCGAGGATGAGTACCGGAAGTTCGTCAGGGGGAAAGAATGTCGAAGCTGAGGCTCACGCTGGCCTGCGGATCGTACGATCTGCTCCGGTCATTGATCGAGGGAGCGGTCGTGCCGGCCGGTATAGACCTCAATGTGGTGACGATGGCCTCTCCGGAAAGGCACGGCCGGATGCTGCGTCATGAGGAGTTCGATGTCTGCGAGCTATCCCTGGTCGCCTATCTGGTGGCCCGGGATCGGGGAAGGGGATTCACCGCGATTCCGGTTTTTCCTCATCGTCGCTTTCGCCACGGTTATATGGTCAAGCGAACCGGTTGCGGGATCGACAAGCCTGCGGACCTGAACGGCAAAAGAGTGGGCCTGGATACACTGCAAAACTCCGCGGGACTTTGGATGCGCGGGATCCTCCAGGATTACCACGGGGTGGATCTGAAGAGCATCGAATGGTGGTGCCAGGAAAAAGAAGATGTCCCGTTTGAGCCGGCCAAATGGATGCGGGTGCACCGGGTGCCCGAGGGAAAGGATATCGACCGGATGCTGCTGGATGGTGAGCTGGAAGGGGCGCTCTACCCCGAGACGCTCCCCTCCATTCGCAGCGGTTCGCCAAAGGTCGCTTTAGTCTTTCCAAATCCGCAAGGGGCGGAGATCGAGTATTACAAGAAGAGCGGCATTTTCCCCATCATGCACGCAGTGGTGATCAAAAATGACATCCTGGAGAAGCATCCGTGGGTGGCGGTGAATTTTGTGCAAGCTTTTCAACAAGCCAAAGAGGTTTGCTACGAGCGGATGAAGGATCCCCGCAACTTTGCCCTGGTGTGGGTAAAAGAGCTGATGCAGGAGCAGGCGGCCATCTTCGGCCCCGATCCCTGGCCGAACGGCCTCGAAAGAAACCGCAAGGCTTTAGAAGCGGTCGTCCGCTACGAGCACGAGCAGGGGATGATCAAAGAGAAACCCAAGATCGAGGAGCTCTTCTTTCCGGCAAGTCTACAGGAGATTCAACATTATATATGAGCTTGCTGCTGCGCTGGATTATCAACGCGTTAACCCTTTTGCTGATCTCCCATCTGTTTCCTTCCGTTAAGGTCGCAGGCTTCGGAACCGCACTCATTACGGCCCTGATCCTCGGGCTTGTCAACGCCGTGATCCGGCCGATTCTCATCCTCATTACGTTGCCCATCAACATCCTGACGCTAGGGCTTTTCACCTTCGTGATTAATGGGTTGCTCTTCTGGTTTGTCGCCTCATTCGTTAAAGGCTTCGACGTAGGCGGTTTTTGGTCCGCTTTCTGGGGCGCCCTGGCGTACAGCATCATCTCCTTCCTGCTAAGCATGCTTTTGGTTAGCGAGTGAAGCGAATTCCCGAAAGAGGGGTCAGGTCGACGTATTACAACCAAAATATATAATTCCAGAACTTGACTTCAATTGCGACCTGAATCATCTATGTCGAGGAGGTATCATCTATGACCGCAAAGCATTGGAATAGTCCGCCTGAGATGCAGATTGATCCGAGCAAGATCTACACGGCGACGATTGAGATCGGCAATGGCATCATTGAACTGGAACTCTACCCGCAACACGCGCCGAAAACGGTCAACAACTTCGTGTTCTTGGCTCGGCAGGGGTTCTACGATGGCGGGACGTTCCACCGGGTGATCCGCGATTTCATGATTCAGGGGGGAGATCCGACGGGTACGGGTCGGGGTGGCCCTGGCTACACGTTCGAAGACGAGGTGGCGGGAAATCCACTGACGCACGAGAGGGGAGTGATCTCGATGGCCAACGCCGGTCCGAACACGAACGGGAGCCAGTTCTTCATCACCCATTTGCCGCAGCCGCACTTGAATGGGAAGCACACAGTGTTCGGGAAGGTAATCAAGGGGCAGGACGTCGTGGATGCAACGCGGCAGGGGGATAGGATGGAGCGGGTGAAAATTAGCGACGGTTAAATGATGGGTTTAAGCGCCGGCTTTTCGGACGCTGATCAAGCTTATTGGAAACTCACTCGGGGAATTTGAATTCCCGGACCTCCGCCTTTTCTACGCCGAACTCCGTCAAGGCGGGTATGTTCAGCAGGGCTTCGGCCTCCTCCACGTCGGAAAGCCTGGCCTTAGTGGCGGGATGGCGCGGGACAAAGAGCTGGCAGCAGTCCTGGTCGGGGATAATCGAAGTCTCGAAGGTGCCGAGCTGTTGGGCCTCCTCCACAATCTCCTGTTTGTCCATTCCTACGAGCGGCCGCAGGATCGGTAGATTGGCCGCTTCTTCGATCACCGCGAGATTGGGTAGCGTCTGGGAGGCGACCTGGGCCAGGCTCTCGCCGGTGACGAGCGCGCCTGCTTTCTCCTTCCGGGCGATCGCCTCCGCAATTCGCATCATCATCCGGCGGTAGAGAACCACCCTTAAGGGTCTCAGGACAGACGCCACGATCTCGCGCTGGATCTCGCCAAATGGAACCAGATAAAGGCGCGAAGCGAACTGATAGCGGGTTAGGAGTTTTACCAGCTCTTGGGTTTTCTCCTGCGAGGTCTTGTCGAGGTAAGGGACGCTATGAAAATGGACGAAGATGAGGCGGCAGCCGCGCCGCATCATACGGTAAGCGGCCACGGGGGAATCGATCCCGCCGGAGATCAGGGATACGGCCCTGCCGCTCACCCCTACGGGTAACCCTCCGGCTCCGGCGATCTTATCTACGCCGAAAAAGGCGTCGCGGGGAAGAATCTCGATGGAGACGGTAAGCTCGGCATGCTTCAAATCCACCCGGGCGCCGGATTTCTGTTTGACTCGCGCCCCGACTTCCCGGTTGATTTCCGGAGAGGTGATGGGGAAGTTTTTGTCTCCTCTCTTGGTTTCGATTCGAAAAGAGGCAAATTGTCTGCCGTTGAGGAATTCGAGGATACTGTCTCCGATAAGTTTGAGATCGGGGTCGATCCTCTCGACGAAGGAGAAGTTGGCCACGCCAAAAACCCGCCGCAGACGCTCGCTGACCTCCCCGAGGTCCGATGTTTCAGCGAAGCGGATAAGGAGACGGCCGGGGAGGCTTTTGATCTCTTTCACGCCGAGTCCTCTCACCGAGGTGGCAAGGTTTCGCTTGAGCATCTCGACGAAGTAGGGGCGATTGCCTTTCTTCAAAGCCACCTCGTGGTAACGCACCAGGACAGACTTCACGGAGGTAAAATAACAGATTTGTAGCAGATTTGCATGGATCTTTGCCTATGGTAGAGTATTTTCGCCAAAGGAGAAACCTATGGAGCATTTCAGGAAGGTCGCGGAAGCCGTTCAGTTTTCATCGGAGAAGATGAAGAAGAACGGTCTCTTTGAGACTGAAAGAATGTTTTGCGATCTTTACTGCTTCGAGCCTGGCCAGTCCCAGGCGCCGCACACGCACGAGGGTTCTGATAAGGTTTACTTTGTCCTGCGCGGGAGAGGCAAGTTCCAGATCGGGCCGGAAGAGAAAGAACTCGGAGAGAGTGAAATTGCGCTCGCGCCCTCGGGCCAGAGGCACGGGGTTAGCAACCCGGGACCGGACCGGCTGGTCCTACTCGTTTTCATAGCACCCAAACCATCGCATTAGACTCAGGGAGGCACTAGGCAGTAGAGGTTAAGGGGAGTGAAATCACTTTCCGGAAAAGTCGCCATTGTGACCGGCGCCGGCAGGGGGATCGGAAAGGCGATTGCTCTTTTCCTGGGCGGCTCTGGCGTGCGCGTCGTCCTGGCAGCGCGAAGCGAACCGGAGCTGAATCAAGTTGCAGCAGAGATCCGCAGCCGGGGCGGGGAAGCCTTGGTGGTCATGACGGACCTGACCCGCGATGTGGAGATCGAGCGGCTGGTCGACGCAACCCTCGGCCATTGGGGCTCGATCGATTTCCTCATCAACAACGCCGGTTGGGGCCGGACCGCTCCTGTCATCAAGGCGAAACCGGAGGACTGGGATCGAACCTTTCAGGTCAACCTGCGCGCCCCCATGTTTCTGACCCAACTGGTCCTTCCGACGCTGATCGCGAAGGGGGAAGGCGCCATCGTCAATATCGGCTCCATCTCAGGGAAGGCGGGTCAGGCCAACACGGCGGCCTATTGCGCCTCGAAATTCGGCTTGATCGGGTTTACCGAGTCCCTCTACGAGGAGGTGAGGGCGCATGGGATCAAGGTGGCGGTCATTCTTCCCGGGTTTGTCGACACCCCTTTAATTCCTCAGACGCGCCGGTTGGATCGAAACAAAATGATTCCCCCCGAAGACATCGCGCAGGCGGTCGTCTTCGTTTTGACCTCCTCGTCTGCTTCCTGCCCGGTTGAGATTACCGTCCGACCCCAGCGATCGCCGTACACTTAGGCAGAAGGCGATGGGCAATCGACACCCGATGTATCGGATTCTCCCCGTTCACACCTGACTGCCAACTGCCGACTTTGTTGAGCCACTACGAGATGAGTTTCTCAAGGTATTCGAGATCGACTTCTTCCAGGCTTCGAACAACCGCATCCGCCTCTGTGAGTTCCTCCGCGGGGTGGGAATTGGCAACGGCCAGGCATTTGATGCCGGCCCGATGGGCACCGAGAATGCCTTCTTTGGAATCTTCAATGACAAGGCACTCTGAGGGGTGTATGGCCTCACCCCCGGGTTGGTTCTGGTTAAGCAAAGCCAGGGCCTTAATAAAGATCTCCGGACTTGGTTTTCCTTCGTTAGTATCTTCTGTACTAACAATAACTTGGAAATAGTTTATTAAGCTGATCCTTTCAGTTATAATTTCGATCTCGCTGCGCAGAGCTCCGGACGCAATGGCCAGGGGATAATGAGCAGCAACGAGGGGGACCAATTGTTTGACCCCGGGAAAAGGGCGGAGCTTGGTTTTGATGGATTCGCGGTAGTAGCGGGCCTTGCGCTGAATCAACTCGGCCAGCAAGCGGTTGTCGAGTGTTCTGCCATGTTCCTGAAAGGCTGCCCTGAAGCAGCCTTTGTCGTCCATGCCGAGATAGCGCGCGTAATAATCCTTTTCGCTGAGCGAAATTCCTTCTTCCGTGAGGACTCTTTGGAACAGCTCCAGGTGGATGGGTTCGTCATCGACTAAGACCCCATTAAAGTCGAAAATGATCGCTCGGAGCACGCTTCACGGATATACAATATCCCCTTTTGTTTCAACTGCGCCTGAGGTAAAAGGAGGATGATGGCCAACCATGAAAAGCATCACAGTCATGGCCCGGTAGAGCCCTGCTTCTGTCCCCGATGCGGCGGGGAGCTGGAGCTGCGGACGGTGAAACTGTCGGAACCCCAACGGCTGGTCTGCCAGAAATGCTCCTTTATCTTTTATCTCGATCCCAAGGTCGTCGCCGGCACCCTGTTCAGCCTAGATGGCCGCGTGGTGCTGATTCGCCGCGGAATCGAGCCGGCCATGGGGAAATGGTCATTTCCGGGGGGTTATGTGGACCGGGGAGAGAGTGTCCAGGAGGCGGCCATTCGGGAAACCAAGGAAGAGTGCCTTCTTGATGTCCGCCTGGCCTCGCTTCTCGGCGTGTATTCTTACCCTCGTTCGCCGAACGTCGTTGTGGTCTACGTGGGCGAGGTCGTCGGCGGAGAGCTTAAGGCGGGAGATGAGGCCGTCGAGGCCAACGCATTCAAGGCTTCGGAAATTCCCTGGCAAGAGCTTGCCTTTATAAGTACCAGCGATGCGCTGCGGGATTATATAAGGCTTTATCCAGGCCCGGGACTCTGAGAGGTTTAGAGGCAGAGGATCAAGAAAGGCGCTTCCTATTTGGGGGGAGTTATGATCACTAAGCGAAGAGTCATTGTTCGAGCGGTTCAATCCTGGTCAGGCGCGATCATGTTGGTATCCGCCCTGGCGGTTACGGCTCTTGCTCCAGCCGACCTGATGGCGCAGAAGTTTCCTAACCGACCGGTGGCCTGGATTGTTCCATATCCGCCTGGTGGTGCGTTTGACATTCTGCCGCGAGGGATTAGTCCGATCCTGGCAAAGCAACTCGGCATTCCCGTGCTCGTTCAGAACATCCCGGGCCCGGAGGGCTACAACCAGTTTTTCCGGTCTCCACCGGACGGGCATACCATCGGCATGGTTGATTTAGTCGGGGAGCTAGCCCAAAAACTCGTTAGAAAACCGGTCTACGACGTGGCCAGGTTTGAATATTTGGGCCGAATCAGCACGGGCATCAACCTGTTTGTGGGCTCACCGAAGTCCACATTCAGAAGACTGGAAGACCTGAAGGGGGCTAAAGAGCCAGTCCGTTGCGGCTCTTTTGGGGCGCTTTCAACACCCACGCTGGAGTGTATCCTCCTGTCCGAGCGAATGGGATTCCCGGTAACGATTGTCAGATTTACCGGGCCGGCGGAGGTCATTGTCGGCATCGTGAGAGGAGACGCAGACATAGCGGCTTTGGGTACGACGCTTTGGCTTGACCACATCGCTAAAGGTAATGTCATGCCGCTTCTTCTCTGGAGTGAAAAGCGCGATTCTCGTGTTCCTGGCGTGATCAGCTTGAAGGACATCGGCCTGGAAGAGCTCAACGTGGTTGCCTCGCAGCGCGCCGTGGCAACTTCTCCCGGGACTCCGGTGAATCTCGTTCAGGTGTTGGGCAAGGCTCTCGGCGAGGCGATTGAATCGGAGCAGGTGCAGAAGTTCCTGGCCGAAAGAAAATTTGAAACCGACAGGGAGATAGGCGAGCCGTTCCGCCAAACCGTGGCGAATGTCAGAGGCCTGCTCGAGAAGTACGATTCCGTAATCAAAAAGTTCGTCAAGAGCGGAAAGTAACGGCGGGTTGCGCTACGCGCGGAGCGCCGAAAACGAGGGCAATGAAACATGTTCGGCTGGAGAAAAAGGATTGGCTTCATTAGCCCGACGGTCATAGAGGTTATCCCTTACGACTTCTATCGCTTTGCTCCGGACGGTGTCGGCCTGGTCGGAGTCACCTGTAACATCGAAGGCTGGGCCAAAGACCAATACGATATCGCGTTAGCAACGGTGGAGCGCTTGGCGCAATATCTGGCTTCTCGCCAGGTGGACTTCATCATCCACGGAGGGGCGCCACTGGTCGTGAGCCGAGGCAAGGGGTTTGACCTCGAGCTTATCGCTCGGATCGAAAAACTAACGGGGATCCCCGCCTCGACCACCGTTAGGGCGGCGATGGACGCCCTCAATCATGTGGGGATCGGGAAGCTCGTGCTCGCATCACCCTTCCCCGAGGACTTAAATCGGCAGGTAGCAGCCTTCCTGGAGGCCTATGGATTTTCGGTACTGCACACCGCCACGTTGAATGTCCCGTTCAAGGAGCTCCAGAACGTCCCACCCTCGGTTATTTACCGTTTTGCCGTCGAGGCTGCCAAACGGACGCCTGGGGCTGACGGCCTCTATATGCCTTGTCCGCAGTGGCCGGTCGCGGATATCGTCGAGATCCTGGAGAGAGACATCCAGAAGCCGGTAGTGGCTAGTGACCCTGCTGACTTTTGGAGCGCTTTCCGCAGGCTGGGGATTCGTGACCACATCACGGGCTATGGGATGCTTCTTGCCAGCTTAGCTGCGGATGTCTCCGCAAAGGATAAGCCGGGAAAGAGTTAAGCGACAACGAATCGGCTCCGCCTGGCCCGATTCGGACGGACGGCGATGGAAATATTTGCGGCGTTCGGTGGCGGCCTTGCCCAATTGCTGAGCCCGCCCATTCTCTTGGCCCTCTTTGGAGGAACGCTTTTCGGGTGGATCTTCGGCATCCTGCCCGGGCTGGGTCCCTTGAACGCGATGGCTATCGCATTGCCACTTAGCTTTTGGTGGCATCCAATCACGGGAATGTATTTCTTCGCGGGGATCATGGGGGCAGCGAGCCAAGGCGGGGCCATCACCTCTATCCTGCTCAATATGCCGGGCACGGCCCAGAACGCGGCGACGATGTTCGACGGCCATCCGCTGGCCCGTCAGGGAAGGGCGGGATGGGCGCTCGGAATTGCAGCTGGCACTTCAGTTTATGGAGCCTGCTTCGGCCTCCTTGTTTTGATCGTCCTGATTCCGGTTTTCCTCCCCATCCTTCTGGCCTTTGGACCAGCAGAGAAATTCTGGCTCATGATTTTCGGCTTGATGGCCATGACTCTGGCTGTGCAGGCGGATATGGCCAAGAGCTTTGTTGCCGTTGGCCTCGGGGTCTTGCTGACCTTTGTTGGGCTGGGTGGGCCGGAATTTCCCGTGGAGCGTTTTACTTTTAGCAGCACCTACCTGCTTGACGGACTCAATCTGGTCGCGGTGCTGGTCGGTCTGTTGGTCGTCAGCGAGTCGATCGCCTATCTGGCGCAAGGGATTAAAGGCGGCGGGGGCGTGGTTCGGCTCGTTTCGTCCGGAGCTGAGGGCCACATTTTTTGGACGGAGCTAGGAGAAGCCTTGCGCGGGCTTCTCGTCCCATTTCGCTATCCCGCCTGCGTCGTAAGGAGTTCGCTTATCGGGACAGCCATCGGGGCGGTTCCGGGCGTAGGCGGTGTCGTGGCCCAGTTTCTCTCTTACGATGCCGCTCGGGCCGCTTCCCGCCATCCCGAGCAATTTGGCCAGGGTAGTCCCGAGGGTTTGATCGCGGCCGAGTCCGCCGTCAACGCCAAGGAGGGAGGCACGTTGCTCCCTACGCTGCTGTTTGGGATTCCCGGCAACGCGGAGACCGCCCTGCTTCTGGGCGCCTGGCAGATCTATGGGATTCAGGCTGGTCCTTATTTCCTCGAAAGGCACGCAGATCTTGCGTGGGCGCTAATCCTGGGACTTTTTTTCTCCAATATTCTGGGCTCGGTGTTGACCGTGCTTACCGTAGGTGCGACCTCATGGGTGCCGAGGCTCGATATTCGGTATTTGGCCCCTTCCATTCTTGTCCTGGTTGCGCTTTCTCTGGTCGCTCTTCGTGGTACGGTCCTCGACCTTGGCTTGGGGGTTTTGGCCGGGATGTTGGGTTTTGCGCTCCAGCGCTTCCGTTACCCTGTGATCGGCACCGTGATCGGTTTTGTCCTTGGCGGCGCCGTCGAGCAAAATTTCTACACGGCGCTACAGAGCTCGCGCGGAAGCTACCAGGTTTTTATCGGGAGCCCGATTTCCTTGAGCCTTTTTCTGGCCACTTTTATGGTTCCGGCGCTGATATTTTTTTCTCGCTTTCGGCGCCGATTTCGCGGGGAGTGATGGCCGAGTAGGGCAGCGAGAAGGCGGACGGTGTATGCGGGTAGGATCCAAAGCGGCTTTGACCTTTGATGTGACCTTGATGGCTCTGCTCCTCGGAATTTTGGGGAGCGCGATGAAGCCAGACTTTGACGGTGGCCATCTCATAGCCTTGGTTGCGGCATTCACCGCGGGATCTCTGACGTGGGTAATCCTTAAGGATTATCTCTGGGCCTTCCGGCGGCGCGCCGGCGCGCCAGCGCGAGCGCCATCCGAGGAGGTAGATGCGAGCGCGCCGGGGTTAAACGAACGCTGGTTGGCGGTCGTCTATACGGTGTTGATGTTCACTCTGGTTTATGTTTTCGGCACTCTGGCAGGCTGCATCCTTTTTGTCGGTGCTTTTTTATCGCTTCACAAGCGCGGAAATCCTTGGTTGGGCATTGCCTTGGCGCTTGTAGTTGGTGGGCTGTTTCCCTATGTACTTGGGGGTATGCTGGGCCTCCGCCTATGGGAGGGAGTCATTCCGGTGATCGTTCCCGGTTGGATCGGGGGTGGTGTCCCCGCACCGCTCTAGCCAGTGCGTGGAACCGTGGGCAAAAAGCCAAGATCCCGGGGGAGAACGCGCTGCGGTTCTTTCGAAAGGAGGGCATCATGAAAAAAAACCACAGGACAGGGCTTAAGCGAGTTTTTACGGGCTCGCCTTTCCTGTTTGTCGTCGTTGCGCTGACTTTCATCGCCATGCGCTCGGGTGCGGTAGCGGGCGAAGCTTCGTCAATTGCCATCAAAGTTGGATTGCTGCCCCCTTTCCCGTTCTACTGGGCCTCCTACGTGGCGGAGCAGAAGGGTCTCTTCAAGGACGAGCGTCTGAACGTGGAAATCATTCAACTGAGCCGGCCCAGCGAGGCGGTGCAGGCGTTGGTAGGTGGTTCGCTTAACTTCGCTTGGGTATCGGCGGATGCGTTTATCAACGCAAACGAGGCAGGTGCCAGCGTGCCGATCATTGCCCAGGCCGTTGGCAATCCGGCCTTCAGCGTGATCGTCCAGCCGGGGATCAAGAGCTGGAGCGAGGTGAAAGGAAAGACCGTCGCGGTTTCCGCTCCCAAGGATGGTGCGGCCATTTTGTTTCGCTTGATGGCTCACGCGAACGGGCTGAGGGAGAGCGACTATACGTTTATTTCGGTCGGGACCACTCCGAACCGGTACGCCGCGCTCAAGAGCCGAGCCGTCGATGTGGCGATCATGGGGCAGCCACAGGACTTCGTGGCCGTGAAGGAGGGCTTCCGCATGCTCGGACGCTCGGACACCGTCCTGAAGAATTATGCCTTCATCATGATCGGGACCAACAAGGCTTGGGCTGAGGGGCACCGCGATGAGGTGCTCCGATATCTCACCGTGTTGAGGAAGGCGGTCGACTGGCTCCATAGTCCGGCAAACAAGAGTGCCGCGGTTGACGTACTACTAAAAGGAATGAGGAGGGGTGAGCGCGAGACGATGGAAAAAATTTATTCGATCTATTTTGAGGAAGGGCTCGGGAAGATCATCACCCGCGGAGCCGAGGTCGATGTCGAGGGCTTGCGCGTCTTCGGTCAGAAACTGAAGGAGCTGGACATTCTCAAGCGAGATCCGGACCCCGCGCGCTGGACCGACCTGAGCTATCAGAGGGCTGCTGCGAAATAGCAGACGCAAATGATGGTGCCCGGGCTAAGTTTTGGCGTTAAGGCAATGAGTTGAGACGGAGACATGGTACGTTGGGATGAGGAAGTCGACCTCGTGTGTGTCGGTTCGGGTATCGGTGGCTGTGCGGCGGCGGTGGCCGGAGCGGAACTCGGCCTCAAAGTGGTTCTGCTCGAGAAATCGAGCAAGCTCGGAGGCACCACGACCTGGTCCTACGG
>JACPSF010000153.1 GCA_016193385.1 Deltaproteobacteria bacterium
AGCACCTTGTGTCCTTCTCTTTCCAGGAAATTCCGGAGCAGGGCTCGCATTCCCTCCTCATCGTCAATAACCAATATTAGGGCCATTTTCTTATCCATCCCCTTCCCGGGAATTACTCTTGAGGCCTTAGAAGGTTAGCTCCATCCAGCATAGATCATCAGTGATGCGTTGGCAAATATGAATTTTTACGGACCTATGCGGTCGCCGTATGGGAGAAGTAGATCTCGGGCCGATTTAAGCCGCCGGATTCAAGGGGCTCTTGACTTGACCTCTACCTTGGGGTAACAGGTTTTAAACCAATCGGGAAAAGGAAGCACATATGAGAGGATCTGATCTGTTAGTTCAGTCATTGGTCGATGCCGGGGTCAAGTATGTTTTCGGGATGTCGGGCCATGCTACGCTGCCGGTTTTGGACTCTATATGCGGCGAGACAGGCATCAGGTTCATCCTTGCAAAACACGAGCAGACGCTCGCGTCCATGGCTGACGGGTACGCGCGGGTCACACGAGAGCCGGGGGTGTGCGTGACTCACTCGGGGCCTAGCTCAGCCAACCTTCTTGTCGCCATGGGGAGCGCCTTCAGGGATTCTTCTCCTGTAATCGCGATCACCTGCAACGAAGAACAGTCTCGCTTGGACAGAGACGTTATGAACGGTTGGGATCAGCTCACGCCTTTCCGGTCCGTGACGAAGTGGAGCGTGCAGGTCAGGTCGGCTAGAGACATTCCGCGGATCATGCGGAGTGCTTTCACCCGAGCCCGCCTCGGCAGGCCCGGCCCTGTCCAGGTGGATATGCCGCTGGATGTTTCTGCCGAAGAAATTACCCAGCCACCGGTTATGAAGAGACCCGCCTACGGCTCTTACTCGAGCCGGGTTAGACCCGATCCTGATCTCACAAGCAAGATAGTGAGTCAGCTCGTGAAATCCAGCCGGCCCCTCATCGTCGCCGGCGGCGGCGTCAACTGGTCTGACGCTACTCGGGAGCTTGTCGAGTTTGCGGAGTTAACCGGACTTCCCGTGGCGGTTACCACCGGAGGCAGAGGCGCCTTTCCGGAAACTCACCCGCTCTTCGTCGGCGTGCCGGGGCGTTGGGGAAACCGCACGGCTTCTGAGGCCCTGAAAGAGTCGGACTTTATTTTGGGAGTGGGCTGTAGGTTCTCCGACGTCACGACGGAGAACTGGCGTCTGATCGATCCGTCGGCGACGATCGTTCAAGTCGATATAGATGAGAGTGAAATAGCTCGACAGTATCCAGTAGATATAGGTTTGATCGCCGATTGCAAAATGTTCCTCATCGACGCCATTCAGATCGCCAAGCAATCGCTTGGAAAGGCTGGCCTCTCCCAAGTAAGTCCGCGGGCAAAAACCCTGAGTGAAAAACTATTGGCGGAAAGAAAGGGTTTGCTCGACGTGGACTTGAACGCTGTCCCGATCAGCACCCGTAGGTTGCTGAAGGATATAGACGAGACGATTCCTCGCGATGCCATCATATCCGTCGGGGGAGGACGTCACTCCCACTTCGTGGGCCAGCAAACGCTGGTCCACACGCCGAGAAGCTCGCTGAGATCGGTCGGTTTTGGAGCCATCGGCTTCGCGTTTCCCGCTGCGTTGGGAGCGAAGCTGGCCTTTCCGAACCGCCAGGTCCTCTGCCTCGTCGGGGATGGTGACTTCTCCATGGTGATGCAGGACATCGAGACGGCGGTGAGAGAAAAAATCAATGTGATCACCGTCGTCTTCAATGATTTCTCGTACAGCTCCGTCAAGATCCTGCAGCACCACCATTATGGGCGGTATATCGGCGTGGACTACACGAATCCGGATTTCGCGAAGTTTGCCGAAATCTCCGGAGCGAGAGGCTTCAGAGTGGAGCGTCCGAGCGAAATCAAGCCCGCGCTGGAGGCGTCCCTCAAAGAGAACCGGCCGTGCCTGCTCGACGTGATTATTGATCCAGTTGAGAAAACAGGCTACGGGGTGTTCAGCACATAACGCACGGCGCACGTCGAATTAATCGTCAGCGCTACTTGAGGATCTCCTTCAATTTAGCCACCAACGAGGGGTCCACCTTAAACAGATTTACAACGGTTTTTTCCACCTCTTCTCCACTGCCCGGATCAACATCCAATTTAGATTTCTTGGCGTCCGCCAAAAACTCTGGATCCTTCATGGTTTGCGCGAACGCCCGGCGGATAATTTGCACGCGATCTTTTGGTGTTCCCGGCGGCAAGGCAAACGTGCGCAGGAGTAGATTCATGTCGTGGATACCGACTTGGATCAGATGGCGCGCCTCTTCGGTTTTTGCGAAGTTAATGGCTAAGGGAACGTTAGGTAGATCCGGATTCGCCTTTGGGACCATCTGCACGACAACCACCACGTCACCGGATTGTAACGCCCTGCTCCAGGTGGATTTCATGGATTCCCACCCCCAGCAACCTCCAGCAACCTCTCCTCCCTCGGCGGCGAGTCGAATGTCTGGTGTCCCTTTGTAGCCTGAAACAATATGAACCGGGAGACCGAGCGCGACGGCTAGAATTTTCGGGTGGTCGTCGGTCGTGGAGCCAGGGATTGTCCCCCCCAGCTTGACCGGGGTCTTCGAGCCCAGCCATTTTTCCATGCTCGCGATGCCGCTGGCCTTGGTCAAGGCACAGGCAGATGTGTCCTTGGTCGGCACGCCGACGTACTCAAACTTAGGGGCGTCAAACTCAATGCCGGGTCCCCCCAGTACCTGGCCCATAACCAAGCCGCCGATAAAGTGGCCCATCGTCAAACCATCGGGTTGGGCTCTCCTGTACAAGTGGTTCGCGGCGATAAGGCTCCCGGCTCCCGGCATATTCTCCACGAATACTTTAGGGTTGCCGCGAATTTGCTTGCCCATGTGACGGGCGATGGTCCGGGCATAGGTATCGAACCCGCCTCCCGGGGGGAAACCGACGAGAATTCGGAGCGTCTTCCCGCTGAAAAAATCGTCTGAAGCGGCGTTCGCGGGCTCATGAAGAGCCATGGTGGTCGTCAGTGTAACGGTTAGACAAAAGATGAATCTTAGCATCGGTGTCTCCTCCTTCGTGAGCACGGTTTATCCCCGGTGGCTCTTGGAGGGCGCGCTTTAATCCGGTGCGCCGCTTCGGGCTTCGGGGATAAAACGCTATACGTTGCCGCACGGCAATTACTTTACTGAAAGGACCGATGCCAGTTTAGACACAACGGCCGGCTTCAGACTGAATAATTCAGCGACTACTTTCCCCACCTCTTCCCCGGTCAACGGGTCAATTTCAAGCTTCGACTTTTTGGTCTCTGCGACAAATTCCGGGTCTCTGAGTGTATCCTGGAACGCCTTGCGCAGGATCTGCACTCTCTCTTTAGGAGTGCCGGGCGTCGTGACGTAAACCCGAGTGATGCTGGAAGGGGCGATCACGCCGGCTCTAATTAATAGTCGCGCCTCCTCGGTCTTGGCCAGATCGAAAGCGAGCGGGACGCTGGGGAGGTCTAGCTGCGCTTTAGCGCCCGCCTGGATGATGACCTTGACATTTCCCGACTGCAATCCGCTGGCCCAGGTCACCCTGACTGATTCCCAAGCCCAGCAACCGCCATCCACCTCTCCCGCGTCTGCGGCCAGCCGTACGTCAGCCGAGCCTTTGTAGCCCTCCACCATCTGGATTGGGAGACCGAGGGCTGCGTGAAGAACTCGTGGGACATCGCTCAGGCTGTTGCCTGGACCGAGCCCGCCGATCTTGACCGGCGTCTTCGCTGCGAGCCATTGCTCCACGCTCGTGATGCCGCTCGCCTTAGTGAGAGCGCACGCGACGTTGTCCTGGACCGGAACGCCGATATACTCGAAGTCTCTCACATCAAAATCGAGTCCCTTCATGCCGAGCACTCGCCCCAGGATTAAGTACCCGTTGAAAATGCCGAAGGTAAGTCCGTCCGGCTTGGCGGCGCTGTGCATATACTTAGCGGCAATCCGGGTTGCCGCGCCGGTCATGTTCTCCACGTAAAGGGTTGGATTGCCGGGGATATGTTTGCCCATATGCCTGGCGATGGCCCGGGTATAAACATCGAAGCCACCTCCGGCCGTTCCGCCCACGATGGCCCGGATGGTCTTGCCCCTGTAGAATTCCTGCGCGGAAGCGGTCGCGTGAACGGAAAGCCAGAAGCAAAGCGATAACAACAGATACCCAACTTTCATAACTCTATCCTCCTGAAACGGATCAATATAGGGAGAAGCACGATCCTGTCAATAGACGCGATCGCGTCCCGCCTTTTCTTGAGGTAGAAGGCGTGATAATTAAGCTTGGGGCGGGGGTGCCATTAAGTTATCGTCGGTGAGGATGGGAGAAGATTTGAGTATGATCCGGAGCGATGTCGTGGGCAGCCTTTTGCGGCCTGCTCGACTGAAAGAGGCGCGTCTCGGCTTCGACCAAGGGAAGATCGGCGCCGATGAGCTTCGCGTCGCGGAGGATCGGGCGATCCGCGAGGCGGTCTCTCTGCAGGAGGCGGTTGGATTGGAGGTGGTCACCGACGGCGAGTACCGGCGTCTGAATTTTCAGGACAGCTTTGCGGCGTCGGTCTCCGGGTTTGACGCGCGCCGGTCAGACCTTCGGTTGATTGAGACTCTGTCGGAGAAAGGAAAGCCTCTTCAGAGGTGGGAGGCCGCCTATCAGGTGGCCGAGGGAACCGCCATTTTACAACGCCGGCCGGTAAAAGAGCGGCTGCGTCTCGTGCGCAACCTGCCGTTGGAGGAGTATCTTTTCGCTAGCCGCGTGGCCAAAATGCCGGTCAAGGTTACGCTCATCGGCCCGGATCGGGTCTCGCAGCGGTTTGACCACCAGAGTTCCACCACGGTCTACCCGAGCGTCGATGAGTTCATGGCCGGCGTCGTGAAGATCGAGCGGGAGATCGTCCAGAGTCTAGTTGAAGCGGGCTGCCGCTACGTCCAGATCGATGCGCCGGGATATACCGCGTATGTCGACCCGCCGTCTCTGGAGGCGATGCGCCGCCGGGGCGAGAATCCGGAGGAGAACTTCAGCCGCTCGCTCAGGGCCGACAACGAGGTGCTTCGGGGGTTTGACGGCGTGACCTTTGGGATCCATCTCTGCCGCGGAAACCAGCGCAGCATGTGGCATCGCGAGGGGAGCTACGACGCCATCGCGGAGAGGCTCTTTAGCGAGCTGAACCACGATCGCTTCCTCCTGGAGTACGACAGCCCGCGGGCGGGGACATTCGCGCCGCTCAGGTTTGTGCCCCAAGGGAAGGCGGTTGTTTTGGGACTCGTCAGCACCAAGGTGCCGGAATTGGAGCGCGTCGACGATCTCAAGCGCCGCATCGAGGAGGCAAGCCGCTGCCTGCCTCTGGAGCAGCTCGCCGTGAGTCCGCAGTGCGGTTTTGCCTCGGATGTGGTCGGAAACCTTTTAAGCGAGGACGACCAGAAGCGAAAGCTCGAGCTTGTGGTGGAGACGGCGCGACAGGTATGGGGTTAGGATTTGAGGCGAGCGGAGCAATTAGTGTTGTGTCACCGGAATCCGCACTGGCCGACTAGCCGGGCTCGCAGCGGGCGGGCGAACTCACCGGGAGCGGGTCGAGTTCGGAAGGAAAGCAGATGGCCAGGACAACTGCAATCGGAGGAGCCGAAGCGAGGGATAGCAATCGAGGCGCCGGGCATGCGTCCCAGAATTGCGGCCCAACGGTGCTCGTGCTTTCGTTCATGAACTGCATACCATGCTTCCTCGACCAGAGCCACCTTACGCAAGTGGTCAACGTGCCAGTGTGGATGTTCCACCGGTCGAAAGTGGTGGGCGAGTCTCGACAACACGCCCCCTGGGCCAAAACCGCTGCCTACGTAGCAATAGTAGCCCGGCCTAAGCTCAAACCTGCCAAGCTTGCCGATAGCAATGCGGGTACGGTTCGGCAGGCGAAGAACCAAAAAATATGTGCCCGACCCGCGTCTCTCTCTCTTCCGTTGCGGCCTGATGGTTTCACCCGATGGCTCTTTCGCGATGATCTTGTCCGCCAGCTAAAGCTATGGCGGAGGCGCGTTGGTCATCACGTCGTCTCGACCCTCATAAGGGTTAGGCTCGTCGTCTTGCCCCTCGAAGTGTACCGTCGCTATATCCCCATCCTTTGCAAGAGGGGACGTCAATGAGAATCAGCTCCGAATCTTGCCGCGCTCCAATAAACAACGGAGTATCGATATCCGCGCGTGCTTGGTCCTTCTCATCAAGAAGTCGCTCATTGACCGAAATGCAGCCACTGGTGAGATAGATGAAGACTCGACGCCCGATAGTTTTGTCGAATGTAATTTTGCATCCAGATTCAAGATGTGCCCTGTAGATCGTTGCGTCAGTATGAAAAGTCACCGCGTCGGGAATTTGCTGGCCCGACGCCACCGGGAAGAGTCGGTTTTTCCAGCTGCCTGGGTCATATGTCTTTTGGTCATACGTCGGTTGAAGACGGGGTACATCGGGGAATATCCAGATCTGGTAGAAATGAACCGGAGTAGTGGCGAGGTTGAATTCGGAGTGTGTCAAGCCAGTGCCCGCCGACATTCTCTGGACGTCACCAGCCTTGATAGTGGTTTTAGTGCCCGTGCTGTCTTCGTGGGTTATTTCGCCTTCCAGGACAATGGTGATGATCTCCATTTCCTCATGAGGATGCGTTGGAAAGCCTGTACCTGGCGCAACGATATCGTCATTGAACACCCGTAATGCTCCAAACTGGATGTTGTGAGGGTCGAAATAGTTTGAAAACGAAAACAACCAGAAGGTCTTAAGCCATCCGAAGTCTGAGAAGTGCCGCTGTTGAGCCGGGATGATGTCAATCATGGTTTCTATCCAATACCGCGGTCAGATCTTGTGTCTTGCATCAACGCCTGTTTGCTAACCGGCTCACCGTAGCGTAGTGCAGGTCCAGAAAATCTGCAACCTCTCTCTGGCTGTACCCGTAACGATGCACCGCCTGGACAATCCGTGCGTCCCGCTTGATCTTACTTAGCTTTCCTTCAAATAGCTTCGTTAGCTTAGGCCTGCTCAAATACCTTTGCCTCCGAGGGATCTCGCCAACGTCCTGGTAGCCTTTCACATAACCTCTGAGCTTCTCTACAAACTCCTCTTCCCCCAACAACACCTGGGCTTGAACCCCTTCCCAGATCGACGGCCTACCGATCCCATCCTTCACAAATCGACGGTAGTGTCTACTGGCCGGGTATCTTCTCTTGCCAAACTGGCTCAACACCCAGTCCACCACTAGCCAAGGAGGGCTTTTTCTCAGCCCCGCTGTAGCCCCGTAACTACTCCACTTCCATTGCTCTACCCTCTCCACTGCCTTGGCCCTAACCGGGTTTAGGACCATGTACCGACAGACTTCCAAAAGGTGGCTCTCTTTCTGTATCAGGATCGCTTTGTAGCGGCCCTGAAACAGATGTCCCACAGTTCGGTGGCGACGATTATAGAGTTGAGTGTAGATGCCGTTGAGCTGGCGCATTCCCCTAGAGAGGTTAGCTTCCGCTGTTTCGATCACTAAGTGATAGTGGTTGTCCATCAGACAGTAGGCGTGGCAGAGCCAGTGAAACCGGTTCACGACCCTGCCGAGAGTCTCCAAGAAAGCTTCGCGATCCCCATCGTCATCGAAAATGTCCTCTCGGGCGTTGCCTCGGGAGGTCACATGGTAAATCGCACCGTCAAATTCCACTCTGAGAGGACGAGCCATGATTCATCGGAACTATCACAATAGGTGGCGGATAGCAAGATACAAGACTTGACCCCAGACTTGCCCGTTCATCTCAGCCCGACCGCTGAGGAGGCGCTCGCGGTGGGGAAAAGGCGAGATCCCTCGCCCGCCATCCTGGCGATCCATTCTCAGGAGGCCCATGCCAGTGGGATTCAGTTTTTTTGTTCGGGCCCGCTCTTTTTGGCGAAGGAAATCCCGGCGAAATTTTTGGCCCTGCGGAAGGAATGATCCGCTTCGAACCCTCCGCGCCGCCATAACTGTGCCTTGACTTCGGCGCTCTAAAATCGCTATAAATATTTATTTTTAAGAGCTTTTTAAGCCGACCGTCCACTTCCTCAGAGGATGGCTTCGCCCCGGCTGATGGGAGGACAAGGGGATGGTTAAAGCCAGAGATGAAAAGTCACCTTAGGGATCTGTTAGCCCGAGCGCTTGAAAAGGCGGCAAAGGGGGGAGAGCTAAAATTGACAGACCTCCCCCCTTTGCTTCTTGAGCCTCCCAAGCAGATAGAATTCGGCGACCTGTCAACCAACGTGGCTCTGATTTGGGCAAAGCAGCAGAAAAAATCTCCGCGCGCCATCGCTGAGGCCGTTCTCAAAAATTTGGAGGACCAAGACGGGATTCTCGCCCGGGCGGAAATCGCTGGTCCGGGCTTTCTGAATTTCTCCTTCTCAGCGAAGTTTTACTACGACTGCCTGAGACAGATCGAGGCCGGCAAGGAGTTGGATTTGGACTTGGGCCGGGGCGAGAAAGTTCAGGTGGAGTTCGCGAGCGCCAATCCCACCGGCCCTCTCCATGTCGGCCATGGGCGCGTGGCGGTCATCGGCGACGTCCTGGCACGCTTGCTTGAGGCCACGGGGTTCGCCGTGGAGCGCGAATACTATGTGAACGATACCGGAAGGCAGATGGAGCAGTTGGGGCTTTCGGTTTATCTCCGCTATCGCGAGCTTTACGGGGAAAAGATCGAGTTCCCCGCAGAGGGTTATCCTGGAGACTATGTCCGGGAGGTCGCCGCGGAGGTAAGGCGCCGATGGGGCGACAAGTTCTTAAGGGAAAAGCGGGAGACAGCAACCGAGTTTCTGAGCCGGTTCGCTGGCGAGATCCTGCTCGAAGCGATCCGGGTCGACCTGGCTCAATTCGGGATTACCTTTGATTCCTTTGTCAGTGAGAGGGAGCTGAGAGAGCAAAAAGAGGTCGAGCAGACGATCGAGCTGCTGCGGTCTCGCGGGCTCCTGTACCGGGAGGAAGGGGCGGAGTGGTTCCGGGCCACGGCTTATGGGGATGATAAAGACCGAACCGTGGTGAAGAGCGATGGGGATCTCACTTACTTCGCCAGCGATATGGCCTATCACCGCAACAAGTTCGAGCGGGGCTTCAAGCGACTCATTGACGTCTGGGGCGCGGATCACCATGGCTATGTGAATCGTATCAAGGCGGCCATCAAGGCCCTGGGATACGATCCTGAAGGCCTGCAGGTCGTTCTGGTCCAGATGGTGCACCTCACTCGCGGCGGGGAACCGGTGCGCATGGGAAAGCGGCTGGGAGAATTCGTTACTCTCCGAGAGGTGGTGGAAGAGGTGGGAAGAGACGCCGCGCGATTTTTCTTCCTCATGCGCAAGGCCGACAGCCATCTTGATTTTGATCTCGAGCTGGCTAAAAAGGAGTCGAGCGAGAACCCGGTCTTTTACGTTCAGTACGCCCATGCCCGCATCGCGAGCATCTTCGAGCAGGCGTGCCAAAGCGGAATGGAAGTGGAAGTTTCCCGGTTGCAGGATGCGAGACTCGAACGCCTGGAGCAGGCGGAAGAGATGGAGCTGATCAAGCGGGTGGTCCAGTTCTCCGAGGTGGTCGAGGAGAGCGTAAAGGAGCTGGAGCCGCACCGGCTAGCGTTCTATTTGCTCGAGCTGGCGGGAGAATTCCACCGCTACTACAATCGATTCCGGGTGATCTCGGACGATCGCGAGCTTACCCGAGCTCGCCTCTTGTTGGTCCGGAACGTGCAAAAGATCATTCGGAAAGGCCTGGAACTTTTGGGGGTGGAGGCTCCTCTGAGGATGGCTGCCCGCGCCGAACCGGCGCCGGGGAGCATTTAGCTGGAGGCCGGAGGTTTCTCGAGGAGCCGATAGAACGGGTCCATAGGATGCGGCGAATTTCATAGTGTCGGCGGTAAACGAGATGGCGAATCAGCGCAGGGGCAGAGGCCAGGGTTCTTACTACTTGAGTCGCGTTCAACTAATCATCCTGGCAGTGGGATTTACCGCCACCTCTCTCGTGGTCTTCTTTCTCGGTGTATTCATCGGCCAGGGGATCGAAGGGAGGAAGCTGATGAAAAAGGAAGAACCCGTGGTGAAGATCCCCGTGGAACCTTTGCTCAAAGGATCCGCCCAGGCTCCCGCCGCTAAGGAGGAGATCACATTTTATGATACGCTTGCCAAGGGCGCCGAAGGCGGGGGACCGGCGCGCGGGGAGGTTAAGGAGAAGGTAAAACCGATTAAGGAAAGCACCAGGCAGGCGGCGGTCGAGGCGAAGGCTCCGGCGCGCGAAAAGGCGGTTGCACAGGTTGCGGAAAAAGCGGTTCAAGAACCGGCAAAGGGCGTCTGGACAGTCCAGCTCAATGCCTTCCCCCAAGAACGGGACGCCGACCGCCTGGCCAAGAGGCTCAAGGACAAAGGTTACGATGCCTATGTGGTCTCGACGGACATCAAGGGAAAGACCTGGTATCGCGTGCGCGCGGGCCATTTCGCCACACGGGAAGAAGCCAGAGCGCTCCAGGAAGACCTCAGGGTAAAAGAAAAATTTACTAAATCCATGACCGTGAGTCGTTAGGCTCTTAGGAGGTTGGAAGTATGGATATCAAGGAAGCCATCGGCAAACTGGTCAACCGGACGGATTTGACGGAGGGCGAAACCGAAGATGTAATGAACCAAATCATGTCCGGCGACGCGACCGTTTCGCAAGTGGCAGCCTTTCTTACGGCCCTGCGGATGAAGGGGGAGACCGTCCTGGAGATCACGGGGGCCGCACGGGTCATGAGGGAAAAAGTGCACCGCGTCAGGGTCAAAGCCGGTCTTGTGCTCGATATTGTTGGAACAGGAGGGGA
>JACPSF010000125.1:0-18505 GCA_016193385.1 Deltaproteobacteria bacterium
TCCAGCCGATAGAGCTATTGTCGCCACCGCCCGCCACCTCGGCTATCCTCTCATTACAGCAGATGAACAAATACAGGAAGGCGAATGGGTCGAGACGGTGTGGGACTGAGGAGGTGTAAAGTGAGTGACAGCGAGAATGACAGAAATTTTATCAGATACTGTCCGCGTCAAAATCAGGTCCGGGGCTAGGGCATCATCTTTCGCCACTGTATCGGGATCTTGGACCGGACCTGGCGCGCGATCACGAAGGCGGTTTGTGAGTTCCCGATGGCCACACCGCAAAAGCGAATTCCTTTGAGTGCAGATCAGAGCGCAGCGGATCGAGCGGTTGTTGCTAAAGGCCTATGAGCGGACCCTTTATCTTCAAATCCTTTTAAACCTGAGAGATGAAGGCTGATGGCTAGCGGCTGTGACAAGAACCGCTGCACCGTCTTGCTCCGATGCCAGGTAGCAAGGAGCTACTGAAATCAGCTATTATCACAGTCGGATGGAGGTGATCCATGAAGGCTGTTAAGGTTGAGCCTAACGGGTCCATTAGGCTTCCAAAAGAGATTTTAAATCTCTTCCCGAGGAGGAGCGAGTTGGCGGTGTGGACGGAAGGAGACATGATCGTCCTCAAACGCCTGAGGCCTCTGAGGCCTTCCCAGATAGCCGAGAGGGTTCCCGAAAAGGAGATGCCCCTCAAAGAAATTGCCGCGGAGGTCCACCACATGCGCCGGGAGAAGCGGAGCAGGCGTGGCTAAGGTCCGGCTGGTGCTGGATTCTAACGTCTGGATTTCGGGGCTCCTATGGACAGGCATTCCCCACCAGATTATTCGAGGAGCTGAAGCCGGTGATTTTGTGCCAGTTACGATTCCCGCGATCATGGATGAGGTCCGTGAAGCGCTGTCGCGCCCCAAATTCGCGCCGAGGATTGCAGCCTTGAACACTTCAGTGGGCGAGTTGATGGAGTCTCTGCTGAGTATCGTTGAGGTCATTCACGAACCCAGGTTGGAGCCGGTGATTCCGCAGGACCCAGACGATGATAAGATTCTGGCTTGCGCTGTTGCCTCACGGGCCCAATGGATCGTGTCGGGAGATAACCATCTGCTAGCGCTGAGGCGGTATAGGGGGATTCCCATCGTGACGCCAAAACAGTTCTGGAACGCATGGGCTAGGAGGTCGAGGTGATAAAGCAGAACAAAGGTGGGCATGAGGGCGCCAGGGCAAGCAGCCTGGCTTGAATCTCACAACGTGGTTACAGTGGATTCTTGGGGTCTCCGCTAGGCAATTTTCATACGTAAATGACTCTGACCTTTTATCCCCCTGTCGGCGGGGGTCACGGACCGAGCGTGGTCGCTTGGAGAAATGCTGTCCTAAGAAATAAAGGCAAGCTGATCAACAACGGAATTGCAAATTATAAAAGCCTGGCACCCGTTACACATATGAGCAGTGCCGCATCGTCGCCGAGTTGGACGCCTTGCAAGCGGAGATGGACAGGTTGAAAGCGCTGCAGGCAGAGACCGCCGCCGAGATCGATGCATTACTTCCAGCCATCCTCGACCGCGCGCTCAAGGGGGAGTTGCGAGTATGAAGCGTGGTAAGGCGAATATCTGGGACATCCCACCGTTTCGAGGGGAGATACCGGTCGGCTTTCCTGCCAGTGGGTTAATTAAGGATGCAGTTCGTCCATAACGGCCCCGACATTCCGGATCGCCTGTTAGAGGCGCACGAAGATGGTCGCGTCGTGTTTTTCTGCGGCGCGGGAATCTCCTATCCGGCCGGCTTGCCGGGGTTTCGCGAGCTCGTCAAGGCACTCTACGAACGCTTGGTTTGGTCACCGTCCAGCATTGAGGAAACGGCCATTGCAAAGGGCGAGTACGACACAGCCATAGGCTTGCTCGAAAACAAAATCGTTGGCGGAAGGGAAAAAGTAAGACGGGAACTGGCCGGAATTCTGACCGCGGATCTTTCCAAGCCCAAGGCCACAGTGACCCATGAAGCGTTGCTGACACTCTCGCTCAATCGTAAAGGCCGCTACCGAATTGTCACGACCAACTTTGACCGGATTTTCGAGCACGTCATCGATCGGAAAAATCTCGCGCTTGAGCGCTTCAAGGCGCCTTTGCTGCCTGTACCGAAGAATCGCTGGGACGGGGTGGTCTATCTACACGGGCTGTTGCCCGAGACTCCGACGGACAGCGAATTGGATCGGCTAGTGGTATCCAGCGGTGACTTTGGTCTTGCGTATCTCACGGAGCGCTGGGCGGCACGGTTCGTGAGCGAGCTGTTCCGCAACTACGCGGTGTGTTTTGTCGGTTACAGCCTCAATGACCCCGTGCTGCGCTACATGATGGATGCACTCGCTGCCGATCGCCTCCTGGGCGAGTCGCCAATTCAGACATATGCCTTTGCTAGTTACTCCAAAGGCAAAGAAGTGGAGGCTTCCAACGAGTGGAAAGCAAAGAACGTCACGCCGATCCTCTACCGGCAATCTAGGCGACACCGGCACCTTCACGCCACACTACACGAATGGGCTGCTACATATCGGGACGGTATCTCCGGCAAGGAGAGTCTCGTCGTTCGGTACGCCGCCACTCCGCCGATGCAGAGCACGCGAGAGGACGACTATGTCGGCCGTGTGTTGTGGGCGCTGGCCGACCGCAGCGGTATCCCGGCGAAGCGCTTTGCCGAACTCGAACCGCCACCGTCGCTCGACTGGCTGGAATCGCTTACGGAAAAGCGGTTCAACCAAGAAGACTTGGCGCGGTTCGGTGTAGCGCCCGAAAGCAACAAAGACGATGTACTCGCCTTCAGCTTCGCGTTTCGTCCTACGCCCTACACTTTAGCACCGTGGAGCGCGCTTGTAAGTAGTGGTCCCACCGAAAGTCGCTGGGATAACGTAATGGTCCAACTAGCTCGCTGGCTGACGAAACACCTTGATAATCCTAAGTTGTTGCTCTGGGTAGCGAACCATGGAGGTGCGCTGCATTCAAATTTTGCGCGGCTCATTCGCGATGCACTCAACGAGAAACCGCCACCGACGGCTATACAAACTCTATGGCGCTTGGTGCTCGGGGGGCATGTCCGTGCTTGATCTCAACAGACCACGTGCATGCCACGCTTGAGGAAATCAAGCAGGACGGGCAAGGACGCGAGGCTTTGCCTCAATTGCTGTCCGATGCCACGAGCCTGCTACACGACACACTCGATCTAATGGCCGAACTGGGCGGTGCGAATTCCGACAGCGATTTGTCCTACGTCTATCAGCCGTCTATCAGCAGACACCCGCAAAACCGAGATTTCCGTGACTGGACTGCCCTGATCGACCTCGCCCGCGATGCGTGGGTAGCAACGGTTGAAAAATTTCCGGAACGAGCACGGCTCGAAGCCGAGCACTGGTTCCAAATTGCCTATCCACTATTTCGGCGCCTTGCGTTCTTTGCCGCAACCCATTACGACATCGTCCCACCACGCCAAGCGCTTGACTGGTTGCTCTCAGACGATCACAGGTGGCTATGGTCAATTGAAACTCAGCGTGAGTGTTTCCGTCTGCTAACTGCTATTGCTTCTCGATTGGATAGACAGGATCGTGAACGGCTGGAGCGTGCCATCCTCCAAGGCCCACCCCGAGAACTGTATAGAGACGACGTTGAGCCCCAGCATCTGCGGTACATCTTTGATCGTGAACTTTGGCTGCGCCTGGCCAAGTACCAGCGGGCTGGCGCGCAACTCGGTACTGATGCTGCCGCGCGGTTGGAAGAGTTGTCTGCGCAGCAGCCCCAGTGGCAGTTGGCAGAGGATGAACGGGACGAGTTTCCGATGTGGATGGGTGAAGCAGATGAATGGCGAAGCTTCCTCGCCACGCCCAAGCGTTATCGCGAGCTAGTGAGTTGGTTGAGGGAGCATCCGGTTAGTGACTTCCGGAAAGGAGACGACTGGCGTGACCGCTGTAAGCGGGATTTTCGGAAAGCTGTGTCGGCTCTGATTCGTCTTGCGCGAGGTGGCGAATGGCCAGTCGAGCGGTGGCGAGAAGCCTTGCAAGTTTGGGCTGACGAAAAGCTTCTCAAGCGATCGTGGCGGTGTGTAGGGCCGGTACTGAGCGATGCGCCGAACGAGGTCCTTCAGTCACTCGCCCACACGCTCGGCTGGTGGATGCAATCACTCGCGAAGACCTTCGAAGGCCACGAGACCGTATTCTTCAACCTCATTCGCCGCATTCTTTCACTTGACTATGAAGGCGGTGTCAGGGTGGATGATCCTGTGTCAACGGCCATCAACCACCCGGTCGGACATGTGACCGAAGCCGCATTGCGTTGGTGGTACCGACGATCATTGGAAGATGGTCAGGGACTGCCGCATCAGGTTAAGCCCCTATTCACTGAGCTATGTGACACGCAGATGGCAAAATTCAGGCACGGCCGCGTACTCTTGGCTGCGCACGTGATCGCCTTATTTCGCGTGGATCGTGATTGGGCCGTGCAATACCTTTTAACCTTATTCGATTGGCAGCGGTCGGCCATCGAAGCGTGCGCCGTGTGGAGAGGGTTCCTCTGGTCGGCGCGATTGTACGGGCCGTTATTGCAAGCCATCAAGCCACACTTTCTTGCCACGGCACAACATTATGGGGAAATCCGCGACCATGGCCGACAATACGCAGCCTTATTGACTTTCGCCGCTCTTGAGCGAGGAGATACGTTTTCTAAGTCTGAGATGGCCACCGCAACACGTTCACTGCCGATAGAAGGCCTGCAGCGGACGGCGCAAACGCTGGTTCAGGCGTTGGGGAGCGCCGGGGATCAGCGGGCCGAATACTGGCACAATCGTATCAAGCCATACATTCACGACATTTGGCCGAAATCTCAGGAAGTCAGGACCACGGCGATCGCCGAACAGTTCGCCCGTCTCTGTATCGCTGCGGGCGAAGCATTCCCAGACGCCTTGAAAGAACTGCAGGCATGGTTGCAGCCGCTCCAGCATCCCGACTTGATCGTGCATTCGCTGCATGAAGCCTCGCTGTCTGCCCAGTACCCTGAAGAGTCGCTCGCTCAAAAACTTCAAGATTATATCCGGAGGTTCAGTACTTAGGACTTCAGGGGCAAAAAAGTACCGGGGATCTTTTCGAGACTCATAGCCTCGGTGGCTGCCCCCCCGCCAACGGTGATTCATGTCATTTTGTCCGAAACGGCAGGTCCGGGGTAGTCAACTCTCTCTAGGGTCTGTGGGGGCAAACGCATCAGGACATTTCATGCAGCCTCTACGCTGACTTTTAGCTTTAGCCTCCCCTGATTGACGATGTCCTGCAGAGCGAGAGCTACAAGGAAGGCTCTGCGTGGGTCGTAGTTTGACCTAACGGTCTCTTATCGGATACCCTCCTCTCAGAAGAGTGATCCAAGTCGGGCCGCTCTCCTTTGTCGCGGCTCGAAGAGCCTGTAAAAGAATGACACACCGCATCGTCGTCGTCGGCGGAGGCATCTCGGGCCTGGCGGCTGCCCATCGCTTGATTGAGCTCGGGCGGGAGCGAGGTCTTGCCGTCCAGGTCACGCTGCTCGAAGCTGGTGAGCGCTTGGGCGGCTCCATTTTAACGGAGAAGAGGGATGGGTTTCTTCTCGAGACGGGGCCGGATTCCTTCATTACCGAAAAGCCCTGGGCGCTTCGGCTCTGCGATCGCCTGGGCCTGACCTCGCGTCTGATCTCGACTAACCCGGGCCAGCGAAACGTCTATGTCGTCCATAGGGGCTCGCTGCAACCGCTCCCGGAGGGATTCACTCTGCTCGCTCCGACGCGCCTGTGGCCGTTGATTCGAACCCCGCTCTTTTCCTGGCGCGGCAAACTGCGCATGGCCACGGAGCCTTTTCGCACGCGGCAGAACGTGGACGGGGACGAGAGCCTGGCCTCATTTGTCCGGCGCCGCTTCGGCCGGGAAGTGTTGGAGCGGGTGGCCCAGCCTCTCATCGGCGGGATCTACGCGGCCGATCCCGAAAAACTTAGCCTGGGGGCTACCATGCCCCGCTTCCTAACGATGGAGCGGAGCCGGAAGAGCGTGATTCTGGCGCTATGGTTGGAACAGCGCCGTTCTCGCGCCCGGCGGTCTGAAAGCGGGGCGCGCTGGAGCCTCTTTGTCGCGCCCCGCGGCGGCATGCACGAGCTCGTGGATGCCATCTCGAGCCGCCTCCCGGAGGGTGTGGCGCGCCTTCGGGCCAAAACCACAGAGATGAGCTGGGATGGAGCGAGGAAAACCTGGCTGGTCACCACGAACCAGGGGAAGTTTGTGGCTGACGGCGTCATTCTCGCGCTGCCCTCCTATCACTCCGCTTCTCTTCTCTCTCCCTTTGCCTCTGAGCTCGCCCGAGATCTCGAGGCTATCCCGTATTCTTCCACGGCGACGGTGAACGTGGCATATCGTGAAGACCAGATTCCCCGTTCCCTCAACGGCTTTGGGTTCGTCGTGCCCGCGATCGAGGGGCGAAAAATTTTCGCCTGCTCTTTCAGCAGCGTGAAATATACGGGCAGGGCGCCGATTGGATATGTGTTGCTCAGGGCTTTTGTCGGTGGCGCGTTGCAGCCTGAGCTTTTTAAACGGGATGACCGCGCGATGGACGAGAGCGTGCGCGAGGAGCTTTCCAGCCTCTTGGGCGTGAAGGCTGCGCCGCTATTCTGCCGCATCCAACGCCATCCGCGCTCGCTTCCCCAGTATCAAGTCGGCCATCTAGAACTCGTCCAACGCGTGGAGCAGTGCCTACGCCAACACCCCAGTCTTGCACTCGCGGGTAATGGCTACTGGGGGGTCGGCATTTCCGACTGCATCCGCAGCGGAGAGGAAGCCGCTGAGAAGCTTTTGGAACGGTTAACGATAAAATAAATAAATAAGAGGAGGAGACGCTCCCATGAAAGCAAAGGGAAACGCTATGAAGGAGCGAGCGGCCGGAGCACGCCTGCGCTGCGCTCTGCGGGTGTTGAGCCTGGTAGCTCTGCTCGTGGCGGTGTCGTCAAGTGTCGGGGCTGCGGAGCGCGTGTCCATCGGTCACGCGGCCATGCAGCCGCGGGTGGCGCCGCTGTGGGTGGCGGCTGATCGGGGGCTGTTCGCACAGGAAGGCGTGGAGGTGACGATCGTTCTCATCAACGGTGCCCCCACGCTGCTGGCCTCGCTCACCGCGCGGGAGCTCCAGTTCGGGTACACCGGGGGATCGACCGTCCTGGCGGCATTCGCGGGCGGGTTGCCCGTCAAAATGCTCGCCGCTTTCACCAACAAGGTGTCGTTCGACTTCGTGGCCCGGCCGGGGATCATGCGGCCCGAAGAGCTGCGCGGGAAACGCGTGGGGGTGCAGAGCATCGGCGGCCCGCTTTGGATGGGAGCGATGCTGGGCCTGGAGTACCTGGGCCTGGAGCCAGTCCGGGACAGGATCCACATCCAGGTTGTCGGGGCCCAGCCCCAGCTTGTCCAGGCGCTTCAGGCCGGGGCGATCGACGCCACAGTGGTGGACGGCATTTTCAGCCGGCCCCTGAAGGCCCAGGGGTATGCCATCCTGGCGGAGCTCCCTACGGCCAACATCCCCTTCGTCGGTGAAGGCGTGGTCGCCCTGAAGAGCACCGTCGAACAGGCCCCTCAGGTCGTGGAGCGCGTGCTTAGGGCGCTCGTGCGCGCCGTGGCCTTCATCCAACAGCCGGGCAATCGCGAGGCGGTCATCCAGATCCTGGCCCGCCGCCTCCGAATCGAGGACCCGCGGCGCGCCGAGGATGGGTACCGGGATATGCTGCAGATGATCGAGCGCAAGCCGTACCCGTCGCTCGAGGGGCTGCGCAATGTGCAGAGGCTCCTCGCGCGCCAGAATCCCAAAGTGGCGGCACTCCAGGTCGAGGACGTCGTGGATACACGTTTCCTGCGCAAGCTGGATGAGAGCGGCTTCACCGAGATGCTTTTCGGCACCGCCGGGGCCCACTAGTGCAGTGCCCCGTAAATTCGAGTCAGCCCTGCAAGGAAATATTCGGCTTCGGGAAAGCTATCTAATCTCTTGTGGACTTAGATGTGGCTCGTAAAGCATCTGGATAATGATTCCATCAGGATCAGCGCAGTAGAAGGAGGCGCTACCGTCCCGGTGGATTTTAAAGGAATGGACGATCTTGACACCGCGCGCGCGAAATTCCTCTTCTAGTTCCCTGATTCGCTCGACGCTCTCAACCACGAAACCCAGATGGTCCAACTGTTGTCCGGCAGGCGAAGGAGCGAAGTTCGGAGCCGTCTCGTGGAGCGCAAGATTGTCGCAACCCGAAGAGAGATAGACATTTTGTGGGTCCGGCTCCCACACCACTTCCATGCCGAGCAGCTCTTGGTAAAAGGTTTTCGAGCGCCCGATATCCCTAACCTTAAGCGCAATGTGGCGCATGCCCCTGAGGCCTCTGATAGCTGCCATCAGAAAGACTTTATACCATAGCTTATAACCCTCAGCCATCAGCATTTCAGGCGTGAGGCGGTAGGCAACAGAAAGAAAAAGGGAGGTTCAGAGTGTAGTGCCTGTTGTCTTGTGCCTATTGCCTCCTCTCCTCTTGCGGGAGAATGGGAAAAGAGAGATAGTTTTTGTGTATGAAAGAGGCGCTGTGGTGGGAAACCCAGGAAGACGGTCGCATCCTCTGTACCCTCTGCCCGCGCTACTGCAAAATCGGAGATGGCCAGGCAGGTTTCTGTTACATCCGCAAGAATATCGGCGGCAAGCTCTATTCGCTCGGGTACGGTAAATCGACCGGATTCGCCATCGATCCGATCGAAAAAAAGCCGCTCAACCACTTCCTGCCGGGTACCGGGATTCTGAGCTTCGGCACGGCGGGGTGTAACCTGGGCTGTCGCTTCTGCCAGAACTGGAGCATCAGTAAGGCGAAGTGGGATGATGCCCAAAGCCTCACAGCCGGTCCGGATGAGATCGTGAAGTTGGCGCTGAGGAAGAACGTTCCGAGCATCGCCTTCACCTATAATGATCCGGTCATCTGGGGCGAGTTTGTCATCGACATATCCCGGCTTGCCCGCGAGGCCGGTCTCCACAGTGTCATGGTCACTGCCGGTTACATCACTGCGGAGGCGCGCCCGCAGGTCTTTCGCTACGTTGACGCGGCCAACGTGGACCTAAAGGGCTTCACCGAGCGATTTTATCATAAGCTTACCTTCTCCCATCTCGCTCCCGTCCTGGATACGCTCAAGTGGCTTAAGGACGAAACCGACATCTGGTTTGAGATCACCAACCTGATCATCCCGGGCGAGAATGACGACCCGGAGGAGACCCAACGGATGTGCGAGTGGATCCTCGAGAACCTCGGCGACAGTGTTCCTCTTCACTTCACTGCCTTCCACCCGGATTTCAAAATGATGGACAAGCCGCCCACGCCGGCATCGACGCTGAGACGGGCGCGTCAAATTGCCCTGACGGCCGGCGTCAAATTTTGCTACCTGGGAAACGTCTTCGATGATGAGGGGCAGACCACCTACTGTCCAAGCTGCCGCCGTGCCTTGATTCGGCGGTCCTGGCATGATCTCCTCCAGTATGATCTTGTTGGAGATCGCTGTCCCTGTGGTCAGAGGATTCCCGGTTTTTTTGTTTCCCCGGAAAGGCCCGCCCTCGTTCGTCGGCGCCGCGCATTCCTTCATTTCCAATAACCGGCTCGCCAGCGGGCAAGCCGAAAGCGAGTTTGTAATTTATCGCGAAAGCCGCGTAGAATAATTTTCTCGTATGGCCAAAGCACGCAAGCCCTCCCCGAAAACGATTCCCCATCTGTCCATCCTGGAGGACATCAGCACGGTCATCAGCCACTCCCAGGATCTTCAGCAGACGCTCCGCAGCATCGTCGCGATTGTGGCCGAGCGGATGGAGACCGAGGTCTGCTCCCTCTACCTTCTCGACCGTCAGAGGAATCGCCTTACCCTGTGCGCCACGATGGGATTGGATCAAGAGTCGGTGGGGAAGGTTTCTATGGGAATCGATGAAGGGCTGACCGGGCTGGTGATCGAGAAGATGGGCGCGGTGACGGTGGTCGATGCCCTTGCCCATCCGCGTTACAAGTATTTCCCTGAAACCGGTGAGGAGCGCTTTCATTCGTTTTTGGGGATTCCCTTGATGGAAGGGAAGAAGCCTCTGGGGGTCCTCGTGGTGCAGACCTCGCGGCGCCGCGAATTCAATCGGGACGAGATTCGGCTCGTCAAGGCTATCTCGTATCAGGTGGCGAGCATCATCATTCAGGCGCGCCTCTTGGATTCCCTTAAGGACAAAGAGCGGGAGGGCAAGGAGTACCATAAGCGGCTCGTCGATGCCCTTAGAAGATTGCGCTCCTACGAGGGGAAGCGGCGCGAGGGAGGGATGCGCGGAGTCCTCCATAAATGGAGGGGACGTTTAGCTGGGCTCGCAGCGTCGCCGGGATTCGGTCGCGGCACAGCCTTTGTCCTGAGGCTGCGCATGGATTTGCGCTCGGTTAAGGCAGAGCTAACCCGAAATTCTCCGCGAGAGATCGAGAGATTCAGGGCCGCCGTAGAGAAGGGGATCGCCCAAATCGAAGAACTCAAACAGCGCATGAGCAGGTTTATCTCGAAGGAAGAGGGGGCCCTTTTTGATGTCCACAGGCTGATCCTGGAGGATCCCACCATTATTGAGCAGATCGAGACGAAAATCCGCAAAGAGCGCTACGTTGCGGAATATGCGGTCAGCAGCGTCTTCGAACAGCATCTCCAGTCCTTCACCCGGATCGAGGATGAATATTTGAAGGAGCGAGCCGCGGACGTTCGAGATGTTGCGCAGAGGCTTTTAGAAAACCTCTCTGGGATCAAAGAGGAAGCGCTGGTAATTCCCCGGGAGGCGATTCTGGTGGCCGATGATCTTTCGCCTGCCGATTTGGCTGTGATCGAGAGGGACCGTTTCCGGGGCATTGTCCTGGCCACGGGTGGCGTGACCTCGCACGCTTCCATTCTCGCCAAGTCCTTTGAGATACCCAGCGTGGTTGCAGTCGACGGTTTGCTCGAGTCCGTGCGGCAGGGGGACTCTCTCATCGTGGATGGCAACTCCGGCCTGGTCTATACCAACCCGAGTGAGGAGGTCATTAAGGAATACGATCGGCTGGAGCGCGAATATCTAGCTTTTAACCGAGAATTGGATGCCCTGCGGGAGCTTCCGGCGGAGACCCAGGACGGTCACCGAGTCTCCCTCTATGCCAATATCGGGCTTTTGAGCGACCTCACCTTAGCTCAACTTCACGGCTCTCAGGGAATCGGGCTTTATCGCACGGAAATTCCTTTTTTGGCGCACCGGGATTTTCCCAGCGAGGAGGAGCAGTACACGCTGTACCGGCGCGTTGTGGAGGCGATGGGCGGCATGCCGGTGACCATTCGTACTCTGGACATCGGAGCCGACAAGTATCCGGCCTATGTGCGCCGGGCGACTCTGGAACCCAACCCCGTTTTGGGTTGGCGCTCGATCAGGATTTCACTCGAACTGGCCGAGATCTTTAAGGCCCAGCTGCGGGCGATTCTGCGGGTGGGAACCCTGGGCCGGGTTCGGTTGCTGCTGCCTATGGTCTCAAGTTTGGAAGAAATCCTAAGAGTCAAGGAGCTTCTCGCAGAGGTCAAAGGCGAGCTGGAGCGTGAAGAGGTCCCCTTCGATTCCCAGATGGAGCTGGGAATCATGGTGGAGGTTCCCGCGGCGGTCCAAATGGCGTCCCGCCTGATTCGCGAGGTGGATTTTTTGAGCATCGGCACCAACGACCTCATCCAGTACATTTTGGCCGTAGACCGCAGCAACCGTAAGGTGGCTGGGCTCTACGAACCTCTCCATCCAGCGGTGCTAGCCGCGCTGACACATGTTATCGAGGTGGCGAAGAGACAAGGCAAGCGCGTGGGCATGTGTGGGGAGATGGCGGGGGATCCTCTTTGTACGCTGCTCCTCCTGGGCATGGGGCTGGATGAGTTCAGCATGGAACCCCTCTTCATCCCCGTCATCAAGAAAATTATTCGTTCCGTTACCTATCATGCAGCCAAAACCTCGGCCCAGATCGTCCTCCAGATGGACACGGTAGGAGAAATCAAGAAATACCTGTTCGAACAGATGCGCGTCCTCGGCATGGTAGAGCTTATGGAGCTTTACCACTAAGGTGCGGTGCGGCCCGGAGGTTTTTGGAGCTCGGTTGATTTCTGGCCTTTTAGGGGGTATGATTCTAACGATCGTTCGAACAAATCAAAAGTTGAAAGAGAGGGCGAGATGAAGAAAATATCCACATTTGATGACTGGATTGACTGTTTCCGCGAGTGGCAGAAGGATATCGGTTACGACCCTGCCCTTCTCGCCGACTATAAGTTCGAAACCAAGCTTGCCGAGCTCCATTCCTCGGAGATAGAGTTTGGAGACTTCCGCGGGCGGGCCAAATGGGAGCGTGTGGAGCAGATCCCCAATCAGTCCATCCGCGACGCCCTGCTCAACCTGATCGTTTATCAGGGGGATACGGAATTCGCCTCCGTGGAGCAGCAAAAAAACCTGCTGGACACAGCCCCGACGGAATATGATCGCCAAGCAATCATCCGTGTCAACAGCGATGAAATGCGCCACGGGTGGCAGATGTGCTATCTTCTGGTGCAATATTTTGGCGACTCGGGCAAACTGGAAGCGCGGAAGCTTCTGGAGCGCCGTGCCAATCAGGGCAGCCGGCTTTTGGGGTCTTTCAATCAGCCGGTCAACAATTGGCTCGACTTTTTCACCTACACCCAGTTCGTGGATCGCGACGGGAAGTTCCAGCTCACCATGCTGACTCATTCCTCCTTTGCTCCGTTGGCGCAAAGCGTTGCCGCCATGCTCAAGGAAGAGTTCTTCCACATGTTCACCGGCAATACGGGGCTGACCCGGATTCTTAAGTCGGGCAAGATTCCAACACCGATTATCCAGAAGTATTTCAACAAATGGCTTTCGACCGCGTATGATCTTTTTGGCACGGACCACTCCTCTTCGGCTCAGTGGGCTTATGTCTGGGGCTTGAAGGGGCGTTACGACGAGCACGAGGCGAAGGACGACGCAGACAAGGGACGGCTGAACGAGCTTTCGCGGGTTCAGTACTTCAACGAATGCCAGCGGTTGGTAGACGAACTGAACAAACTCATCCCGAAGGATCAGCCGAAGCTGGGGATCCCCGACCTCAAGTTCCGCCGGGCCATCGGGGATTATGCCGGGAAGCCTTACAGCATCGAGGGCAAATTACTAACGGAACAAGAATACGCAAAGTATTTAGCCGAAGTCCTGCCTGGTCCCGAAGACGAAAGGATCTTGGGCGAGATCTTCAGAGCAAAAGACTGGGTAGTGCAGATGAATTGATGCGTCCCGAGACGATCCGAAGCTTGTTTGCCGCAAGGAGAGGCGAGTGAAGCGGATCTGCCTGGTCTGTCAGAACGTCGACTGTAAAAACCGCGGCTCCGAGGAGATCATCAAGGAGCTGCAAAAACGGGTTGCGGAGAAGGGTCTCAACGATCTGGAGGTCCGGCCTTATATGTGCTTCGGGGCTTGCCAGGAAGGTCCCAACATTGTCCTTTATCCGGAAAAGAGCTGGTATGCCGGCGTCAAGAAGGAGGACTTGGATGAAATCCTGGCCCATGTGGCGGGGGGGCCTGAGGTGAAAAGACTCGATACCATCGATTCCTCTCTGAAAGAGCTCATCTATCAACTTTTGGATACGGGGGTTTTCTAAGTGCTGGAGGGCGTCCTTTTCCCACGAGGCGTCGTGGAGAGGAGAGAGAGCCTGAGAGAGTACCGTGCCCGGGGCGGCTACGGTGCTTTGGAGAAAGCTCTGCGCGAGCTTTCCCCCAATCAGGTGCTGCGGGAGGTCGTCGATTCGGGTCTGCGGGGTAGAGGCGGCGCAGGGTTTCCCACAGGGCAAAAGTGGGCTTTTACCGCCGAAACTGCCGAGCAACCCCACTACGTCGTTCTCAACGGAGGAGAGGATGAGCCGGGAAGCAAGAAGGATCGTCTCCTCATGGAGAACCTTCCCCACCTGGTGATCGAGGGAGTTATCCTAGCTTCATACGCGGCGAGCGCTTCCAAAGCATTCCTGTATATTAACAGCGCCTATCAAGAGGCCACGAAAAGCATGGCCGATGCCCTAGTGGAAGCGAGGGAGGCAGGATACTGGGGAGAGCGCATTCTCGGGACGGATTTTAACCTGGAGATTCTCTTCACCTCGGCCCCGCCCAACTATGTCGCCGGGGAGGATACAGCCGCCCTTGAGGTCATCGAGAACAAGCAACCCCTGCCGCGGCAAAAGCCGCCTTATCCGGCTACTGCGGGGCTTTTTGGCAAGCCCACGGTGGTCAACAATGTGGAGACTCTTGCCAATGTTCCGCCCATCGTGGCTCGAGGGGCGAGGTGGTATCGGTCTATCGGCACCCCGGGGAGTCCCGGCACGATGATTTTTTCCTTGGGTGATGAAGTGAGCCGGCCGGGGATTTACGAGCTTTCTTTCGGGACGCCGCTACGGTTTTTAATCGAGGAATGTAGTGGGGGAATGAGAGACGGAGGCGTCATCAAGGCCATTCTCCCGGGAGGCCCTTCATCGGCCTTTCTGCCGCCCGACAAAATTGATGTCGCTCTGGATCACGACTCTTTGCGGGCGGCAGGCTCTTCGATCGGCTGCGGCGTGGTTCGCTTGGTTAACGAGCGTGATTGTATGGTGGAGGAAACGCTCCGGATCGCTGAGTTTTTTGCCGCCGAGTCCTGCGGTCAGTGTCCCGCCTGTCGCATGGAGACGAACATGTTAGCGACGATGTTGAAGAAAGTGCAGCAGGGGCAGGGGGGAGCGCCGATTTTAGAGCAGTTCCATAAAGTGATCGAGTTCAACCGGGGCAAGGGCTTCTGCAACCTTAGCCATATGCCCGGGCCTCCCATCGAGAGCGCGCTCAGGCTCTACCGCTCTGATTTTGAGTTTCATCTCGCAAACGGTCACTGCCCCCTAGGCTAATTCAAATTCAGATATTTTCTCACAACGTTAAATACCTTTCCGTCCGATTTTTTGATCAGGCACGCCTCGTTTTTCCATTCCTTGAGAACCTGGACTTCCTCTCCCGGGGCGAAGGAGATCTCCTCGACCGGCGCGCTTTTGCTTCCTTGATACTTGGCCGTAAACGCTTCTTTCACCGTTGCCATATAATCCCTCCACTCATTTTCTTCGGCGGTAGTTCAGCCTCTCGCCTGATCTCAAGCTAGGGTAATTTTGCGCTCCAGGCAAGGCCTGCTAGGTTGACACAACCGTCTCCTATCGGATATTTTCCTCAGCGAAACGATGCTCTCGAGCCAGTCCGCCCGTTACGCGGTTCGCCGCGGGCTTGTGGACGCGGTCGGGCTGGACGGGGGGCAGATGCGACGATAATAGATGAGGAGCAAGTGGCATGGCAGCTAGAGTCTACCGACCGGAGAACTGGAGCGCCTCGCCGCTGGAGAGCGAGTCGGCCCAACTGGTCGGAGGGAGCTGCACCATTTGCGGTAAGGTGTTCTTTCCGCGATTCAAAGTGTGCCCAGGCTGCGCGTCGCGCGAGCCGATGGCAGAGATCCGGCTCAGCCGCCGGGGGAGGCTATACTCGTATTCGGTAATCCACGTCAATGCGCCAGGTTTCAAGGCGCCATACGCTGTCGGGTACGTCGACCTGCCGGAGGGGCCGCGCGTCTTTGGCCACCTGGACGGTTGGCAGGATGGCTCGATCCCGCTGGACAGTCCCGTGGAGATCTACGCCGGGCCCATCGGCAAGGACCGAAACGGTGAGGAGCTGGTCAGCGTGCGGTTCCGTCCGCTGACGCCTGATAGCGCTTCGGGAGGAGGAGCGTGATGGCGAGCCTACGCGAAGTAAGCGTGATCGGAGTCGGCATGAGCCGATTCGCTAAGCAACCCGAGGTCGGTATTTTCGATCTCACCCAGGCACCGGTTCTGGAGGCTCTCGATGATGCCGGCGTGGCCCGCGAGCGAGTTCAGGCGGCCTACTGCGGCAGCGTGTTCGGCGGCTCCGGCATCGGCCAGAAGGTGCTCAAGGGCATCGGCATGTCGGGCATCCCGATTCTGAATGTGGAGAACGCCTGCTCTAGCGGCTCGTCGGCGTTCCGGGAGGCTTGGCTGGCTGTGGCCAGCGGCATGGTCGACGTGACGCTTGCCTTCGGCACGGAGAAGCTCACCGCGCTGGGCGGCGGCGCCTTTCCGCTGAGTGAGGAGGATATCGAGGCGGACCAGGGCGTCCTGATGCCGGCCGTCTACGCGATGCGCGCGCGCCGCCACATGGCGGAGTATGGAACCACTATCGAGCAGCTCGCGAAGATCGCGGTCAAGAACCACCACAACAGCGTTCACAATACGCGAGCGCAATACCGGCGCGAGTACACGCTAGAGGAAGTGCTCAACTCGCGCATGATCGCCGACCCGCTGACGCTTCTGCACTGCTGCCCGAACAGCGACGGCGCGGCGGCCGTGGTAGTGGCGGCGACAGAGGTTGGGGAGCGCTTCCAGGGTAAACCGGTCAAGGTCCGCGCCTCGGTGCTACAATCGGGGCTGTTCAAGAACGACTTCCGCGACATGACGAAGTCCGACCTGAGCTACCGCGCGGCCGGCGCTGCATACGAGATGGCAGGGTTGGGCCCGCAGGACGTTGACGTCGCCGAGGTGCACGACGCCTTCACTATCGGCGAGCTGATGTATTACGAGGCGTTAGGTTTTTGCGCGCCGGGCGAGGGCGGGCGGCTGATCGACGCAGGGGCGACCGAGATCGGGGGGCGTATTCCGGTCAACCCCAGTGGCGGTCTGCTCTCCAAAGGGCACCCGGTGGGCGCGACCGGATTGGCCCAGATCGTGGAGATCGTCGGTCAGTTGCGCGGGACCTGCGGGCCGCGGCAAGTCACGGGCGCGCGCATCGGGCTGACCCACTGCACGGGAGGCGGTGTGGCCGGGTTCGATCACATCGCCTGCACGATCCATGTCTTCGAACGCTAGGGCCGAAGGGTCGATGAGCCCCGCAGCGCCTCCGCTCCGCGGCGTCCGCCTCCTCGACCTCACGCAGTTTCTGGCCGGACCCTTTTGCACCCAGATCCTGGCCGATCTCGGAGCCGAGATCATCAAGATCGAGCCCCAGGCCGGCGACCCATCGCGGGCGTTGCCGCCATACTTCTACAAGGGGGAGGGCGCCTATTTTCTGGCCATCAATCGCAGCAAGCGAAGCGTGGTACTGGACCTCGCGACCGAGGGCGGGCGGAATGTCTTCTATGATCTGGTACGGCGGGCGGATGTGGTGGTTGAGGCGTACCGCCCGGGCGTGGTCCAGAAGTTGGGCGTGGACTACGAAACGCTCAAGGCGATCAACCCGCGGATCGTGTACTGCTCGATCTCCGGCTTCGGTCAGGATGGCCCCTACGCGACGCGACCCGCCTACGACATGATCGTCCAAGCGCTGTCCGGAGCGATGAGTCTGACCGGCGAGATCGGTGGGCGGCCCGTCCGCTCCGGCACGCCGATCGGCGATCTGAATGCGGGTCAGTTTGCGGTAACGGCGATTCTGGCAGCGCTCTGGGAGCGCGAGCGCTCGGGGACGGGTCAGTTTATCGACGTCGCCATGCTGGACGTCCAGGTCGCGATGCTTTGCTACCTGGCGCAGTACTACCTCATCTCCGGCGACGTGCCCGGTCTCCAGGGCAGGGGACACATGTCGATTCCGACCTACAACGCTTTTCGCGCTCGCGATGGCAGGGACGTCCTCATCTGCGCGAACACCGAGCGGATGTGGCAGCAGCTTTGCCAGGCGCTGGAAATGGCGGAGCTGGCAAACGATCCCCGCTTCGAGACGAACGAGCGCCGCCACGCGAACCGGGCCGAGCTGGAACCCATCCTGGAGCGGGCGTTCGCGCTGCACGATAGCGGTGACCTGCTAGCACGCTTTCACGAACATGGGATCCCGAGCGCGCCGGTGAACTCGGTGGCGGAGGCCCTCGCGGATCCGCAGGTCGTCCATCGGCAGATGGTGCGGGAGGTGCCGCACACTCTGGGTGGCGCCATCCGCATGCTGGGCAACCCGATCAAGTTCTCGCGCAGCCGGGAGGGTGACTTCACCAGCCCGTCGACGCTCGGCCAGCACACAGCGAAAGCGCGCGGGCCAGTGACCTAACCGGGATGCCTCCGAAAGCTCCTCGGGGGCCGATCCGCCTCAGGCGGACGCGGCCGATGGACTAAGCTCCCTCGGGGAACGCGCTCTCGGCTGCGGCCGATTGGTTCGTGCCTTGAGTCGTGCCGTCTGTAATCGGACGTCCGCGGCCTCGCTCGCGCTCCCCTCGGTCGCGGAAAAGGACGTAAGCGGCCTTCCTCCTCGTCCCCTTCGGGTTTGAGGAGAGTGGCTTCGAGGTGACGCTGACGAATAGGGCAGGTTAGGTCTATGAAGCCGCCATCATTTGAGTATCACGCTCCGACGACGATCGCGGAGACCGTGAGCTTGCTCCACCAGTACGGGGACACCGCTAAAGTGCTGGCCGGGGGGCAGAGCCTGATGCCGCTTCTC
>JACPSF010000125.1:18520-29023 GCA_016193385.1 Deltaproteobacteria bacterium
CGCTTCTCAACTTCCGTCTGGCGCGGCCGGCCGGCATCATCGACATCAACTGCGTCCGAGAGCTCGACTATCTCCGCTTGGAGGATGGCTGGCTCGTCGTCGGCGCGCTCGTGCGCCAGCGCACCGCGGAGCTGAGCTCGCTGGTGGCAGAGCCCTGTCCCCTGCTGGTTGAAGTGCTCCCGCTTGTCGGCCACTTCCAGATCCGCAATCGTGGCACGATCGTGGGCAGCCTCGCCCACGCCGACCCGGCTGCCGAGCTCGGGGCGGTTTCACTGGTTCTGGGCGCGGAGCTGAGAATCCAGGGCCCGCGGGAGAGCCGCCTCATCCCCGCGGATGAGTTCTTTGTCTCGTACCTCACTACAGCGCTGGCGCCGGACGAGCTGCTGGTAGAGGCCCGCTTCCCGATGGCGCGACCCCGAACCGGTTACGCCTTTGTCGAGCTGGCACGGCGGCACGGCGACTTCGCGCTGGTAGGCGTCGCAGCAGTGGTGAGCCGGGACGGGGCGGACCACTGCGTCGAGGCGCGGCTTGCGTTCACCGGCGTGGGGCCGGTCCCGGTTATGTTCACCGATAGAGAGGGAATCCTGCGGGGCGAACCATTAGAGCCGCAGGCGATGAATGCCCTGGCTGAGCGCGCCGCCGCCAGCCTGGAAACGGAGTCCGACGTTCACGCCAGCGCTGAGTACCGCCGGGAGCTGGCCGGCGTGCTCGCTGAGCAGGCCCTCCAGGCCGCGGCCGCGCGCTCCGGGAAAGGTGGCTACTAGGGAGTTTATCGGTAATAGGCACCAGGCGACCGAGGGGCGAGTCCTGGAGAGCGTGGGCACAGGGACGTAGAGGTTGCGTTGTGGCCCGGGCTGTGGGAATAGCCATGCTTTGGAGGACGGGGTGGTGGCCTACAAGGCAGAGGCCTATTGACCGCGCTCGGAAGGGGTCGCCCCGAGGGATGCCGACTTTCAAGAGGTGTCACTTGTCAACATATTGATGAACTGGCTAGTAAAATAATGGCGAAGCATCAGATTCAAATCACGATCAATGGGCAGCAGTACAGAGGCGAGATCGAGCCTCGCCGCACGCTGGCCGATTTTCTGCGTCAGGACCTCGATCTGACTGGCACGCACGTGGGCTGCGAGCACGGGGTCTGCGGGGCATGTACCGTGCTGCTGGACGGAGTGGCGGTCCGGTCGTGTCTGCTGCTGGCGGTCCAGGCAAATGGACGCAAGGTGCAGACTGTGGAGGGGCTGGCCGACCCAAATGGCGAGCTGCATCCGATCCAGGCGGCGTTCCACAAGCATCATGCGCTCCAGTGTGGATTCTGCACTCCGGGGTTTCTGATGTCGATCGTCGATCTGCTCAAAACCCGCCCTGATATTCAGGACGAGGAGGAGATCCGGGAGGCGCTCGCCGGCAACCTCTGCCGCTGCACCGGCTATAGCGGAATCGTGGCCGCGGTCCGGGAGGTCGCCGCCCGGCTTCGCCAGGAGCTTCCCCGATGAGCCGCGCGGTCTTCGGTGTCAGGGTCGAACGCCGAGAGGATCTGCCCCTCCTCACGGGCCAGGGAAGCTACACGGACGATCTGAAGTTACCCGGCATGCTCTATGCGGCTGTCCTGCGCAGCCCGTACGCCCACGCGAGGATCCGCTCGATCGATCTCTCGGCGGCACGTGCGCTGGCCGGAGTTGCCGCCGTATTTACATACGCGGATCTCGGCGTCTCCGCTAAAGAGATCCCTCTCCTCCAGCCGAACCCACTGCTCGTGGCGCGAACGCAGCGCCTCTTGGCGAAGGACGAGGTCCGCTATGCAGGCGAGGCCGTGGCGCTGGTTGTCGGGGACGATCGGTACACGGCCGAGGACGCCTTGGAGCTGATCCGTGTGGAGTACGAGTCTCTGCCGGTTGTCTCGGACCTGCTGGCGGCGACCGAGGGCGGCGCGCCGCTCGTGTATCCGGAGATCGCCGGCAATCTAGCGTCCCGCTTTACGCTCGGCTTTGGCGACATTGAAGCGGCCTTTGTGAAATCCGACATCGTCCTCAAGCAGCGGTTCAGGGCGCATCGCGGCGGCGGCCACGCCATGGAGTGCCGGGCGGTCCTGGCCGAGTACGATCGGCGCGCGAACCGGATCACGATGTGGTCCGCGACCCAGGCTCCTCACCTGATCGCCCGGCTCGCCAGCCAGGTGCTTGCTATGGAGGAGTGGCAGGTCCGGGTGATCGCCCCGCCCGATGTCGGTGGCGGCTTCGGGCCGAAAGCGATCTTTTACCCGGAAGAAGGGTTGATCCCGTTCGCTGCGCGCTCGCTCGGCCGCCCGGTCAAGTGGACCGAGGATCGCCGCGAGCACTTCCTCGCCACCAATCAGGAGCGCGACCAGTACCACGACGCGGAGATCGCGTTGAGCCGAGAGGGCAAGATCCTGGGGTTTCGCGACAGCGTCATCTTTGACACCGGCGCCTATGTGCCCTGGGGTATCATCGAGCCCTGGATCACGGCCACCACGATCCCCGGCCCGTACAAGCTTCCGGCATTCCAGGTAAACATGTATGTGGTTTACACCAACAAGGTTCCGGTGACGCCGGTGCGAGGAGCGGGCCGGCCCCAGGCTGTCTTTGCGATGGAGCGGATGATGGACCTGGCCGCGCGCGAGCTTCAACTGGATCCCGCCGAGATCCGCCATCGCAATTTGATTCAGCCGGAGGAGATGCCGTACAAGGTGGGGCTGGTGTATCGGGATGGCGCCGCCGTGACTTACGACTCCGGCGACTACCCCGAATGCCTCCGAAAGGCGCGGGAGCTGGTGGGTTACGATGCATTCCGCCAAGAGCAGGCCCGGGCGCGCCGGGACGGGAGATACGTCGGCGTGGGCATCGGCCTATACGTGGAGGGAACCGGCCTGGGGCCGTACGAGGGGGCGATCGTCAAGATCGACTCATCGGGCAAGGTTTTACTCACCACCGGCGCCTCGCCCCAGGGGCAGGGGCATGCCACCACTATGGCCCAAATCGCCGCCCACGAGCTGGGGATCGACATGGACGATGTCACTGTCATCACCGGCGACACCGGGGCGATCCCGTTCGGCATCGGCACGTTCGCCAGCCGGATTGCGGTTAACGCCGGTAACTCCGTGGTGATCGCGGCGCGCGAGGTGCGCGAGAAGGCGCTCGCGATCGCGGCGAGCCTGCTGGAGGCGGATAAGGATGACCTCGAGATGGTGGACGGGGCCGTGTTCGTGCGCGGCGCGCCGGACAAATCCATCAGTCTAGGTGCGCTGGCGGTGACGGCCGCCGGCGCCAGGCCCGGATACACATTGCCGCCTGGGGTCCAGCCTGGCCTGCAAGCGACTCACTACTTCAGCCCGAGCCAGGCCGCCTACTCGAGCGGCGCGCACGTTGTGACAGTGGAGGTCAACGTGAGGACCGGCGATGTGACGGTTTTAGATTATGCCGTGGCCCACGATTGCGGCCGGGTGATCAATCCGATGATCGTGGACGGCCAGGTCCAAGGTGGCGTGGCGCACGGCATAGGCAACTCCTTCTACGAAGAGCTGGTCTACGACGACAATGGCCAGCTCCTGACCGCCAGCTTCATGGATTACCTTCTGCCCACGGCGAAGGAGGTTCCCACTGCGAAGATCGCCCATGTGGAGATCGTCTGCCCGCTCAACCCACTCGGTGTCAAGGGGGTTGGCGAAGGCGGTACCATCCCGTGTGCCGCTGCCTTCGCGGCCGCCGTTGAGGATGCGCTGGCGCCCTTCGGCGTGACGGTGACTGAGGTCCCGTTAAGCCCGGAAAAAGTCAGGAAGCTCTTGCGCGAGGCAGGGCAGTCAAGTTGATGGTTGATCGCACGGATGTGTACGTCACGGTAAATGGAGTGCGCCTGCACTATCAGGTCGAGGGGCAGGGGCCGGCAGTACTGCTTTTGCATCCAGTCGGGCTCGATCTGACATGGTGGGAGTCGCAGCTCGGGGCTCTGCGGTCGGAGTTCAAAGTAATACGGCTGGACTTCCGCGGGCACGGGAAGTCCGAAGTAGCCGCGGATCCATACACGCTGGCCGACTTCGCGAACGACGCGCACGCTCTGATCGGAGCTTTGGGCAGCAGGCCGGTGCACGTTGTCGGCCTCTCGTTGGGCGGGATGGTGGCCCAGGTGCTGGCGCTCGAGTATCCCGAGGACGTGCGCTCACTGGTGCTGGTTGCCACGGCGTGTACGTTGCCGGCTGAGGCCCGGTCGGCCATGCGGGCGCGCGGCGAGGCGGCCGAGCAAGGCGGCATGGCAGCGGTGGTCAAACCGACTCTGGAGCGTTGGTTTACGCCCGGTTTTCTGGGCTCGCCGCCGGTCGCGCGCTGCCGCGAGCGGCTGCTCGCGAATCACATCGGCGCCTGGGCGGCCACCTGGCGCGCGATCGCCGACCTGGATACGCTGCCGCGCCTGGGCGAGATCCGCGTGCCCGCGCTCGTCACGACCGGCGATGCCGACCTCAGCACCCCGGTCCCCGCGGCCCGGGCGATCGCCGACCACATCCCGGGCGCGATCCTGCGGGTCATGCCGGGCGCTCCCCACATGGCCCCGTTCGAGTGTCCGAATCTTTTCAACCCCCTGGCTATCGAGTTCCTCCGTTCGGTCGCGTCTTAGAGGAGGGACGAGGAGTTTCATATGACCTTCTCTGCGCACACTGCTGGAGAGTTACAGTACCGCGACGTCCGTGAGTGGATCGAGCACGTTGAGAGCTTCGGCGAACTCAAGCGCATCTCCGGCGCCAACTGGCAGACGGAGATCGGCGCGATCTGCGAGATCAACGTCCACCGGCTGCCCTCCTACGCGCTGCTCTTCGACAAGGTGCCCGGCTTCCCCGAGGGATTCCGCGTCCTCGTCTGCACCACCAACACGCCGCGGCGGCTGGCGCTGACCCTCAACTTGCCGGGTGCCACCACGCGCGACCTCGTGTCCGGCTTGAGACATGGCCGCTTCGCCCGGTGGCAGGCCGAGAGCAGGGAGTTCGCCCCCGAGTATGTGGCGGACGGGCCCGTGTTCGAGGTCGTTCAGGAGGGGGCAAAGGTCGATCTGGAATGCTTCCCCACACCGATCTGGCATGACAAGGACGGCGGCCGCTATATCGGCACAGGCGATGCCGTCATCTACCGCTGCATGATCACCGGCAAGAACCAGTTGAGCCTATGGATGGCAACGACCAATCGGCACGGCCGTCTCCACATCAACAAGTACCACCAGCGTGGCGAGCCGGCGCCTGTCGTGGTGACTCTCGGCCAGGATCCGCTGGTCTCGCCGGTCCTAGCCGGCCTGGCTATGCAAGAGGGCGTCTCCGAGCTGAACGTGGCGGGGGTCATCAAGGGAGCGCCCCTACGAGTAGTGCGCGGCTCGGTGACCGGCCTGCCGATCCCGGCCGACGCGGAGATCGCCGTGGAGGGCTGGGTCCGCGAGGGGGTCATGTGTGAAGAGGGGCCGCACGGCGAGGCGCCTGGCTACTACGCCGGTGGCCAGCACACGGTGCCGGCGATCGAGGTGGCCGCTGTCTACCACCGGCGCGACCCGATTCTTGTCGGGGCGCCGCCGGCCAAGCCACCGCACGATTTTTCCTATTCCGGGGCGGTCCTTTACTCGGCCCTAACACACGATGCGCTGGAGGGGGCCGGGCTTCCCGGGGTGACCCAGGTCTGGTTCCCCGAGGAGGGCACCGGACGGCTGTTGCAGATCGTAGCGATCAAGCAGCGCTACTTCGGCCATTCCAAGCAGGCGGGGCTTCTCTGCTCGCAGGTGCAGCCGGCGGCGTACCTGGGAAGGATGACCGTCGTGGTGGACGACGACATCGACCCGACCGATCTCAGCGAGGTGGTCTGGGCGATCATCACGCGGGCGGACCCGAAGCGCGATTACACGATCCTCGATCAATGCTGGGGTAGCCCGATCGATCCGCTGAAGCAGCTCTACCCGCCGGGCACGTTATACGCCAGCCGCGTGATCATCGACGCCTGCCGGCCCTACGAGCATCTGGACACCTTCCCGCAGGTGGCCGCTTCGAGCCCCGAGCTCCTGAGCGAGGTCTGGGCAAAGTGGGGCCACCTGTTCGAGAAGGGCAAGCAGGCGTGACGACGAGATCCGGTACCCGGCATAAAAGCGTGAGATTCGAACGATGGAAAATCAATCTGATCCCGAGAGGGTCTGATAGCCAAGTTTTGTCATCTCCGGCCCTTTTTACGCGTTTTGCTACTGTCTTCTGCCCTGTACGAATTTCAAATTGCGGGTTTTTTCTTAGAAGTCGACGAGATTAAGCTTTAAGGATCCTTATGGCACAAATCCTGCTATGTGGAGGTACTGAACGAGGGATATACCGATGAAGGCGTAAATGTCCGAGATCGCGATCAAGCCGAAAAAGAATCTAACAGCCTTGAGCAACGAAATTCTAAGTATCGAAGACGAAATTTACATTATCCCATCGTGTCACGGCGCATCGTAATCCAATGGCCTGAAAGCGGGTTCCGGAAGAACCAATGAGACCTCGCCCCTGCTATTGACGTAATTGGGAAGGGCTGATAGCCTGCGGGACGTAAAAAAGGGATTCCTGTTATCCAGAAGCGGGAAAGACTATTGTGGTTTTTGCCGAGCCGAGTTTCATCCTGTCCGAGCGCACGACATTCTTATAAACGTGAAAGGAGCTTCTTATGTCCACAACTCTCCATCGACGTTTACTGACGGTAGTTCTGATTTGGTTGTCATTTGCCGCGTTCCCAGCCCTCACATTTGCGAATCATTCGTGGGGCGGTTACCATTGGGCGCGCAGGAGCAACCCGTTCACCCTGAACCTCGGTGACAACGCGTCGAGCGCGTGGGATCCGTATCTCGTTACCACGTCGTACGACTGGACCGTCTCTAGCGTGCTGGACACTACGATCGTCCCGGGCCGCGTGACCAATCCGAAGAACTGCAAGCCTACCAGCGGGCGCGTGGAGGTCTGCGCCACCACCTACGGCAATAACGGCTGGCTCGGCTTAGCTCAGATCTGGATCAGTGGTAAGCACATCACGCAGGGCGTCACCAAGCTCAACGACACGTACTTCAATACCACGAAATACAACACCTCCGCGTGGAGAAACCTCGTGATGTGCCAGGAGGTTGGCCACACACTCGGCCTCGACCACCAGGACACTACGTTCGACAACACGAACCTGGGGACGTGCATGGACTACACAAATTACCCTGAAGGCGGCGTGCATGGTTCGATTGATTATGGTCCCTCAAACGAACACCCCGGCGGGTCTATACCGGGTGATAGTGACTACGACGAGCTAGCGATTATTTACAACCATGCGGACAGCACGACCACCGTTGGCCAGACAGCACAAAGTGGACCAGGTAAAGGAAATATACCATCGGCAGGGAACGACGAGCCAGCCCAGTTGGGCACGGGCCAGTGGGGCAAGCTGATCCGGTCGACCAACCAAGGCCGGACCGAGCTCTACGAGCTTGATCTCGGCGGTCGGCGCAAGATGTTTACATTCGTCATCTGGGCGGAAAGAGAAGGGGAAGAGCAAGGTCAGCGGTAATCGACCTGTTGTGAGCCGCCCGGCCACCGTGAGGCAAAGGTTTGTGAGGGGTGGGGCTTGTGCCTCGCCCCTCACGCGTTTTCGGCTTGTTCATCTTGTCAATCGGTTCGTGTTCCGATAGAGGTGTTATGGGTGAGTAAGGCCTAATCTTGTGAGACGATTTCTGTTTTCAATCTGTTCGCTTTTCGTGGTTGCTGTTGGCTCCACAGCCTGCGGTGGAGAATTACCGGTATCAAATCAGCCCCAACAGGGGAAATCGCACGGTGGACCAGTAATGGATTATGCAAGTTTAATAGAAAACTTGCGTGCTGCAGGAGTAAGTGTCGAACCGGAGGGAGAAGTAGATCAACCTTTCTTTTCTGTCAAAGGCATGGTGATCAAGCTCTACGGGGAGCATGTGCAGGTCTTTCAGTATTCTGGTGCTACGGAAACGGATGCACAGGCCGCCCTGGTTTCACGCGATGGCAGTACAGTGGGCACAACGAAGCTCCATTGGATTGGCCCGCCACATTTTTACAAGAAAGAAAAACTCCTCGTATTGTATTTAGGTGACAATGACAAGGTAATAAAAGCACTGGAAGCTGTGTTTGGTCGACAGTTCGCAGGAAAATAGGATTATAGCGCCGGGTTGAATCGTAATATCCCTGTAAAGTAATATCCCATTCACCTCCCCACAAGTTCTGCTCGTTTCCGGGTGCATCAGCGCCGAAGCTACTTCCTCTCAAAATGATAGGAATTTCTTTTTTGGGGTGGGCCACCGAGAACTCAAAATTGCCCCCGCCGACGCGGGCTAGCCCGCCTTCGAGCTGCCGTGGCCATTTCCCTCGGCCGCCTGGAAAGTTCCCGCCGGTAGAGGAAAAAGGGGGCTCGCAAAAGCTCTTGGCTCAGGCTTGGAAAAACCCTGCTCTCGCTTCATTAGGGTCGGCTGACTTCCAGTATCTGCCCGGTAACATAGTCGGAGTCGCTGCTGGCAAAAAAGACAAACACGGGTGCCACAGCTTCAGGGGAAACGAAGCTGTGCTGTCCTGGGGGTTCGTCCAGGTGCCGGCGGCGAAAGGCGGTAAGAACCTCGGTCATGCGGGTGTCCGCCACGGGCGAAATACAGTTGACTTGAATGTTATAGGGGTTCAGCTCGTTCGCCGCGTTCCGGGTAAAGGCGATAATCCCACCCTTGGCTGCCGCATAGTCTGCCACGCCGAAGGAGCCGCGCAGAGCCGAGGGCGCGGCCACGTTGATGATCTTGCCTCTTCGCTGCTGCTTCATGATCGGGAGAACAGCCTGGGTGCAGTTGAAAGTCCCTTTGAGGTGAACCGCGATTATTTCGTCCCACTGGGCTTCGGTAATGCTTTCCAACGGCGCGGGGCGTAGGATCCCGGCATTGTTAACCAGGATATCGAGTCGACCCCAGCTCTCTACCACCTTCTGGACCAGCCGGTCGATCTCTGCCCGTCGGGTCACGTCGGCCATGACCGCCAGGGCTTGAGGGCGCAAAGAAGAAATCTCCTGTTCCACTTCACGAAGCGCAGCCCGGTCATGCGCTGCCGCCACCGCCACACACGCCCCTTCTTGCGCAAACGCTAAAGCCACTGCCCGGCCGATTCCTCGGCTGCCGCCCGTCACAATGGCTACTTGTCCTTCCAGTTTGCCCGTAGCGCGGTCGCTCAAGTTCGGATTCTCATGTCGGCAGCGAGGATCTTTTCGTCCGGCCGGGCCTTCCAGACGACGTTTCTTGCCACCCCGTAGATTTCAGCGAGGTTGTACAAGGGGACCAAGGCCGCATCTTCCATCAAAACCCGGCCCGCGTCCTGGAGAAGGGCGACCCTCTTCTTTTGATCTCCGGTCCTCTGCTCCTCCTCAACGAGCCGGTCGAATTCCGGATTCTTATAGTTGACTCGTTTTGTCACTCCGCTGTGGAAGTATTGGTCGTAAACGGTATCCGCGTCAACGGCGGGGCGGCCCACATAGTAAAAGGGAAGCTTCCCTCCGTTGACTCCCTCCTTGCCCCAAAAGATCACGAACTCCTGCGAGACCAGCTCGGCCTTGATACCGCTCTGTCCGAGCTGATCGGCAATGACCTGGCAGATCTCTTTGGCCTTGGGATAGCGGTCCGGCGAGAAGTAGAGCTTGACCTCGACACCGCCGGGATAACCGGCCTTGGCCAGGAGCTCTTTGGCCCTTCTCGGCTCGAAGGGGTAGCGCTTCAGGTTCGGGTTGGCGCCGATCACATTGGACGCCACAGGACCGTTCATCACATATCCATTGCCGTCGTAAATATATTTTATGATCGCCTGGGGATCGACGGAATAGCTGACGGCCTGACGGAATAGCTTGTTGTCGAAAGGCTTCATCGCCGCGTTCATCGCGAGGAAGTACATCCTCAGCCCGGCCACTTTCTCGACGCGCACCCTGGGGTGCTGATCCAGTCTGGGGATCTCTTCCACGGAAACGTTGTTGATGACATCTCCTTGCCCTGCCAGCAGCCCGGCTATGCGGGCAGCCTCCTCCCCGACTTTTTTGTAGATCACTTCTTTGATGTCCGGCTTCCGGCCCCAATAATCGTCATTCCGTGTCATCACCATGTTGCCATCACGCACGAAGCTGACAAACTTGTAGGGACCGGTCCCCGTGGGATGCGCGTCAACCTGCTCGCCGTATTTGTCGGCGGCCGCCTTGCTCATCATGAAGCGGTTGTCGAGGCGATCCAAAAAGACGGCATTGGGCTTCTCCGTGGTGATGATGACCGTGCGGTCATCCGGGGCCCTCATCTCGACCACGTCGCGGAAGTTCTCTCGCTGGAGGCTTCTCTTATCGTCTCGAATTCTGGTAATGGAGTAAACGATGTCCTTGGAAGTGAGCGGCGCCCCGTTGTGGAAGCGGATGCCTCTCTTGAGACGGAACACCCACTGCTTGCCCTGAAATTCCCAGGACTCGGCCAGCACCCCGACGAACTCCT
>JACPSF010000125.1:29068-38345 GCA_016193385.1 Deltaproteobacteria bacterium
GAAGTCGACCGCGACGAGAGGCTCGTAGATGTGTTGCCAGATTCCGTAGGTTGGGCTCGCGCTATGGGCGTAGGGGTTGAGGCTATCCGCGGCGATGCTTTGAAGGATCGTAATCCGGTCCTTGGAAGCGGCCCAGCCGATTCTCGCCAGGGCAGGAGCCGCGAGCGCCCCTAACCCAGCGGCTGTGCTCTGTTTCAAAAACTCTCTGCGACTAATGCCCGATTGTTTCGCTCGCATAAAGCCTCCTTGCGGCGATTTTTCTCGACTCCGATTAGGCCCCCTAGGACCGACAGACACTCCATCCGGATACTGGAGGAAAATTTCCGCTTGACTGTTAGCATGGGCCGGGAAAAAGTCAATAGGGGAAGGGGTCCTACTGCGAAAATTGTGGCTGCCAGTAGAAGCGCAGGGGACCTGCCCCTCAGCAGGAGCCGATAGGCCTGTGCTCTTCTGCCCCCAACCACTTAACCTGTTCTGCCCGTTGCCTCTGAGTTCCTTCAGTTCCGGACGTCTCCTTGTCTTCGGGACAGGTCCCCTGCGCTTGGGAGTTTCGTAGGGTCTCTGAGGGGAGGAAGCCTGAAGGGCTGAGGCACAGGGACGAGGAGGTTGAGGGCAGGCCCTGTCAGACGGAGAGCCCAGTTGATGGGGTCGGGAGGGTGGCCTTCGAGCCACAGGTCTATTGACTCAGGCCGGAAGGCTTTCTCCCCGAGGAAAGACCACACTTTTCAACGAGGAGCCTAAGGAAGGGCGTTCCGTCTAGCGTTCCCGGCTCAGCTTCGGGTCCATGATGTCGCGCAGGCCGTCCCCGAGCAGGTTGATCCCGAGCACCGTGATGAAGATCGCCGTTCCCGGAAAGATCGTGAGCCAGGGAGCGCGGTACATGTAGGTGCGTCCGTCACTCAGCATCGAGCCCCAGGTCGGGACGCTGGGAGAAACGCCCAGGCCCAAAAAGCTCAGGCTCGCCTCCGCAATGATCACAATGGCCATTCCGAATGTCGCAATGACCATCACGCTGGGCAGGGTGTTCGGCAGGACGTGTCGCAAGATAATGTAAATGTCTTTTCCTCCCAAGGCGCGGGCCGCCAGGACGAACTCGCGCTCTCTGAGGGAAAGGACCTCGCCCCGGACCACCCGGCAATACTGCACCCAGCGGCTGAGCACCAGCGCCAGGATGAGGTTCTCGACCCCCTGTCCCAGAAAAGCCATGACGGCAATGGCCAAGAGCAAGAATGGAAAGGCGAGAAAGATTTCCGTGGTCTTATTGATCACTTCGTCGGTCAGCTCTCCAAAATAGCCCGCGATCGCTCCCAGCAGGCAGCCCACGATGCCGGCCAAGACGACCGTGGCAGCCCCCACGAGTAGCGAGATCCTCGATCCGTAGATGATTCGGCTCAGCAGGTCCCGCCCCAGATTGTCCGTCCCGAGAAGGTAGCGGCTCGCCGGTCCGGTGATCGAGGGAGGTTGCAATCGATCCCTGAGACTCTGCTCCTGCGGGTCGAAGGGGGCAAGCAGCGGAGCGGCGAGTCCGCAGACGACCAGGACGACGAGGATCGAGCCGCCGACCAGAACCTTGACGTACCTTCGCCAGCGCATCAGAGTTTTATCCTCGGATCGATCGCCGTATAGAGGAGGTCGACCAAAAGGTTGATCAGAAAGTACATAATCGCAAAAAAGAAGACGACACCCTGAACCAGCTTGTAATCTCGGGTTGAGATCGCCTGGATGAGAAGACTGCCGATCCCCGGCCAGGAAAAAACGGTTTCCGTGATCACCGATCCGCTGAGCAAGGCGCCTAATTGGAGCCCAATGATCGTAATGATCGTAATGAGCGCGTTGCGCAGCGTGTGCTTCCATACGACCGACCATTCGCTGAGTCCCTTGGCCCGTGCCGTCGTGATGTAATCCTGGCGGATGACCTCGAGCACGCTGGAGCGAGCGACGCGCGTGACGATCGCGGCCAGGCTTGTCCCCAGAGTAACGGCAGGCATGAGCATATGTTTGGAGGCGCTCCAGAAAGCAGCCAAATTCCCGCTCAGGAGGCTATCCACTAAGTAGAGACGGGTGATGGGCTGGATTTCGATCCCGTATTCGATCCGGCCCGCGACCGGCAACAGGTTGAGCTGCCCACCGAGAAAAAAAATCAGCATGATCCCGAGCCAGAAATTCGGCAGGGAGATCCCAATCAGGGCGACCGTCATGCCCGAATGGTCCCAAAAGGAATTGTGTTTGATCGCCGAGTAGACGCCGATGGGCAGAGAGATGAGAATGGCCACGAAGAGGCTCGCGAAAGCAAGTTCGACGGTGGCCGGGAGCCGCTCGAAGAGGAGGCTAGAGACCGGCTCCCCATACCTCAGCGACATGCCGAAATCTCCCTTCACGCCGTGGCGGAGAAATTCCCAGTACTGGACCACCAGGGGCTGGTCGAGGCCCCACTCCCTGCGGGTCTTTTCGATCTCCGCCTGCGTCGCGGCGTCGCCGAGGAGGAGATTGACGGGATCACCGGGGGCCAGATGCATGAGGAAAAAAACGATGAAAGAGACCCCCAGGAGAACCGGAATTGCGCCAATGAACCTACGCCGCAGCATGGTGTGCGGGCCTACAGACCGAGACGAGAAAAGGAGATGTCCAAGAGCCTTAAAGCCTGATCGACCTGCTCTTTGGTGACGTTGAGGGGCGGCGTGATGCGCACCACGTTACCCATCAGCCCTCCCTTGCCGATCAAGAGGCCATTCGCCTTGGTTTGCTCCATGAGCCGTCGCAGGGCCTCGGGCTCGGGCCTCTTGTTTTCTCCCACCAGCTCCAGTCCCTGCATCAAACCCATTCCCCTAACGTCGCCGATGAGCGGATATTTTTCTCTAAGCGCCTCGAGGCCCTCGCGCAGCCGCTGGCCCATCACACGGGCGTTTTCCACCAGCTTTTCCTCCTCGATGACCTCAATAGTGGCCAGCGCCGCCACGCTGCTCACCGGGTTGCCCCCGAAGGTGGAGATCGACAATCCACGCAGGCTGTCCGCGACCTCCGGAGTGGCGATTGTGGCGCCGATCGGAGCGCCGTTGGCCATCCCCTTGGCGAAGGTCATGATATCGGGTTCGACTCCCCAATGTTCGATGCCGAACATCTTCCCCCCGGTTCTGCCCCAGCCGGTCTGCACCTCATCGCAGATAAAAAGCCCGCCGTACTTCCGCGCGATCGCGACGATCTCCTGAAAATACTCCTTCGGCGGCGTGATCAGGCCGCCGATCCCCTGTATCGGCTCGGCGAGAAAGGCCGCGATCCGGCCCGAGGTGGTGGTCTGGATCGCCTCTTCCAAATCTTTCGCGCATTTGAGGTCGGAGCTCGGATAGGTCAGGCCGAAGGGGCAGCGATAACAGTACGCATTGGGGATGTGATGGATGCCGGGAGCGGGCGTCGGCGTAAGCCGCCAGGAGGCAACGCCGGTGAGGCTCATCGCGAGGTGGGAGCGACCGCTGTAGCTGTGGCGGAGCGCGATTACGTCATGACACTGAGTATGGAGCTGTGCGATCAGGACGGCGGTCTCGTTCGCCTCGGTGCCGCTGTTGGTAAAGAAAGATTTTTCCAGCCGTCCCGGTGTCAGTTGGGCCAGCTTCTCGGCCAGCCGCACGTGGGGTTCATTGGGGTAGAGCGTGGATATGTGCTGGAGCTTGGATGCCTGCTCCTGGATCGCCTGCGTGACCTTATCGTGGCAGTGCCCCACGCTGATGGTGACGATGCCGCCAAAGAAATCCAGGTATTCCCTCCCCTCCACGTCATAGACCAGACTTCCTTTGGCGTGGTCGACGACCAGAGGTTCCTCGTAGTAGTTGGCGACACAAGCGAAGAGGTAGCGCCGGTGTTTTTCGATGATCTCTTTTTTATCCATCTCAATATTCCTTCTATCTATGGATTCCGCCGCGGCGCTCCCCGGGCGGCCTTCTTTCCGGGACCGTACAGGACCCTTCCGGGCCGCGCGCCGGTATGGTTTCCCTGGTCGATGACCACGGCGCCATTCACCAAAACGTACTCGACCCCTTGGGGATACTGCTTGGGGTTTTCATAGGTGGCGGTATCCACCACTGTGTCGGGATCCAGCACCACGATGTCGGCCCAATAGCCTTCACGCAGAAGACCCCGGTCTCTCAGTCCCAGCACCTGGGCCGGAAGGGAAGTCATCTTGCGGATCGCCTCTTCGAGGGCGAGGACCTTCTCCTCCCGCGTGTATTTCCCCAGGACCCGAACGTTGGTGCCGAAGCTTCGCGGATGGGGCTTGCCGGGGAAATTCACATTGAGCGCGCTGCCGTCCGAGCCCACCGAGACCCAAGGCACCCGCATGACGGTCTTGACGTCTTCCTCGGACATCGTGTGATGGACGCCGTAGATGAAGATCCCCTCCTCGAAGATGAGGTCGAAGCAGGTGCCGACCGGATCCTTTCCCCGTATCCGGGCGATCTCGGCAATGGTCTTGCCCTCGAACGGCTTGAGGGCCGGCGTGTCGAAGCGGGAGGCGACGACACCCTCCCAGCCGCCGTGTTCGTTGATGTACTGCTCGAATTCGGGATCCCCAATGATTCTCTCGCGGAAGGCCTGGTTCTTAAATTGCGCGATCATCTCGCTCACCGGCGCGTCCTGCACCCAGCGCGGGAAGAGACGCCGCCAGGGATGCTGCATCGCGGTATAGGGATACTGGTTTGCGGTGATCTCCAGGCCTTCGCGGCGGGCCTCCTCGATCCGGGCGACGACTTCACGCACACGGCCCCAGTTGCTCTTGGCCCGCATCTTGAGGTGATAGATGTGGACCGGAATGTCGGCTTCCCGCGCCACGCGGATGGCCTTGTCCAACTCTTCCATGATGTCGAAGCCTTCGCTACCGAGATGGACCCCGTAGTAGCCGCCGTAGGCCTTCACGACCCTGGCCATCTCGACGACCTCAACCGGATTTTCCGGCCCTTTGGCGTGCCAGGCCGCCGTTAGCCCCAGCGCCCCTTCTTCCATCGCCTGCGCCACCATCCGGTTCATTTTTTCCTGCTCATCCCGGCTGGCGGGGCGCTCTTTGAAGCCGACGACGATCCTTTTGACCTGCTGCGGTGAAACCCCGGAGCCCACGTTGATGGAGATTCCGCCTCGCATCACCTTCTCGAAATAACCTGTAAAGTTGGTCCAGTCGGCCTCGATGCCGTCGCGCCGGCGGTGCTCCGAGACGTATTCTTCCAAAACCGGGCCCTGAAGCGGCGCCACGGTCTGGCTCTCGCCGATGATATCCAGCGTCACTCCCTGGCGGACTTTGCTCTCGGCATTGCCGTCGGCGACCAGCGGTTGGTCGCTGTGGGTGTGCATGTCGATGTAGCCGGGAGTGACCACTCGCCCTTTGGCCGCGATGGCGCGTTTTCCCGATGCCGGGTTGATCCTTCCGATCCTGGCGATCTTTCCGCCTTTTACCGCGACATCGCCATAGAACCACGGATTTCCTGTCCCGTCGATCAGCCTGCCGCCGTGGATCACGACATCGTAAAGTGCCATAAAACCTCCCGTATGTTTCAGGCCTATACCACTCTTACCCCCTATGGACAAGGTTGGCGCAGCCTCGCTTGCCTTGTGTAACTTGTGCGATGCCATCGTCTCAATTTGCATCGAGGGGGACGAAAAATTCAACCGTTGGAGCTAGCGTCTGGCCGAAAAGCGGATTCATCAGGGGCAACCTGTCATGTGTATCACGATCAAGAAAATGAGGCCGGTTCGTTCCCGGATTCAGCAAGTGGAGGTTGAGCGGGCGGCCTGAGGCGGAGCGGAAACCGATCGTGTTCGTGGTGAGAGAAAAAGCTGCTTGATACGGGACGGCGTCATCGAGCGGCATAGTATAGAGGAACGGTCGAGAAGAGAGGGAGGGCATGCGTTACTGCACTGCGCGCTGTTCTTGACCCTGAGCCCTCCATGCTCCTTGGCTTCGTGCATGATCTTGCACGGGGCCCGGATTAAGAATAAGGGATGTGAGTGGACGCCAGACGTGCTGGACATCGCCGAGCTGCTGGAGGGAACGGCTAACGGGGCACGGGTGCGGAGCACGCAAACTGAAAGCGGAACAAGGAGAAAGACAATGAAACGGCTGGGCTTCTTGGTGTGTCTCTTAGTGATATCGTTCTTCACCCGGGCTGAACCGCTGCTGGCCGCTTCTCTAGGGGAGCTAGTGGTTGCGGCTAAAAAAGAGGGGGCTATTGAGTTCTATGCCCCGTCAACGCTGACCCCACAGGGCGCTCAAAGCCTACGCGAGGCGTTCAACAAGAAGTACAGTCTTAATATCAGGCTTAATTATCACCCTTCTGGTGCTATGACTAAGGACATTGTCAAGGTGATAGCTCAGGCCGCTGCTGGGGTGCCTCCCGAGTGGGACCTGATGGTCCTCCATGATGCTGCTCACGCAACATTGTGGCTCAGGAAGATGCATAAGCCATTCGACTACACGACGGTAGGCCTGGATCCTCGGTCGGTTCAGTATGATAGTGGGACGGTCATCTTAGCCAGTCAGTTCGCTCTTCCGGCATACAACAAAAAGACCTTGCCACCGGAGGACGTGCCCAAAAAGTGGGAGGATCTTTTGGATCCCAAGTGGAGGGGGGGTAAGCTGGGCGCGAGCAGTGCGACCCATCACTTAGCCCGGCTGGCGACTGCGTGGGGGGAGAAGAAAGCCACTGAATTCGTGAAGGCCCTCGCTAAGCAGGGGCCAATCCTGGGGCCTCTTGGGACGGTTTATAGCCGTCTCCAGTTGGGCGAGATCCTCCTCGTCGTGAGCATGCCCGACGACTTTATCCATAGAGCGAAGGTTACCGGTGCGCCCATCGTCTTTGCTGAAGGAATCGAGCCTGTGATTTCACCCGCTTACAATGCCGGCGTGCTCAAGGGTGCCATTCATCCCAACGTGGGGCATCTTTTCGCTGTCTTCCTTACTACTGCTGAGGCTCAGGAGATCTGGGAAAAGTACGGGGGTCAGACGTCGGCGTTTGTTCCAGGGACAACGGCCTACAAGTACGCCCAGGGCAAAAAGGTTTTGTACATGACCCAAGACCAAGCCGAGATGGTGGATAGGCTCACCTTTGAGTACGGGAAGATTCTCGGCTTTTAGCAGGCCGAGAGCCCCTCGCCATGCTAACGGAGATTATCTCTTGGAAGCAGGGTCGGTCGAAGCCATCGGGTAGGTCAGAAGGAAAGGAAGGGGAAAAGGGTCGGGACTCGTTTCACGTACGGCGGAGGTAGCGGAGCGATGAAAGGCAGCTAAGTTGGACTTGTCAAAAGATACGAAGGTCGCATAAGATACCCGCAACCAACGTCAAGAGAGGCACTTTATGAGTAGCGTCCAGATCGACGATTCTGTTAGAGCAACCGACATCATCAGGGAGCTAAAGCGTGCCGGCATCCGCTTTATCGTCGCCGTGCCGGATCGCGTGACGAGCGAGCGGCTGCTGAAGCCCATGTTGGGTGATCCGGACTTCAGGGTCGTGCAGGTGTGCAAGGAGGATGAGGGGGTTTCGATCTGCAGCGCACTTCATTGCACGGGCCATCGCGCTCTTCTTTTGATTCAGTACACCGGACTTTTGGATTCCATCAACGCGTTGCGTGCCGTGGCCGTAGAGGGGCAAAACCCCGTCTGCATGATGGTTGGACTTCTGGGAAAGGAACCGGACGTCCCGCCCACAGGGTCCAGACGTTACGGTCTTCGGATCGTGGAGCCGATCCTGGATGCAATGGGCATTGAACACGATCTTATCGAATGCTTTGGGGACGCGGCCAAGATCGCGCCGGCGATCGAGAATGCGTATGCGCGCTCGCAGCCGGTTGCGCTGCTGGTCGGAAGGGAGCCTGTCTAGCCATGATGAAGCGAGACGAATGTCTGAAGGTTCTGGCGCGCCATCGAGGCGATGAAATCATGGTGCCGGTTTACAAGGCAGCCCAGGAGTGGATTCATATCTCGCCCAGCGATCTCAACTACACGTTCACGGGCGCCATGGGACAGGGCTCCTCCCATGCGCTTGGCCTGGCTTTGGGCCGACCCGACAAAAGGGTGATCGTGCTTGACGGAGATGGCAGTTTGCTGATGAATCTCGGAACTCTCGTGACCATCGCCACAGCGGCTCCCAAGAACCTCGTCCACTGCGTCTGCGAGAACGGCACGTATGAGACCAACGGCGCTGTCCCTCTCCCCGGAGTTGGACGTTTTAGCTTTACCGCCATGGCCCGCGCTGCGGGCTATCCCAAAACCTACGAGTTCTCCGATCTGGAAGGTTGGCAAAGAGAGGTAGGCCGAATCCTTAAAGAAGAGGGTCCTATCCTTGTTACTCTGAAGGTGGAACCGGGGGAGTTATATCCGGAGGATTTCCGCCGGCTCTACAGCGTCGAGCGTAGAGAGGCCTTTCGCCAGGCTCTTCAGAGGGGCTGATTCCTCTTACTGCTCCGCGACCGCAGGGGGGAGCTTATCCCATTTGCCCTGAATCGTGGGGAAGCCGAGCGCGGCTTTGAGCCGCTTGAGAAAGACGCGCCGGGGGATCTCCTTCGCGCCTAGGCTAATCAGGTGCCGGGTCGTTACCTGGGCATCCATCATCTCGAACTCCCAAAACTTAAGTCGCTGGACCAGCGTCGCCAGGGCGACCTTGGAAGCATCGCGCTCGTGGAAGAACATCGATTCGCCGAAAAAGCACCGCCCCAAGGAGACCCCGTATATGCCGCCGACCAGCTTCCCGTCAAGCCAGCTCTCGGCGGAGTGGGCATAGCCGAGCCGATGGAGGCGGATATAAGCCTCTTTCATCTCCGGGGTGATCCAGGTTCCGTTCTGGCCCTTTCGGTGCACGGTCGCGCAGGCCTCGATCACAGACTCAAAGGCGCGATCAAAGGTCACTCGGTAGGTTGCCTTTTTGAGAGATTGGCGGAGGCGGCGGGAGATGTGGAGTTCATCGGGCTGGAGAATAAGCCTCGGATCCGGCGACCACCAGAGGATGGGCTGGCCTTCCTCGTACCACGGAAATATACCCGACCGATACGCGAGGAGCAGGCGCTCGGTGCTCAAGTCCCCGCCCACGGCCAGAAGGCCGCTGGGATCGGCGTGATCCACCGGGGGAAACGCAAGCTCTTTTCCGAGTAGATAAACCGGCATCGGTAAGCCCTTGAGATTCGATTGTAGCTCCGCCGATGAAATATTTCATGCGCACGGTCCCCACCCATCCCGTTTGACCGGCTGACACGAGAGAGGCGCAGGCACCATCTCCACGAGTCGGTACTTCAGAAAGCGGTCTAAGAT
>JACPSF010000125.1:38356-39143 GCA_016193385.1 Deltaproteobacteria bacterium
TAAGATGCGCGGCTCAGGGCTGGTATCTCGAAGCCAGCCGGCCTGCCCACCATGCGCCATTCGTTCGCCACACATCTTTTGGAGGATGGCCTACGACATCCGCACGGTTCAGGGGCTGCTGGGGCAAACCGACGTGAGTGCTACCATGATTTACACACACGTCTTGAATCGGGGCGGACGAGAGGTGAATAGCCCGGCGGGTCGCCTATAGCGGAGCATGGTGCTGCCGGGCGGGGGCGGAGATAGGCTGTGGGTTGTTAGGGAGATAGGCCGCCAAACCCCGCGGTGTTCGACCGCCAGAAGAGACTTGACAGGTCGGGGCAAGCGAGCGATATTGCGACCGAATCGCGTTTGAGAAGGGGGAGCCGTTTTGGGAGATAGGCCGCCAGCGTTTTTCGCCGCCTAAACGGCTCACTTAATGGCGTTAATTATCCTATGCCAAAAGAGCCAAAAGACGATGAGCCAATGGATGACTTCGATGAGGACGAGGGCGAAATGCCCTGGGAGTGGCATGCAAGAAGGGGTCAAAGGGGTCAAGTCCGCTCTTAGCTCTTGAAATATCGACCCAAGTTTACTATATGGGCGTTTATGGCTCGTCCGCTGCGCATTGAATACCCAGGGGCTTACTATCATGTCATGAACCGTGGCGTCTCCCGCCGAGCCATCTTCTTGGAGGATAAGGACCGCCGGCGGTTCTTGGATTTACTTTCCGAGATGACACGGCTGTGGAAGGTAGAGATCTATGCTTACTGTTTGATGGAGAACCACTACCACCTTTTGCTTCAGA
>JACPSF010000357.1 GCA_016193385.1 Deltaproteobacteria bacterium
AAATTTGCTACAGGAACAAAAATTGTAAAAGATTTAATACCGGGACTCTTGTGCCGCTTAACCTGTTCGGTGCCAGCCTGGCTTGGTATGCCTCCATGCTCATCGGCTTTCCTCCTTTCACCATTTTTGAGGCAACCTGGTCGGTCGTTGCCCTGGTTGGGCCGATCAGGGCTTTCCGCGCCGCACCTAGCCTCCGAGCGAGATCACGACCGTTCCGCTGACAACGTGTAGGAACCCCGACATACCGGAGAAAGAGATCAGATAAGCTATCCTGGTATCCTCACTCATATCCTATCGCGGAAACGATGGGAGCCGAGGCCGCTTGGCGGGCCGGGAGATAACCTGCCAAAAGACAGAGCCCCACCGACAAGGCTAGGCTAAGGAGGGCAACCCCGAGGGGGTAGTGATATTGGAAGGTCCAGCCCGTGAGGACCTTGGTGTTGTAGACGACGTGGTGGTAGGACATCACCGTCCCGGAAATAAGTCCGAGCACCCCCCCGATCGACCCCAGCCATCCGGCCTCGGTCAGGAGCATCTTCGACAACTGACCTTTGGTCGCCCCGATCGCGCGCAGAACTCCGATCTCCCGTGCCCGGTCTAGGACCGACGCAAGCAGGGTATTGATCACGCTGAAAATCGCGACGATGACCGCGACGGCTTCCACGGCATAGTTAACGCTGAAGGACTGCTCCATGATTTCGACGACGCTTTCTCTGAGCTCCCGATGCGTGCTGATGAAAAGCTGGTACTTCTCCCCATAGTCCCGCTTGATCCTTTGGATCACCTGATCCTGATCCGCTCCCGGGGCCAGCCACAGATCAAAGGCATCCACCAGGTCGTCCCGCCATATTCTCTTATACAGCGAACGATCGAGCAGAACGCTCCCCGAATCGGAGGAATAGTCCACATAGACCCCCAGGATGGGAAAATCCACGTACCCCGACGGAGTGGGGAGACGCACGGTATCGCCCGAACCTTTACCGAATTTGCCTTGAAAACTCTCGCTCACGATCACACCCTCACCCGCCGCCGCCCGTTCCAGGGCGCTCCCGGCATCCCCTTCAGCCATCGGAAGCCTGCGCACCTTGCGCGACACCCGGGCAGAAAAAGACTCGACGAAAATCGGTTTCCCCTCGTAGGTGGAGCGAACCAGACGGTATAGGTCGACGACCTCGACCCCCGGCATGGCCTTCAATCGATCGGCAAGATCTTCCCTGAGAGGCACGTTTTTCGGCCCCGCAGTTCGTGCCCCCGAGTGCACAACCAGATCCGCCGTCACCATCTGATCGATCCAGGTGAGAAGCGAACCCCGCACGCTGTGGACGAATGCCGCAACCGTAAAAATTGCCGCCAGGCTGATCATTAGCGTGGCTACAGTGATCCCGGAGCGCACGGGGCTGCGGCCGAGGCTGTCGGAAGCGATCCTGGCTTCAATCCATGAGGAGTGCGCCAGCCCCCTCCGCACCACCTTCGCCCAACACAGCACGAGGAGCGGGGCGAGAAAGGAGAGCCCAAGCAAAAAGATCAGCATCGCGACCACTCCCAGGCTGAACCTCTCCACCGCGCCCAGGGAGGCGGGGGAAAAGAAGATAAAAAGCGGGGATAAAATCAAGAAAAGAAAGCCGACGATGGAGGCGCGGGAATAAAGGCCCGCAAACCTAGGGCTCCAAGCGGTTTGACGAGCGCCCTCCTGAGCGGTGACCGTCGTGGCTTCCCAGGCGGGATGAAGGGCGGCCACGACCGAGACTCCCAAGCCGCTTCCAAGAGCGACTGAAAACTCCCACGGGGTCAGGGGACTCCTGGCCAGATCAAGCCAGAGAAAAATATTACGTACCGTCTCCCCCACAAAAAGCAATGCCCCTTGGGCCAGCACCACCCCGGCAAAAATCCCCACCAGCGATCCCGGAAGGGCGAGGGATAAGGCCTCCAAGAGGAACAGGATAAGGACTTCGCCGCGCCGTATGCCCAGACAGCGCAGGAGGCCGATCTCGCGCTTGCGCTGAACCACGGAAACGGAAACCGTGTTGTAAATCAGAAAGAAGCCGACAAAAAGGGCGATCAGGCTGACGAAAAAAAGCCCGAGGCGAAACGAACGGAGGAGCAAATCGATCTGCTCCCCTCGCTCTTGAGGCCGGGAAACCTCTGCGGCTCCTCGCAGTCGCTCGGCGAGCCTTTGCTTTACGGTCTCAACGTCTTCTCCCTTTTCGACGGTGAGGTCCACGCCGTCGAGCTTTCCTGCTTTGCCAAAAGCGATCTGGGCCACCGGCAAATCCATCAAGGCGAAATTCCCGCCGAAGGCCCGGGCCGTCCCCTGATCGCGCAAAAGGGCGCGCACCGCATATCTTCGAGTCCCTTCGCTCGTGGCCAGAACGATCTCAGATCCCACAGGAAAGCCATGGCGCCGGGCAAACGACTCGGTCAGGGCTATGGAATCAGGCTGGGCAATAAAATCGAGCGCGCTCTCCAAACCGAACGGGGCGCCCACAAACTCGTGCTCGCGGATGGTAAAATCGCTGAGAAAATCGATGCCGTAAACAAAGAGCCTCTCCGCCTTAAGGCCCACGACAGGCGAAAAGCTCTCGACCACCCCTACCGCATCCTTGACCCCCGCGGTCTCCCGAATAACTGGAAAGAGGGACTCGCTCACGCCGCTTTCCGCGTTAGTCACCTGCAACACCGCTTGGCCCGCAAGCAGATCGATCGTGTGCTCGAACGAGCGGATGAGGCTGCGGTTCACCACGGCGATCGCTACGATGACCGCGACTCCGAGGACGATGCCGAAAAAGGTCAGCGTGGTGCGCAACCGGTGACGGCCACAATGGCGTAAGGAGAGAAAGCGCAGCAGCCGGAGCACTACGATGGTTCCTCTTCGATCGCGCCGTCCCGGAGGTGGATGACCCGATCGCCGTACTCAGCCGCCTCGCGGTTGTGCGTCACCATGACCACCGTGCAGCCCGCCTCATGATTGACGCGGCGAATCAGCTGTAAAACCTCCTCGCCAGTCTTCGAATCGAGGTTGCCCGTAGGTTCGTCGGCAAGCAAGATCGGGGGTTGAAACGCCAGAGCCCGGGCGATGGCGATGCGCTGAATCTCCCCTCCTGACAACTCTTCCGGGAGGTGGCCGCTGCGGGCCATGAGGCCCACCCGCTCCAACAACAGATTCGCCCGCGACCTTGCTGGCCCCGTGGGTTGCCCGTCCAGTATCAAAGGCAGCATGACGTTCTCCAAAGCGGTCAGGGTGGGAAGAAGGTTGAAGAATTGAAATACGAAGCCGATATGGCGCCGTCTTAAAAGGGTCACCTCATTATCCGACATTTGTGAGACAATCCTCCCATCGATCATCACCTCCCCGCGCGTCGGGCGATCCAACCCTCCAATCAAGTGAAGGAGCGTGCTTTTCCCCGATCCGCTTGGGCCCATGATGACGACGAATTCGCCCTTCTGGATATCAAGCGACACTCCGGCCAGTGCGGCGATCTCACTCCTCCCCTGCTGATAAATCTTATGGAGATTGATCGCCCGGATCATCCGGAGACAGCTCCATGGGTAAGCCTGAGGACCGGGACCTCGAGCAGCGGAGAATCGCCTCCTGCTTGGTAGGTCGCTTCGAGCTCCGCCAAGTTTTTTCCGACGCCCTCGACGAACGCAGCCAGCTCAATTCCCAGGTGATCGGGAGGATAAACCTCGATCTTGGCAAGGCCCATGCGCCAGAGCTTGATCGCCCCGATGAGAACGCCCTGTTCCCATTTGAAGTATCCTGCGGCAATCTGGATTATGCCTTGATAGAATTCCCGGTCCTCGCCATGCTCCTCCAGCCAGATCTCCTCCAAGGTTTCGTGGCACTCAAAGAATTCCCCGCGGTTGAATTGTTCGATGCCTTTGAGAAATCGCGGATCGAAACGGTCTTCCATAGACAGGTGGCTCGTGCGGTGCGAGGTTTTGCTCCGCTCCTTAATCCTTTACAATAATCTGCTTTAATTGTTCCATAGTTCTTATAGCATGAGGCTAGCTATGGAGGACAGAGAGACACCGGGGGAGGAGATGATCCAGGCAAAAGTTGAGGCCCTGGCCTACGGGCCCTATGGAGTCGCGCGCCCGCAGGGGCATGTTGTCCTAATCCCCCGGACAGCGCCCGGAGACGAGGTAAGAGCGCGCATCGTGGCAAGGAGGCCAAATTATGCGATTGGCGAACTCGTCAGTGTCGTGAAGCCCTCTCCTGTCCGCCAAGAGCCCCTCTGCCCCTATTTCGACGGGTGCGGGGGGTGCCCCTGGCAAGCGGTACAGTATGACGCCCAACTTGCCGCCAAGCAAAAAAACGTCGAAGACGCATTGAGGCGGATCGGGAAACTAAGCGGGTTTGAGCTTCTCCCCATCTTGCCGTCGCCAGGCGCTTACCATTACCGGCGCCGCGTACGCCTCCACGCCGACGGGCAGAAAAGGCTTGGCTACTACCGCTCGTTTTCCCACGACCTGATCGAGGTTGATTCCTGCCTCGTCGCGGATCCGCAGGCAAACCTCAGGCTGAGCCAGGCCCGGAATTGGCTGCAAAGCCTCAAGACCCGCGTCGAACAGCTGGAGCTGGTCGTCGGCGACCAGGAGGACCCGGTCGTGTTCGCGGGAAAGGCCGGTGGCAAGTTCGCGCGCGACGATGATTCCGCGAGCTCCAGCTTTCTGAAAGCGCACCAGGAGATCGGCGGGCTCATCCTCTTTGGCCGCGGCTGGCGCCGATGCTGGGGCCGGGGGAAGGTTCTGATCCGATTGGCAGAGGATCTCGCGCTCCAGATCGATGCGGACCTCTTCAGCCAGGTCAATTCCGAAGGCAATCTCCAACTCGCACGCGAAGTCTTCGCGTGGGGAGGATTTCATCCCGGCGACCGCGTCCTGGAGCTTTACTGCGGAGCAGGAAACTTCACTCTGCCCATAGCCAAGCGCGCCCGTGAAATCGTCGCCGTGGAAAGCCATCCTCGATCCATCCAGAACGGCAGGACCAACAGCCAACTCAACCGCCTGAGCAACATCCGCTGGATTTGCTCACCCGTAGACCAGGCGGTCAGGACGCTTCGCGGAAAGGGGGAGAGCTTTACCAAAATCCTGCTGAACCCGCCACGCTCCGGGGCTAAAGGATTAGAGGACGACCTTGCCTCGCTGGGAGCGGAAAAGATCCTCTATGTCTCGTGCGAGCCTCCAACGCTCGCGCGCGACCTCGCCGCGCTCGACCGCAAGGGATATAAGCTCGTGCGGGTCCAGGCCGTTGACCTTTTTCCCCACACCTATCACGTGGAAGCGGTGGCCGAGATGGTGCACCGTTAACCTGTCCTCACCGTCCTTCCCAAGGGCGATAGCGATTTGAAACAGGACCATGGAGCAGTCACCGTTGGAGTTTTGAGCCCGTACCCGGTCGCAGCGGGTTGTAGAGGGAGGTCCGTGTGATATAGACTACCATTTGATCTGAGGAGGTACCCGGATGGCGCAACTCAAGAAGACTGCCACGCCCAAAGTAACCATCATAGCCAGCAAAGGAGCGAACCAGGCGATCAACTGTCTCCTGGAAGATCGGGATGAGCTGGAATGGCTGGTAGCCATCGGCCGCAATCGCTCGGGCGATATTTTCTTTTACGATACCGGGGGCGACATCATCCAGGACCTGGGCTCCCTCGAGTACATCAAGGAAAGCATCCTGCGCGACTATTTTGGGGAACCGGATGATTAAGAGGAAATATGCGCCAGACCGGCATTGCGCATCTCCCGCTCCATGGAGGCAAAGCACCCTCGTGGCTGTTCCAGAGGATGGTCCGGTTGGGGCGGGAAATCGTTCGCCTCATCGTTGAAGACTCTGGCCCGGAAGAGTTCTTAGCCCGGATCTCCGACCCCTACTGGTTTCAATCCCTCGGTTGTGTCCTCGGCTTCGATTGGCATTCCTCCGGCGTCACGACCACCGTGTGCGGCGCCCTCAAAGAAGGGCTTAGAGGAACAGTCAAGGATCTGGGGATCGTCATCGCCGGAGGAAAGGGGGCGACCTCGCGCAAGACCCCATCGGAAATCCTCGCCGCAGGCGAACGGTTCACCTTACAGCGCGGCCCTGACGAGCTGGTCTATCTGAGCCGGCTCACGGCTAAGATCGACAACAATGCCATCCAGGACGGGTTTCAGCTCTATCATCACAACTTCTTCTTCACCCTCGAAGGTTCCTGGGCGGTGGTGCAGCAGGGCATGAGTGAGCGCTTTGCGCGGCGCTACCACTGGTACTCGGGAACAGTCTCCTCTCTTACTTTGGAACCTCACTCCGCCATCTTGACCAACCTGCGCCGGGAACGGGCTTTGAACCTGGTGGCCGCGGAAAGCGCCAGGGCACAGGAGGTCATCACGGAGCTGGCCAGAGAAAAACCGGAGAAGATCAGCGGCGAACTGGAAAAACTCAGAACCCTTTCCCTTCCGGCTCACCATGAGGTCTCTCTCAGCGATCTGCACCCGGAATCGATTGAGAAGGTTCTGCTCAGAACCTACGAAGCCCAGGTAAAGGATTTCGAGAGCCTGCTCGGCCTGCCCGGCGTGGGTGCCAAGACGCTCCGCGCCCTAGCCCTCCTATCAGAGATCGCATACGGAACACCGGCCTCCTGGAAGGACCCGGCTAAGTTCAGTTTCGCCCACGGCGGCAAAGACGGCCACCCCTACCCGGTAAACCGGGAGGTCTATGACCGCTCGATCGAGATCCTGCGCCGCTGCCTCGAGCGGGCGAAAGTCGGGCAAGGAGAAAAAGAGAACGCTATCAAACGGTTGCAGAAGCTTTCAACAGCGCCCGCGAAAGGGAGAATCTCATGAGTGAAGTGGTTTACAAGGGGTTCCGAAAAGAGGAGATCGAGTTTCACTTTAATCCCCAGGTGGCTGTGCCGGATCATCCGCGCTGGGCGGAGGAGAGAAGGAAGGCAAGTCTACGGGTGCGCGGAACCGTTAAATCGTGGCTCAACGTCCCGTACGGGAACTCGCCGCGGCAGGTGATGGATATTTTTCCAGGCGATAAGGCGGGCGCTCCGGTGCTCGTCTACATCCATGGAGGCTACTGGCGCGGCGGAAGCAAGGACGACAATTGCCATTTCGCGGAAGTTTTTGTGGAGCGAGGGGTGACTGTCGTGGTTTTGGAACATGACCTCTGCCCGAGCGTGACGGTTACGGAGATTGTCCGGCAGGTGCGCTCGGCCGTCACCTGGGTCTACGGACATATTTCGGCTTACGGAGGTGACCCGTCGAGGCTTTATCTTTCCGGTTCGTCCGCCGGCGGGCATCTCGTGGCCATGGCGCTCGCCCATGACTGGGAAAAGCAAGGCCTTCCGCGCCACATGATCAAGGGCGCAGTCGCCATCTCCGGAGTCTACGATCTCGATGCCGTGCTCCACCTCAGCGTCAATGAGGAGATCCGACTGGACGCGGAGAGCGCGCGGGAGAACAGCCCCTTCCTGCACCCACCTCTTCCTTACACGCCCTTGGTTGTCGCCGTTGGTGGCGGCGAGCCGAGGGGCTGGAAACAGATGTCGGAGGATTTCTTCAGGCTTTGCAAGGGCCGGGGCGTAGAGTGCGAGTACCTTGAGATTCCGGACGCCCACCATTTCTCGCTCTCCTCGCATCTAGCAGACCCCGATAGCCCTCTCGCCCAGGCTATCCTCAAACAGATGGGCTTGGTGCGTCGGGTCTGCTGATTTTTCTCGGGTCTATTTGAAATACCCCTCCTTGATGAGCTGGTCCATGAGGCTTGTGTCCATAAACGAAGCGGGATCCGCTGTAGCCGCCTTGGGGGTTGTCCTTTTGATCGCGTCCAAGGTTGTGCGCAAAGATTCAAGCTTGGGCACAGGGACCTTATCCGCCCACTTGAGGTACGTCTGGTAGGCGTACTCTGTGTCCGATGGATCTTTGGTCCCCAGGAATTCGCCCAAGTAGGCGAGGGTCTTTTCTTTCTGATCAAAGTAAACCTTCGTCGCGTCGGACATCACCTTGAGCCAGCGGAGAACAGCTTCCCGGTTACTTGCCAGGTAGGATTTCAGAACCCATTCGCCATTTTGCTGCCAGGAAAGCCCCAGATCCGGCAGCGCAATCAAAGCCCGATACCCGCGTTTCTCACCGAGGCGGTCGTAGGGAGGAGGAAGAACAGCAAATTGGACCTCGCCTCTTTCAATCTGGGCCATGACGTTTATCCAATCGGGGCGGGGCATCTGGGTGAGCTTCACGTCCTTCTCGGGGTCGATCCCCAGCTTTGCCAGACCGAATCGCAAGGCCACATCTGGGGCCGTGCCAAAAGTGGCGCCCACCTGTCCGGTCTTTCCCTTGAGATCCTGGACCTTAGAGATTTCCTTGCGGGCCACGATCGTATAAGGAAACACGTTGATCCAAGACGCCACCAGGACAAACGGAGGGGTCCCTTGCAGTGTCGCAGTGATAAAAGCTGCCCCAGCCGATCCCGTGGTGAGCTGGACGCTCCCCCCAAGCATAGCCTGCACGGCGCTCGATGTGGTGGTAGGGATCACCTTCACATCCAGGCCATGCTTTTCAAACAGGTTTTCTTTTTGAGCGATAAAGTAGAGGCTGGTCCCCGGGTTGATTCCCGCCTGGGCCACGGTCATCTTTATCGTCTGAGCGCCGCTGTCCCGGACCGGCACCGCAATGCTCAGGATCCCAAGGCAGAGAACAGCAACCGGTGCTCTATAAGCTCGCCATAATCGGGAATTCCGCATTGCGCTACCTCCTTGATTTCGGACGCTTGTAAGATAGGCAGACCATACGTATGTGTTGGGAAGTTGTCAACGCCAGCTTTCACCGGATCGCTTCGCCCCTAACCGCGGGTTCCATGAATCACGAACACGAACCCCGACTTTTTCCGGTTAGCGCAACAAATAGCCGAACTTTTCGCGCGCCTTGCGGGTAACTTCCGGGCTCGGAGCGTTTACTTTTGGAAACTGGTCCCTCCATTCAAAGGGGCGGGTGGCGTCGATGACAGCGCGGGAGTTGGTGAGGTCACTCACTGCCCGCTGTTCGGGCGTGAGCCGCGGATCGGCGGGGGTTGTCCGCATTCGCCGCAAGATGTCCATGGACGTGGCCGGGTCGCAGCGGGTGACCATGGCCCACATGAGCTCCTCAAAATTCGACACGTCGACGTCATCATCGACGACGATGACGAACTTGCACCCGTAAACGGTAGAGCCGCAGCTCGCGCCGAGCACCCCTACCTGTTTGGCATGGCCGGGATAACGCTGCTTGATGGCGATTCCGTGAAGCATGCGCGAGGCCCCCACCTCATGGCACCAGACCTGTGTGACGTCTGGCACCCCGGCATTGGCCAACTCCTGTTTGAGCATAGCCGAACGCATGACGGCCCGGTAGCGCGCCATCTCGTCGGGGCCCTTACCCAGCGGCGGCACCCCGAGGATAATGGGATCGTTACGGTGGTAGATAGCATGGATGTCGAGTACGGGTTGCGGGCTCGTGCCACCCGCATAGTACCCCGTCCACTCGCCAAATGGCCCCTCGTCCTTGCGGATTTTGGGATCCAGGTAACCTTCAAGAACGATCTCGGCGTGCGCCGGGAACGGCAGCCCGGTCACTTTGCCCCGCACCACCTCGACCGGACTACCCCGCATGCCGCCGACGACGTCAAACTCGCACACACCGTAAGGCACCTCCGTACCCGCGAGAAAGAAAAACAGCGGATCGCTTCCCACGACCAGGGCGACGGGCATTCGTTCACCCCGGCTGAAGTATTTCTGCCGGTGCACGTGGCCATGTTTTCCGGGAACCATGAGCAGGCTCACGGATTTGCGATCCTGAATCATTGAGCGATAGCAGCCCACATTGACCCATCTCTCGTCAGGGTCCATGGTCACGGTGAAGCAACCGGTGCCGATGTAGCGACCGCCGTCGTCGACGTGCCAGATCGGCGTGGGAAACTTGGTGACGTCGATCTCCCCTTCCGTCAGGATGTTTTCAAAGACGGGGCCATCTTCCACAAGGGTTGGGGCGATGCGCCGCTCTTTCTTGAGGTAGTGCTCGAAAAAAGCCTGACTGAGCTCCTGCTTGGTAAGATCCTCGGGAAAGCCCAAGGTCATGTTGCGCCGTTTACCCGCAAAGACATTGATGAGCACTCGAAATCCTTTGGGGCAACCGGGCACTTCGTCAAACACAACCGCCGGCCCGTCGCCGGCCCGGATGACGACCTCCGCCGCAAGACCGATATCCTCCTGCCACGACGCTCCCAAAACCGTACGAAGCTCACCCAGACGCTCGGCCTCACGCATCCACTCGCGCAGGTCGCGGTAGCGTAACTGGGGTTGGATTTGGCTGTCATGCATAATCACTCCTTAGCGTACCCTGGTATAAGTGTCTTTTACATCAAGAATTCGGCTCGCTGTCAACGCCGTCCAGGTTCCACTTTCTCCCTTTTCTCTTGCTCAACCTTTATCTTGATAAGAGTCCGAACGACGCTGCAACTCGGGCAAGATCTCCTGGCAAAGGATGTCGATGGCTTCGTCCAAGTCGGGTCCTAAAGGAGTGGCCATATCGACAATATCGAAGCGATGGGGCTTGGCCAAACGGAGAAGCTCGTCGAGCTGCGAAATGCACTGTTCGGGCGTGCCGGCAGCGATAATGCCGCTCTCCTCAATTAGCTGGTCGCTAACCATCGGCTCCATGTCGTCCGCACCCATCCCCTGGTGATACGCGTTCTCTATCGCGGTCGCCTCCTCGGCGGGGAACCCGAGCTGAATGAGTTTCTTGCGTCCGAGATTGCTTCGGGCCAGAGCGATAGAGGCCAGGCGCTTAGAGAAGTTCTTCGCACGACGGCCATCGCGCGCAACCGAGACATGCAGGTGAAGCACTTTGGTAAATGGACGCCCATCGCCTCGTGAACGGCGCCCCTCCTCGACTTTGGCCATCGCGCCGTCCAAGACGCCTCGTCTTATCAAAGCCGTCGGAAAAGAAAAATTGCTCAAGATCAAACCATCCCCGAGCTCCCCTGCAAGCCGCAGCATCTGCGGGCCGGCAGCAGCCACGAAAATCTCCGGGGGCTGGACTGGCGGAACGCGAAGGAGGGTTTCTGCCGTCGCATCCAGGCGAAAGAAATCAACAAGATTGGGGAACTCCCCCAAGATCACCTTGCGGCCAGCAAACAACTCTCGGAGAAAGAGCAGCATCTCTCGAACCATTGTGACTCGCCGCCGCTTGCGAATCATGTCCGAAGTCACGGCGCCGCTTCCGATGCCAACCGTGATCCCCCGCTCTCCGGCCAAATGGGATAGGGCCGCGAAGCTCGATGCCAGATCCACCGGAGTCCGGCTAAAGGGTTGGGCCACGGAAGTGCCCACGTGCGCGGAGGTCTCCATGATGAGGGAGGCCAAGGTAACAAAAACATTCTCATAGGAAAGGTGGTCGGGCACCCACACTTTGTCAAAAGGGTGTTGGGACAGCGCTCTCTTAGCATAGGCCACCATCTCCGGGGCGGTACACCAAGGAAACAATTGGATACCGAATCGCATTTCAGCCATGGACACCCTCCTGACTCAAAACTGCTAACTGCTGTTTCCGCGAACCTGCGGCCGACTTTTGTGACTGTTAAAGCAGGCCAAGCGGAGATTATGTGGTCCGACCTGCTGACCTTCATACGTTGTTTCATGCGTCGACATTAGGTCAACCAGCCAGCTTCTCTGTAGGCACGAAGCGCGCCGGGATGCAGCGGTACTCCGCCCATCTCCAAAGCGGCGGCGCCCTTCGAGCGCAGCGGCTGGAAAAGATCCTTCAGCCCTTTGAATAAGGGATTCATTTGCGGAAGTGTGTCCAAATTCTCGATAATCGCCTCAACCATATCATGGACAGCCTCCTCCTGGACCCTTTCGTGGGTCACCAATACATTAACGACAGCGAGTTGAGGCACGTCCTCAACGACCCCGCGGAACGCTCCTTTCTCTATGGTGATGCCGCGATAGAACGACACCTCAGAAAGAACCTTCTCAATCTGGTCTGGAGCATAGGGAATAACACGGACTTCAACGCGTTCGCTCAAATTTGTCATCACCCGATTGGGAATCGGACGCTGGAACTGCGCATCAACATCGCCGGCTACCAAAGCCTCTGCTCCTTCGGCAAAGCTCACGTAAACTGGAGTGAAACTATCAAACGGGATACCCAAGACGTTAAAGATAGTACTGACGTGCTCCACCATGCCGCTTCCATGGGGGCCCACAGCGACGCGTTTGCCCGCAAGATCACTGACGGTCTTTATCCGGGAATGGGCGAGAGTGACAAAGAAAACCGGGCCAGCGTTGACCGGAGACACCATGCGCAGGGCGATTCCGCGAGTAAAAGGCGGCACCCCATCCCTGGCCCGGCCGATCCAGTTGGAGGCCATAAGACCGAACTCGATTTCGCCTCTGTCGAAGAGCTTTGCGTCATCGAGGCTCACCAGATTGGTCTGAACTATGCACTTGTCTTTGTCTGGACGCATCCGGTTAAAAAGCCCGGCGATCGCTACTGCTTGGGTATGAAAGGTACCCCCGGCCTCAGACGTGCCAATTCTCAGTGTCATGGATTGGGCACCTTCCGAGCCTCTTTCAGCCTCGTGATTTTTGTTACCATAGCGAGAGAGCGTTATCACAAAAACCGCGCAATGGGAACTCGGGGTTAAATCTGCAAATCTTAGCCCCACCCCGCTTTTCCTCT